>CAYMXT010000346.1:0-2839 GCA_964394415.1 uncultured Planctomycetales bacterium
ATACGGCTACGCGACCTACGCATCTGTCAGTGGCCCAGAAAGTAGCGTTGTAGTATTAAACGCACCGGCAACCGCCTGCAACCGGTGGTTTACCCACCGATCCGGGTTTGTGAGCGGCCGCTTCGCGGTGGTTCTCTTCCTACCTTGCGTCGATGACTTGCGCTTCGAGGCATCCGGGCGTGCGAGCTGCTTGGCTCGCGCCCGGGCGAGCCTGTGACAATGGTCGTAGAAGCCGCGGAAATCTTCGCCGGTGACAACGTCGATCGTCTTGTCGCCGATGAAGCGCACGAATTCGTCGTAGTAGCGCTGGTGGTCGCGATAGTGCCGCCGGACACCGCGCGGCGCGTAGTGCAGCCAGCTTCGCTTGGGGATGAGTCGAAACGGCCGGGAGTTCTTCGGGATTTTGTGGCCGGCCGCTTCGCGGGCCTTGCGCTTCGCCTGGACGAGGGCGTTCTGCTCGGCGATCCGCGCGTTGTACGCGTCCGCCTGGCGGGTGCATTCTTCCAGATCGCAGTGCTCGCTTGCGTACCATTCGCGGTACAGCTTGCCGATCTGGCTGATGGTTAGACGCTCGCCTGTCGGATTGTCGGTGTCGCCGATCGGCGGCGGTCCTGCTGGTTTGGGAAGGGCAGCGAGGACAGCTTGTCCGCGGCGGCCGGCGGGAATCGTCTTCACCCACTCGGGGTTGATCTGGACCTCTTCGGCGGCATCGTCGTCAACCAGGATCGCACCGTCCGGCACGTGGTGGTCGAGGTACCCGAGTTGCTCACGATCGATCAGGGTGATCTCGGGCCCGACGTTGCCGTCCGGTGGCATCGGCAACACCGGCCGGCGATCCAGCTCGGCACGGCGGCGTTTTGCCGCTTCCAGGCCGGCGACTGTGGCGGGGAAGTACTCCGTGACGGTCTTGTCCCGCTGCTTGAATCTGATACGATACCGATTCGTGGGCTTGTGGTACCCGATGCCTTCGATTCGCAGGGTACGCTTGCCGCTTGTTGGGTCAGGTATGCACTTGGTCGGACGCACGAGTTTGGTTCCAGCGGGTCGGCGCGGCAGACTCCGCGCACACGGGCAGCCGGCCGCCTCTGCATCGACTAACTGCATACTAACACCTAACATGGTTTGGGTCAACGTTTGGGTCAAACGCATTTGGTGGCGTGCCCGAGTGGACTAAGGGAGCGGATTGCAAATCCGTTTTTCGTCGGTTCGAATCCGACCGCCACCTGTCGCGCATCGCGTCGCATCACTTCGCATTGCGTCGCGTTTCGCCTTGTTTTCAAGGGGTTTGCGAGCGCTGCCGATTCGGCGAGTCGCGCGCGCTTCGTCGCACGTGTTCGCACCGCTCGGCACCGTTTCGCGCTCCAACTGTCGGGGGTATAGGCGGGGGTCCGCGACTGCGTTGTCGGTGCCAGTCGCCCGTAGTCGCTCACGATCGGGTGCGGCGGGTGTCAGGCTCGGCAGCCCGTCCAGCGCGCCCGTCAGGTCGTGAACGCCCAGCTTCGTGTAGACGCCCAACGTCAATGTCGGCGTCGAATGCCGGGCCAGCTCTTGCGTCGCCTTCACGGACGCCCCGCCCCGGACCAGCGCCGTGATATAGGACACCCGCAGGGTATGGAAATCGACCACGCGGCCGGCATCATCAAACACGTCCAGGAACCCGGCGTCCCGACGTTCACGGCGTTCCTTTCGATCGTGCGCCGCCCGCGCCCATGCGGCCTTGGCGCGTCGCAGGTCGGCACGGATCATCCGGGCCGCGTGCTTACTCCACGTGCCCGGCCACAACGGGGCGTCCACTGGGCGACGGTCCAACCAGCCGCGTAGCAACTCGGCCAGGTCGGATCGGATCGGCTGTACGTCCGCATGGCGATGCTTCGATGCACCGGCGTCCAGGACCACCGTCGGCGGATCATCATCCAGGCGGAAGGCTGTCGGCGTCAGGCTGGCCAGCTCACCCACCCGGAAACCCGTGCCCGCCGCCGTGCGGTACAACATCGCGCGGTCCGCGCCGCTCAGGGCTTCAGACAACGGGCCGCGTTCCGTTGCAACTACCAGGGCTTGCAGTTCCGCGCCGTCCAGCGCCCGCCGCTCATAGTGCCGATCGGTTGCCGTCTGTGCTCGCGCCAGCCCGTCCAGGGGGTTTTCGCGTATGCGGCGGTCCCGCCGGCACCACCGCAGGAATTGCCCGGCGGCCTGCGCGTGGTAATTCACGGTCCGCCACGTCAGCCCGTCGCCGCGCAGCTCCGCCAGGGCCGCTTGCGCACGCGACAGCGTGACCGCGCTCAGGCGCTCGGCGTGCATCCGTGCGAACAACTCACGGACGCGCGCTACCTGTTGCCCGACGTACCGCTCGGTACGGTTCCGTGCCCGCAGGGCCGCGGTCCATTCGGTCACGTGCTCCGACAGCGGCTTGCGTTCGGCGTCCGCGTAGCCGTCGCAGCGGGCGTCGATCACCCCGTCCCGCCGCAGGGCCGCATCGGCCACGTGCTTCGCGAGAATCCGCTCCGCCGCGGCCTTGTCCGTCGTGCGCGTGCTGCGTTCCACGCGCCGGCCGGCAGCGTCGAACCACCGTCCGATGTACGGCGTGCCCGCCGTTCGCCGGTACAAGCTCCCCGTTCCTTTTGGTCGCTGCCGACGTGCCGAGCGTGTCATAGGTCACCTATCCTTTCGTGCGACGCTATGCGACAGGATGCCACGTGTCGCGTCGCCGTGCAATTAGAATCCGCATCGATCTTTCGACTATCGCCTATCACCGTCGCCGCCTGACGCAGGTCCGCCGCCCGGCCCGGATGATCCCGCTGGCACCGCTCCGCAAGCTGTCGCAACCGGTCGCGCCACGCTG
>CAYMXT010000347.1:0-2819 GCA_964394415.1 uncultured Planctomycetales bacterium
CACCAGGCCCTGGAGGGCGGCGGCGGCGCCCGGCTCGCGCGCCAGCACCTGCTGATAGCGCTGGGCCGCGGCGTCGAAGCGGCCGAGGTGCGCAAGAGCGCTGCCCAGGTTGAGTAGCGCCGTGACGTGCTCCGGTCGCTGGGCCACGACTTGCTCGAATTGCTCCGCGGCTCCGGCGTATTCGCCTTGTTCAGCCAGGACAACGCCGAGGTCGTGGCGCAGCTCGACCCAGGCGGGGTTCAGCTCGATCGCCCGGCGATACGACAATACGCCCGCGGCTGGGCGACCGACCTGGACGAGGTAGTCGCCGTAGCCGGCGTGGGCCTCGGCGTCGGTTGGATGCCGCTCGATGGCCGCGGTGAACTCCCGGCCGGCTTCGTCGGCGCGACCGGTCCTTAGCAGCCACTTGCCGAACGAAACCCGCGCCCCGGCGTCGTTCGGCCGCAGCCGCACCGCTTCGGCCAGATGCTCGCCGGCGCGGGCGCTAAACTCGGGTTGCTGCCGGGCGAGTTGCGCGTATAGCAAGCCGAGGTCATAGTGCCCACGACCGTCGCATTCGCGGTCGTGGAGCGCGCGGTTCGGCGGGTTGGTCGCCAAAAAGACCGCGGCGAGCAGTCCGACGAGGGCGTAGGCCCCGAGAGCTTTCGCACGCCGGGCGGCGAAGAGTTCGGGCAGCCGCACGACGCCGGTCGCCGCCAACACGATCAACATCGGGACGGCGGGCAGCCGGTAGCGGCCGGGACAGAAGAACAGCGCCGCCGTCGCGATCGTCATAGACAAGAACAGCAGCGGCAACAGCCAACTTCGCCAGTCGCGCCGGACAAGCACCAGTCCTGCAAATCCCAGCACGGCGACAACGGGGAACCCAACCCGGTACAAGAACGACGTACCCGACAGCCGGGCGAAAAACCAGTCCGGTTGATTGTTCGGGATCTCCACCGGGCTGAAGAACAGGCGCAGCTTGCGAAGCGTGAGGCGCAGCCAGTCACCGGGATTCGCGCGAATCCAGTTCCAGCCCTTGCGGAACCAGTAGCTCGACACTTCGCCCTCGGTGAGCTTGCGACCGAGCTCCTGCTCGGGGATGCGGTGGGTGTCTTCGTATCCGCCCTGCCAATCGGGGCGCGTGCCGGGGACGATGGCGGCGATGCCGTCGGCCTGGGGGTTGTTACCGATATAGAAGTTCACCCCGCCGTAGGATGCGATGAGCACCCACTCGCCGCCGATGATGCGGTTGCGGATCGTCACCGGCAGGATAGTCAGCACGACCCCGCAGGCAAGCAGTGCCAGGGCGCGCCCCTTACCCCCCTCCCTTCCAGGGAGGGGTTGGGGGAGGGTCGGCACTCGTGGCGCGCCGGGCCGCGGCGACCACCACAGCCACGCCACCACGACCGGCGCGAAGGCCAGAATCGTCGGCCGGGTCAGCGCTGCCAGCCCAAACACCACGCCAACCGCAAACCAGATGCGCCAGGTTGGTTGCGCGGCGCGCGCCAGCAGCACTAGCAGCAGCACATTCAGGAAGTTCTCCACCACCGGCGTCAGCAGCAGTTGGTCATAGTGAATGAAGGGCCAATACACCGCCGCGATCAGCCCGGCCGCCACGCCCACCCATTTGGCAACGGAGGGCGATCCGCCGCTGGAGGGTGAGGCTCCCGCCGAGCCGCCGCACACCATGCACGCCAACCACGCAATCAGACCGCACGTCGCCGAACCGAGCACACATCCGATCAATCGTGCCAACGCGATGTTCGGCCCCACCAGCGCGTACAGCCCGCCCAGCAAGTAGTAGTACAACGGCGCCCGAAAGAACGTCCGCGGCCCCAGCCCTTCGCCGGACGCGATCTGCTGGGCCCACAAATGGTGCATTCCCTCGTCCATCGTGGGATGGTCAAAGAAGGGGTTGTTCTGCATCTGGCCCCACCAGTGCAGCAGGCGTAGCGCTAACGCTACCAGGAATACGGTACCCACTAGCAGCGCGGGGGGAATCGGCCGGCCACTCGACCGGCGCCGGGTTGGCACACTGGAGGCTTGCACGTGTGACGCAGGCGAACCGCAGGCATTCAACGGGGATCGTTCACGCAACGCACTCCAGCCTGCGCCCCGGTCCGCGTCGGCGCACGATGGGTCGCATCATGAGCGCTTGGTGATATGCCGCTTGACCGCCTCCCAATCGGCGCCGGCTAGCGGATCAAGCTCGCGCGCCGCCAGCCGCCAATCCAACTCACGCCGTTGCGCGTCCGTCAGCGGCAGCGACTCGGGCGCTGACGCGATGCTGTCCCACAGCTCCTCGATCAGGAGGATTAGCTCCGCAGCGCTCAATGCGAACAGCTCGGATAGCCGCCGATTCGTCACCATATACACATTCTATGACCTGCGGCGCGCGGAAACAAGCAATGGCCACGCGGCGCAGCCGCCGGCGTGCGCCGGACTCAGCGCTGCCAGCCGCGCCATTATCGCCTCACCGCCGCCGCCGCTTCTTCCGCTCCAGCTTCCGCGGCTGGTATTTCGTCGTGCCCTTCTTCATCTTCGGGATGTTGCCGTCCAGCATCCCGGACTGCGCGAGCTGCTGCGTCATGCGCATGCGGCCCATCATGCCCAGGCCCGCCATCTGCTTCATCACGCCGCGCATCTGCACGAACTGCTTGACCAGCCCGCTGACCTCCTGCTGCTCGACGCCGGCCCCGCGGGCAATCCGCCGGCGGCGCGAGGCCTCGATGAGATCGGGGTCCTTCCGCTCCTTCGGCGTCATCGCGTGGACGATGCCGCGGATGCGATCGAGGTCTTCGTCCGGCATCTCGATGTCGCCCAACGCCGACCCGACA
>CAYMXT010000348.1:0-662 GCA_964394415.1 uncultured Planctomycetales bacterium
CGACCGGTACCCGCGCGCCGATCGAGGTTGCGGTACCGGCGGTCTTGGTCAGGATCCCGGCGTTGGTGATGCTGCCGCCGCCCGTGGAAGAATTGATGGCCGTGCCATCGGCCTGCAGGTCCAGCGTGCCGCCCGCGAGGTTGTTGATGAGGCCGCTGGTGTTCAGATAGAACACACCGCCCGTCTTGTCGACGATGAAGCTGCCGCTGTTCGAAAGTGTCGCACCGGTGATCGTGGCAGTGCCGGCAGCCCCGGTCACGCGTAGCGTACCGCTGTTGGTCAGGGTGCCGCTGTTGAGCGTACCGGCGCGCCACTGCCAGTTGCCGGCGAGCGTGCCGCCGGAGGACGACCAGTTGCCCCCGTCCAGCGTGCCACCGACCCCGACCCCCGTGACCGTACCGGCGAAGCTGCCCCCCCCCACGAAGCTGACCTCGCGCCCGGCGCTGACATCGACGGTCGCGCCATTGGTGAAATTGACGGGCACCAGCGAGGCGATCGCCGCCGCCGCGCCGGCCGTCTTGGTCAGCGTACCGGCATTGCTGATGCTGCCGCCACCGGTCGAGGAGGTGATGCCGATATCGGACTGCAGGTCGAACGTGGCGCCGGCAGCATTGCTCAGGATGCCGGAGGTATTGATGTAGAACACGCCGCCGGTCTTGTCC
>CAYMXT010000348.1:672-2129 GCA_964394415.1 uncultured Planctomycetales bacterium
TCAGCACGGTGTTGCCCGACCCGCCGGTGACGCGCAGCGTGCCGGTGTTGGTCAGCGTGCCGCCGCCGAGCGTGCCGGCCGACCAGGTCGAGCCGATGCCGGCAACCGAGACGCCGCCCGTCCGCGCGATCGTGCCCCCGCTCCACAGCAGGTTGCCGCCGATGGCAAGGCTGCCGGCGCCGGAGAGCGTGCCGTTCGACATCGTCATGTCGCCGGTCACCGTGATGGCCGACGCGCCGTTCACGGTGCTGCTGCTGCTCAAATCGAGCCCGCCGAGCGAGATGGCGCTGCTTGCCGTCAGCGTGCCGCCATTGTTCACGGCGAAGGTCGCCGTGCTGTTCGCCATGCCGTTGATGGTTGTGGCGAAGCCGCCTTGGTCAACAACGACACGACCGGTGCCCGTTGCCGAAAAGCCGGCACCAAGCGTGCGCGCCGCCGTGTGTCCCAATTGCAGCGCGGCGCCCGCCGCGACGTTCCAGGTACCGTTGTAGTCGGCGTCGTCGTTGGCGCCATTGAGGAGCAGCGTACCGGCCGTGACATTGACGGCACTGCCGCCGCCGCGCACGAGGCCGCTGACATTGGTGCGCAGCAGCGCTCCCGCCGCGCTCATGTTGAGCGTACCGTTGAGCGTCAGTGGCTGGCCGACGTTCCAGAAGTTGCCGCCGCCGGAGTAGACATCGACCGTAACGTTGGGGCCGATCACCAGGGTCGGCGTCCCGGTTGAATACGTGACGCTGTGGTTGCTGCCAGAACCGACGAAGGCAATGCCGCCGGTTCCCCCCAGGGTCTGCGTGCCGGTACCGTTGATGTACAGGGTGCTCGAACCGGCGTCCGCCTCCAGCGAGATCTGGTGGCCATTGGCGAACGTAAGGCCGTTGAGGATCTGCAGCGTGCCGCCGTTGATCACCGTCATCTCGGTATCGAGCGTCACGGCGTCAAGGATGCCGGCGGACGATGCCAGTTCAACGCCGCCCGAGGTGGTGATGGTGCCGCCGTTGATGCGTCCGCTGGAGCCGAGGCGCAGCGTGCCGCTGCTGCCGTTCAGGGTCAGCGTGCCGCCGTTGGTCAGCGTGCTGTTCAGAACTGCCTCGCCACCCTGGAAATTCAGGTTGGCGAATTCGGCAACCGTCATCCCCGACTCGAGATTGACCGTCGCGCCGCTGACGATGGCGAGGCCGCCGCCGCTGATCGTGTAGGTGCCATTGAGGCCAAAAATGCCGCCAGCCTGCAGGTCGATGCCGCTGCCCGGGCTGCTCAGCGTAGTACTCGCGCCGAGATTCATAGTCCCGCCGGACTGCACGCGCAGCGTGCCGGCGTTGGTGACGGTCGTCGGCGACAGCGTAACGGTTCCCGCAGTGGCATTCACCAGGCCGTTGTTGGTGAAGGTCGTCGGCGTGATCGTAAGCAACTGGGCCGCCGTGTTGCCGATCAGCGTGCCGTTGTTGACGATGGTCGCG
>CAYMXT010000348.1:2139-2798 GCA_964394415.1 uncultured Planctomycetales bacterium
GCTGCCGGAGAGGCTGAAGCTGCCGCCCTGGATGCTGATCGTCCCGGTGTTCGTCCAGTTGGTGGGATTGACCGTCAGCGTCCCTGCCGTCACGCGCAGCGTGCCGTTGTTGGTCAGGTTCGTCGGATTGAGCGTGAAGGTCTGTCCGACGGTGTTGGCGATCAGCGTACCGTTGTTGACGATGGTCGCGACCGAACTGTCGCCGAAGGTGCCATAGCCCTGGAAGGTAACGCCACTGCCAACTTGCAGTGTCTGTCCGGCCACGCCCCACCCCGCGTAGGTGCCGCCACCGGCATTGTTGATCGTCGCCGTACCGGAGACCGTTGTCAGGTTCTGTGTGCCGGTCGTGCGGAAGTACCAGGTGTTGCTGTTCTTGTTCACCGTGATGCCGTTTGCCAGCAGCAGGTGGTTGTAGATGTTGGTACTGGATCCGCCAAACCCCAGGTTGCTGCCGATCGTAATGCCGTCCAGCACGCCATTCGAACTGTTGAGCAGCGTGACGCCGTCGTTGCTGACGATCGTGCCGTTGGCAATGGTGCCCGTGAGCGAAGTGAGGCCACCGGTACCGAACGGCCCCGCCGACCCAATGTCGAGCGTGCCGCCGCCGAGCGCCAGATTGCCCGACAGGTTGATGCTGCTGCCCGCACCACGCGAGAATG
>CAYMXT010000349.1:0-2783 GCA_964394415.1 uncultured Planctomycetales bacterium
GCAAATAAACCGTAGTGTCCCCTTTTCTTCCTCCACCGCCTTGTTAAACTCCCAGAATCTGTTGTGTCCCCTTTTCCGCCCCCCCCTTTTCCGCCCCCCTTTTCGGCCACTCTCCCCAACCTCTTCCCCAAGGGACTGGCCACACATCCGGCCAGCCGTCCGGACGAGGCCAACCACTGGGGTGTCGTCCGTGCGCTACCCACCCAGCAGCGCGACAAAGGCGTTGATGTCGGCGAAGTCCACCGTGCCGTCGCCGTTGCAGTCGGCGCTCAGCCAGTTGCAGTCGGGATAGGCCGCCGCGTACCCCGCCGGATCGCTCAGCGCCAGCACAAACGCGTCGATGTCCATGAAGTCTATCACGCCGTCGCAGTTGATGTCGCCGCGCACGAGCGCCCCCTCTGTCACGGCGCCGGTGACGACGACCGCGTAGCCCTGCGCACCGACGTTCACCGCCGTGGCGGAGACCGTGACCGTCCAGACGCCGACCGGCGGCGACAGGAGACACACCTGTTCGACGTTGTTCTTCGGGTCCGGCGAGCCGGCGGGGGTCGATTGCCCCGCTAGGAAGTAGTTGCCGTAGTACGTCTCGCTCGTCGGGGCCGTCACCACCAGATCCAGGTCGTTGACCGGCGCGTACGAAGCGTTCACCGCGGCGGGTGCATCATGGAACGCGAGCGTGATCCGGAGTGGCTCGTTGGCGTTGTCCACGGTGACGCTGAACGACGCCGCCTCGCCGGTGCTCAAAGCGAGATCGGAGTTGTTGCGGGCCTCGCGCAGCATGAGCTGACGCGCATCGCCGGGGAAGTACAGAGCATTGTCCGCCAGCACGCGGCCCCAGCCCTCGAGGTTCGACGGGTAGCCCGGAATGGCGGTCATATCGACCGCGGCGTTGAGCAGCACGGCCTTAAGCAGCGCGCCCGACGGCGTGAACGCGTCGGCGATCGTCGCCGTGCCGCTCGGGTAAAGACCGTCTGTGAAGTACTGTCGCACCAGCGCCGCCGTCCCGGTCACCGCGGGGCACGCCATGGACGTGCCGGTCAGGGCGCTGGTCGAGCAGCCGCTGCTCCCGGACGAGGAGTTGCTGCTACAGCCGGGGGCGTAGATTTCGGGCTTGCGGCGCCCATCCGAGGTGGGGCCGGTGCCGCCGGAGCAGTGTTGGCTTTCGTTGGGCGTGTCTTTGCACGCGCCGACCGCGAGGACGTTCTTCGCGTTCTCGGGGTTCTTGAGATTCGACAGATTGGTGACGGCGAAGCAGACGAGCTGGTCGTCATATTGCCACGAGAAGTCGTCGATTGCCCGGCAGACGCCGTCGTACGCGGTCGTCCCGTCGTTACCCCAACTGTTGGTGTGAACGGTGGCGCCCTGCGACTGGTGCAGGGTGAGCCGGGCGAACATCTGCGCTTCGGTGAGCGAAGGCACGCTGTTGTGGACCAGTTGCGCCAGGTACGCGACGCCGCGCGTGTCGCCCCACGTGCCGCCATCGCCGGCGGCGGTGCCGGCGGTGTGCGTGCCGTGCAGGTTGTAGCCCTGGCTCACGTTGTAGGCGCGGATCTTGCGATGGTCTGGGCCGATGGGTTGGCTGTCGTAAAACGAGCAGTGGTTGACGGCCAGTTTGCCGTCGATGTGGCCGATGATCTGCCCCTCGCCGCGCAGGCCGTGATCGTACAACGGGGTGACATCCGCGACGTCGCTCTGCACGATCCAGCGCGTGGTGCTGTTGCGCAGCACGAATTCCGGGTATTCCTCGACGAACTGCACCGCCGGCAAGTCGGCCAGATCGCCGGCGCGCCCCGCGGGCAGCGTCACCATCGCCACGTATTGGCCGCCGCTCAGATCGACGTTTGCCAGCCGCACACCCGGTACGGCACTCATGGCGGCCAGGGCGGGCGCCAGCTCGGTGTCGGCGAACAGGTAGACGTTCAGCGCGAGTTCGCCGCGTGGGGCGAGGGCCCGCCGCTCGGGCGTCTGAAAGACCGTGCGACCGATGTCCGGGTCGAGCCGCCAGGCCCGCTGATAGGGTGCGACGGACGTGACGAAGCCAAGGCTCATCAGCGTGTCGGGCGTCGCGTCACCCAGGTCCACAATGAATGCGTCGGTGGGCAGATAGTCGCCCAGCCGGACGCCCGCGGCCCGCAAGGCCGCCCGCCGCGGCGGGGTTATTGGCCCGTCGAGTTGCACCACGAAGCGTTCGCGCGGCCCGTCCGGCCGCCGCGGCGCGGCCTGCGCGGCCCGCGCGGCTTGTGCGGCGTCAGCGTCGCCCGTGCGGAGTTGCAGGATTCCTGGACGGGGCCGACGGTCCACCTGCGGCGGCTGATCGGCTCGTGCCGTTATCGGAAGGGCGCCCAAGGCGCCGAGAACAAGTGTTCGTAGGCAAAGTTCGCGTGCAGTCTGTCGTGTCATGCGCGGGCTTCCAAAGCAACGGGACGCGGCTTGTCAGAGTCGGAACGAGCGTCGCCAGGACGGCGCTCGGGTGACGCGCCAAGCCCGCACGGCGATCCGCGTCGCACGGGGTGAGACTTGCTTCTCTCCGGCCGGCCGCGGTGGGCCTGGACGTCGCGACACTTCTAATAATAGGAATCAAGTGGCGGGTATTCCAGTCGTAATAGTTTGACACTCCCGACAGAGGCAGATAAATTGCAGGATTGCGAGCGGCTGCGGGGCCGACGGGTCCACCAGTCGCGGTCGCCGGCGTAGCTCAGTTGGATAGAGCGCCTGACTGTGGATCAGGAGGTCTCCGGTTCGACCCCGGACGCCGGCAGTCTTGCACGCCGCGGCACGCCGTA
>CAYMXT010000350.1:0-2769 GCA_964394415.1 uncultured Planctomycetales bacterium
TCGATCATGTGGCGGGTGGCCTCGAAGCCGACGTGCTCGATCGAATCGGTGGCATCGACCTGAAGGTCGGGCCACACCTCGATGCCGGCGGCCTCGAGCGCGGCGACATAGCCACGGTAGCGGTCGAAGAACTCCGGGCAGTTCGCCGAGGCGGAGCCAACGAAGGCGATGTTGCGGCGACCAAGTTGCAGCAGATGCTCGGTGGCGGCGCGACCGCCGGCGAGATTGTCGCAACCGATCGAGACGCCGGGCTGGCCCTCGACCACCGCGCCCCAGCGCACAAAGCGGGTGCCGTGCGCGGCAAGTTCTTCGAGCTTGGTGCGGGACTTCAGATAGTCGCCGTAGCCGAGCAGGATGATGCCGTCGGCCTTGTGGCTGTCGAGATAGTCGGCATGCCAGTCGTTCGACAATTGCTGGAACGAGATCAGCAGGTCGTAGCCTTCGGCGGCGCAGGCGTGGGTGATCGAGCCGAGCATGGACAGGAAGAACGGGTTGATCATCGACTGGTCCGAGGTCGGGTCCTCGAACAGCAGCAGGGCGATGGTCTCGGCGCGCTGGCGGCGCAGTGACGAAGCGTTCTTGTCGACCTTGTAGTTCAGTTCGCGCGCGATCGCCTCGATCTTGCTGCGCGTCTCGGCGCTGACCAGACCGCTGCCGCGCAGCGCCCGCGACACCGTCGCCTGCGAGACGCCGGCGCGGTAGGCGATATCGAACGAGGTCGGCTTGCCTTTCATGCAGGTCCCGTGAAGGAGGCGCCTATTCTGGCGGCAGGACGGCCGCCAGAGAAAGCGCGGATGCGGCTCGCGGCGCCTGCCAACCCGGTCACGAAACCGGAACGCTCTGCGAATAGATGTTGCGAAATGTAACTTGACCGACGTATCGTGGGCGCTTTCGTCAACCGAGGAGGGGAGCACCATGATGTTGCGCAATGCGTGGATGTGGCTGGCCGCAGTGGCCGGTCTGTTTGCCGGTTCGGCGCGCGCCGAGCTGGATGATTACGGCGTGGTCATCGGCCGCCCGACCAGCTATTACCTGGAGCCAGCGGCGGGTGAAGGCAAGTGGCCGCATTATGTGGTCAATGTCGATACCCCGGCCGGACCGCAGCGCGCGGTGATCAATGTGTTCAGACGCATCGGCGAGCAGGTGTCGCACCGCGCGGTCGCGATGGCGCCGTTCGCGGGCTACAACGGCATTTTCTCCAAGCCCGACGGCGTGCACCACTTGCCGTTCCATGCCGCGGCCGGTGCCGACACCGGCGGCGCGCTCGATTACATGCGCCACTCGTTCCTGCTCGGAGACATCCGCACTACGCCGTGGAGCACCGCGCCGTTGGTCAGTGGCGGCACCAGCGTGCCGCTGTGGGATTCGCTGCTGCTCAATGCCCGCCGCGTGTACATTTTCGGCGAGCCGTACCACAACAGCGACGGCACCAATGGCATCCACGACGTGCACCAGAACCAGGGCAACTTCGCCGGCGCCAGCTACTCCTGGCTCAACGGCCGTTGGCAGGACGGCGGCATGATCATCGAGTACGACCCGAGCCGCGTCTGGATCCCGCGCTACTGCGGCTTCGTGCCGCCCTGCTGGGGCGGGTTCTACCTGACGATTCCGAACCGCACGCTGGTGATGACCCGCTTCCAGGTGCAGCAGGACTTCACCGATTCCAACGGTCACGGTGTGGCCCCGAGCCAGATCAGTTACATCGCCAACAGCGCCGCTGCCAATGGCTGGGTCGACTACGGTCCGTTCTGGTCCGGCCAGATGCAGGTCGAGCTGGACGCGCTCTCGGGCAACCCCGACGTCTACCTGCAACTCGGTGCGCCCCCGACTGAATCGAGCTATCGCGCGCGCTCGGTGGCAGCCGCGGGCGCCAGCGAGTTCCTGCGCGACTACTCGCCGTCGAACTGGACCTACGTCCGCGTCCGCGCCAACGCCGCGGCGTCGAGCTGGAACATCCGCTTCAAGTACGTCGGCCCCTGATCGACATGCAAAGAAAACCCCCGCCCGGAGGCCGGGCGGGGGTGAAGGGGCACAACGGGAAGCGTCAGAACTTGTAGGTGGCACCGAGCAGGAAGGTGCGGCCGTACTGGTTGTACATCTTCGGCGTGAGTTCGGAGCCGTCGAAGACTTCGCGGTACGGTTCGTCGGTGACGTTGTAGACCTGCAGCAGCAGCGAGGTGTTCTCGAACATGCCCTCGTCGAAGCTGTAGCCGATCTGGAAGTCGACCAGCGTCTCGCCCTGGATGTTGACCAGCGCGCGGTCGGCGCCGAAGCCCTGCACTTCACCGAGGAAGGCCGAGCGATGGCGACGGCTGATGCGCGTCGAGAAGCCGCCGCGCTCGAAGTAGCCGGTCATGTTCGACACGTACTTCGACAGGCCCGGCAACGGTTGCGTGCTGTCCGGTCCGTTCGGGGCGATCGAGCTGCTGGTGTCGGAGTAGTTGGCGACCAGGCCGAGGCCTTCGAGCGCGTCGCTGAACAGGTCGAACGGAATCGAGAACGCCACCTCGGTGCCGCGGATGGTGCCGCCTTCGCCGTTCTCGGGACGCGTGAACATGCCGATGTCGGAGGGCGGATCGAGGCCGAGGTCGTCGAAGGCGCTGAAGTCGAAGGTCACCGGGAGGCTGTAGATGTAGTTCTTCAGGTCCTTGTGGAACGCGGCCAGGCTGACATAGCCCGAGGTGCCGAAGTACTTCTCGTAGGAGATGTCGAGCGAGGTGGCACGCCACGGTTCGAGTTCCGGATTGCCGCCGCCGCCGCTCCAGATCA
>CAYMXT010000351.1:0-2756 GCA_964394415.1 uncultured Planctomycetales bacterium
GCGAGCAGGTTCTCCTGCTCATCCACGGAAAGCGTGAGCCCGATGGGCTCGACGGCCCGGACCTGCGCCGGCTCCGACTTGCGGTTCCGCAGACGCAGCTCGAACGACTCCACGAGCCAGCGCTCGTTGTGGTCGATCTCGAAGTTCGTGCGCACCCGCTCGCCGACGAGGTCGAACGCGTTGCCGGTGTAGACGCGCACCGGCTCGCCCTGCGGCGTGTGGTCGATCTCGTTCTCGCCCGTGAATTCCAGCCGCCCGTCGTCGTCCGTGCGATAGAAGCGCATGCGCCCCGCCGGGAGCGGCATGCCCAGGCCGGCCTCTCTCGTATTCTGGAACTCGCACATCACCCAGACCTTCCGGTTGCAGCGCGTGCCGTAGTCCGGGTTGTTGCGGCGGTCCTCCGGCGACCAGCCGCTGAACCGCGCGTCGTCAAGCGCCGCTCCGTCGTAGACGTAGAGCCGCTGCGACGGCACGCCCGACGCGCGTATGAACTCCACCTGCTTGATCTCGCGGTCGCGCAGCGTCGTCGGCCGTTGCAGCGTGTACAGGTGATACTCGTCGAACGCCTTCTCGACCACCGGGGCGCCGCCGGAGGCGGGGTAGTTCGCGTAGCCGAGCTCGCGCGCCGAGAATCGGCCCAGCATCTCCGGGGCCACCTTGCTGACGTCGCCGGCCATGAGCTTCACCTGCGCGCTCTCGAACGTCCGCCCGCATTGGTTGTCGATCGTCACCCAGCCGACCAGGTCGAGCGCATCGCCCGTCTGCGGCGAAAGGACGTTGTAGTCCGCCTTCCAGCTCATACCGCCGGTCACGTAGCTCAGTTCGGCGTCCAGCGGTCCGTCGCTGTCGGTCTCGATCCGCCAGTGCAGCGTGGGCTTGAGCACCGTGTCGTCGGCGAGGCTGGGAAACAACGGTGTGCCGGGCAGCCCGAAGCGCAGCGTACCGTTCATCTCGATGATCGGCTGCCCGGCGCCGCTGTACCCGTAGGCCGCCTGGACCTGGTAGTAGTTCGGCCCGTAGCGCCGCCATGCCCCGGCGTGTGGGACGTAGCCGCTGCGCACGATCCTGCCGCGCGCCGTCGGCTTGTCCGGCGCCACGAGAAACTCGATCTCCTGCCCTTCGAAAACCGACAGCAGCAGTTCCTGCGTGAGCGGGTCAGAGCGGTAGTTCTGCTCCAGGATCGCAATCCGCCTCCGACCGGCGGGATCGCGCAGGATCACCGAGTCCGGTTCGACATGCGCCGCGATGTCCGGAAAGCGGATTTCGGTGACGCCGGACTTGAGTTCCAGCCGGACGCGCTCGCGCACCACGCCGAAGTCCTGGTTGTAGACCGTGACGGCGGGTTGATCGGCGGCTGTCCGGCGCGTGCCGGACAAGACGGTGCAGGCCACGAGAATCAGCGCGAAGCCCCTGTGAGCGGACATGTGTGTCTCCTGGATCGCGGTGCGCGGCGATGTGCCGCGCATGTCCGACCGCCGCCCGGGACGGTCACGTCGCCGACGTGGAATTGGACGTTACCGGCCGCGAGCGGTTCCCTATACCCCGTCCGCCGCGTGCCCGGTCCGGAGGACTTTCCGGCCGACCTCGAACCGACGTCCGACGACCTCGGGCGCTTACGGCCGCTCGCTGGGCGGACTGGCGGGGTCTGCGGGGATCGCGGGAGCCTGACCTGGCCCCCGAAAACCGAACCCGGCCGTCGCGCGAGTTCCGCCGCGCCGAAGTGCGCAGGAGCCGTTCGATGTCGCGCAAGCGTCACGGTCAGCAGCCGATCATCGCCGAGCGCCGGGAGACGATCGTCCCCGCGCTCAGCGGCTCTGATTTCACGAATGAAGGCCTACGACCGCAGGCCGTTACAGCACCGGTCAGTTCGTGTAGTGCTCGACAGGCACGATCTTGTACCCGCTCTCCAGCACGTCCTTCTGCGAACGAAGCGTGTTCGGTTGGTAGTCGCGCGGCACGATCACGTAGTGATAGTGCCAGATCGGGCTGTAGCCCTCGTCGCCGGGCTTGGTGTCGTAGATCGCGAGCTGACCCGGGACCTTCTCCGCTTTCGTCGGCGGATCACCGGGGCCTGGGGCCGCGTACACGGCCAGGTACTCTTTGGCCGCCTTGACGGTCTTCGGGTCGACCTTGACCTCGCCGAAGCTCACGCGGTACACGATCTCGCCGTTCACCCAGCGCGGGGCCAGGTCCTGGTTGAACGGGTTCGTGTAGGTGAGTCTCTTCGTCCGCTCGGCCAGCTTCCAGTCGGCGGGCATCTCGAAACCGGTAAGCCGGCCGTCGACGATTTGTTGCGGCTTCTTCTCCTCGCCCGGAGGAGTCTTATCCTGCGCCGGCGCCGGATTCAGGCACATCGAAACAGCGAGGAACGTGAGGCAGGGCAAGCGAAACACCGGAGACCTCCCTTCGGCCCAGGAGGGCGCATTGGTCACCCGTGCTGGAGTCTACTGCTTCAGATCAAACGCTCCGACGGTTTTTCCTGCGCCGGTTTCGATCTCGACCCAGAGCTTCGCCCCTTCGGGCAGCGGGTTCGGGACTTCTGCGTGCGTATGCCAGTGGTTCGGCTGCGCGGGGTCCTCGATGTCGGCCTTCGCTTTGACGGAGCCTTTGGCGTCCTCGATCCCGATCCAGAAGCGGACCGCGGTGACTGCGGCGGGCTTGCCGTCGGCAGTGGTAAGCCACACGTCGATCGGCGCGTCGCCGCGGGCCTTGATTTCGCCCTTGTCGCGCGAGGCGCGCACGGTCAGGTCGCCGAT
>CAYMXT010000352.1:0-761 GCA_964394415.1 uncultured Planctomycetales bacterium
GGCGCGGCGTCGCCTTTCGGCCTGAGAGCGGCGAACTCTTTGTCAGCCAAGTCGCGCCCGTCAACACGATTCAGCGGTATCGCTTCGATGCGGCCGGCAATGCCATCCCGAACGGGGTTATTCGTGGCGGAGGTTTGAACAACCCGACTGACATGGTGTTCAGTTCGCGCGGCGAATTGTTCGTTGCTAACGTCGATGCGAATACGGTTTCGAGGTTTGTCTTCGATGAGTCCGGAAACGCGATGCCGAACGGCCAAATCACCGGAAGCGCGCTGAAAGGACCTGTTGGCTTGGCCTTCAGTCCATGGGGCGAGTTGTTCGTGTCGAACTATGTCGTGGGGGGAATATCCCGTTGGCTCTTTGATGCGTCGTTCAACGCAATCCCGAATGGCTCGTTTGCCACCCCAGCGAGGATCGTTGATATCGCGTTTCTCCCGACAGACCTTTCCTGCGAGGGAACGCTTCCAAAGCTGTCCGCCCTCATCAGCAGCAAGACGGGAACCCAGGAAGCGCGCACGTGGATGATCACGCTGTCCAACAAGAGCTACTGCCCGGCGCAGAAGGCGCAGATCGACGGCCTGAAGCTGACCCAGACCTACGGCGTGGCCTGCACGCCCGTCATCTCCAGCCCCGCGTCGTTCCCGTTGAAGCTCGGCGACATCGCGGCCGGCGGCAAGGCGAGCGGGGCGGTGACGATCAACTTCTCGGGCTGCGACGCCGCGGCGCGGTTCAGCGCCCGGATCACGTACAGCGCCAACGAC
>CAYMXT010000352.1:771-2749 GCA_964394415.1 uncultured Planctomycetales bacterium
ACGACGGTGCCGTGAAAGGCGCCAAGACCCTGAACAACCAGTTCCGCTGATTCACCCGAGGAGACGGATCATGTTCGAACGCGTCCTTGTCTCGGTGCTCCTGGCGGGCAGCCTCGTCGCGACCGCGGCCCGGGCCGCACCCACCCTGACGCTCGACCCGGTGGGCGGGGCGATCTCCGGGGCGCCCAAGGCGCAGATCGGCTGGGGGTTCAACCTCGGCAACGAGGAGAACTTCCTCGTCGTCACCAGCGCCGACTTCGAGACGACGAGCACCTGGGGCAGCTTCACCGACTACATCAGCGCGTCGAACTTCTTCGTCGTCGGCCCGGCGGCCAGCGGCAGCACCGTGTGGGCGCAGACCTTCGATGCGGCCAAGCAGACCGGCATCGGCCGCTTCGTCATCGACGCCGGCACGCCGCGGGGCAGCGTCGCGCACGGCAACATCGTCGTCACCTACGACCTGTTCTCGCGCAGCCCGCTGGATGCCCAGTTCAACCCGGACACCGACACGCTGTCCAACGGCAACCTGCTGTCCGCGGCGGCGTCGGTGACGGTCGCCGTGCCCGAGCCGGGGACCTGGGCGATGCTGCTGGCCGGAGTCGGGTTGCTGGGCGTCGGGGTGCGCAGACGGCGGCCGGTGGCCGGGCCCAGCGGGCGGACATGGGCGCGAGAACGATCAGGTGATGGAGAAGGTCGACACGCAGTGCAACGTGCTCGATGCCGCGGGTCAGCCTACTGAGCAAGGGGTCGCTCGAAGTGGCGCTGTGAGGGGCGGGCATGGCGCCGGCATTCGCCGGCTGACGGGGAGGCGGCGCTTACCCTGCTTCGCCGACCGCCTCGCGCGCGGCGGCATCGGCACGGCAGTCAGCCGCAAGGGGCTGGGCCGCTCGACGACCAGTCGGTTTCAGGCGAACGGTCGAACACGAAATTGCGCCTCCTGGCGGCTGTCACCGACCCGCCGCCGTACGCTGGCCAGCAGCCCTGCCAGGCCGATGATCATCGACAGCCACGTAGCCGGTTCAGGGATGGCACTCTCCACAACGAGCGATGACAGCGTCCCGTCGTCGAAGAAGTCGTTCCATGTTCCGACGGGTCGTTCGTTGATGTAGTGGAGATAACTCTCCTTCGTTCCCCCCGAGCCGTCGCCGCCATCGTTTGGTCCACGCGGATCCCAATGCGTATATCCGAAGTCGCCCTCGCCGTTGACCCATTGCCAACCCGCCGCGGGCTCGGCTGACCCGGGGCGTTGAAAGCCGCCCAGCCATGGCCCATAGACCGATATCCAGGCTCCTGGAACCGCCTCCGGCGACGCCAACGCATACACGAAGGCGTCCTCCGCTGCCGAGGTGAGGGTTGCGAGATAGCCGCCTCGGCTCGCTGCAATCGACCGGGCCTGTTCCCAACTCACACGAGCCGGAGCGACGACGACCTCGTAGTAGTGGCCGTTGCCTCCGTCTGAAACAGCCCACTGCGTCTTCACCGCCATCGCATCGCTCGCCGCAAAGAGCTGCAGTACGGCCAGAACGGAGAGCAGCCTGATCATCGCGGTTCCTTTCATGCGCCGAAACGAGCGGCCAGCAGACCTCGGCAATCAACGAACCACCCGATGTGACCCGAAACCGCCGAGACGCACGATCCTGCTCCGATGCGCGCTGCACATCGTTGATGGATGTCAATGCGTTGCGCAGGCTTCGGGCTTTGGTAGCGCCCCGCCTCCTGCCGCCTGACCGACTCCTAGGGCGGCAGGTGCGGCGCCCATCTCTATCCGCTGCCGCGCTGACCCACAATGGCGGCGTGTGGAGCCCGCGTCCGCATCCTGGTTGCACCGCCGCCGGCAAGGGCTGAGGCCGGTCGGCCTGGTACGGGGTGCTGGCGCCGATCCCGACGCCGCTTGTGGCTGCATGCGCCCCGCCGCAACCACCACCGCCGGACCTGGCGTCGATCGACGAGCGCCTGATCCGGCTCGGGGCGCAGCTGG
>CAYMXT010000353.1:0-2721 GCA_964394415.1 uncultured Planctomycetales bacterium
ACGCAAGTGGGGGGCCGGCCTTGTCCGAACCCCCCACGCAAGTGGGGGGCCAGCCTTGTCCGAACCCCCCACGCAAGTGGGGGGCCGGCCTTGTCCGAACCCCCCACGCAAGTGGGGGGCCAGCCCCGCACTTGCGTGCGGGGTTCGGATAGGGCCGCTACGGTCGCACCGTCAGATACTCGTCGTTGTCCAGCGGCCAGGCAAGGCCCAGCGCCGTCAAGTCGCGGTGGTACAGCACCTGGGCCACCGAGCCGCGCATCTCCACGATCCACTCGTGCCGCTGCGCGAGCTTCGTGTGATCGCCGTAGCCGACAACCTCCACATGCATCTGGAGCGCCCGCGTCGTCAGCTTGTCCTTCATCAACGCGTACGTGCCGCCGTCCATCGCACCCGACGACACCAGCCACTCCGGCGTCTTGAGCGCGTCGCCGCTCTGCTCCTGTCGAATCGTCACAATCGCCTCGGCGATTTCGGGCGGCATGTTGTCGAGGGCCTGGAGCACGCGCAGCGGGGCCGTGTTGACGTTCACCAGGCCCTCGCGCGACTGCACCTGTCCGCTGGAACCTTGCGGCGCCCCGGCCGCGCCCGGCTGCCCGCTGGTCGGGGGCTTCTCGCCGGACTCTTCCTCCGACGGCTCGCCCTCTTTGTCCTGCTGGCGCGTCCGCTTCTTCTCCTCCTTCGGTGGTTCCTCGGGTTTGTCGCCAGCGGGCGACATTTCCGGGGGCGGCGTACCCGGCGGCAATTGCTCCGCCGCCGGCGGCTCTTCGCCTTCCGCACCCTCTGGCGGCTTCTGTTCGCCCTCCGGCGGCGGCTGGCCGCCGGCCGGCGAACCCGCCCGCGGCTCACGCGCCCAGACGGTCAAGAACGGGGCGCAGCCCGGGTCGACTATGCCGTTGCCGTTGTCGTAGTACGGAAACGACTCGGCCCCGTCGTCCTCGTTGCGGTCGAGCAGGCCGTTGCGGTTCACGTCTTCGCCATACAGCGCCGCGGCCGACCAGCCTTTGACCAACAACAGCTCTTCCAGCGTGTCGAAGCGGGCGTCCTTGCAGTGGTAGCCGGGCTGCAAGTTGATGTAGTAGTCGTCCTCGGCCCCGCCCGGCCGCGTGTCCGCGTCCTCGTCCCGCCAGTCGAGCAGACACGCGACCAGCTCGGTCGCGTTTTCCAGACCCAGGTCGAACAGCAACGGCAGCAGCAGCCGCTCCAGCTCCGTGTCGGTCGCGGCGTTGAGGCTCAGCTTGCCCGACTCCGGAGTCACGCCGAAACGGATCGTCTGCGGCGGGCCGTCGAAGTTGCGGGCCACGACGCTGTAGCGCCACGCGACGGGCGCGACGGCGAGCCCGACGATCTCCTTGCGCGAGCCCATCTTCCGGACGGGGTCGCTCTCGCGCAGGTAGTCCTCAGCCCAGACCAGCGCGTGCCGAAACCGCTCCGGGTTGTCAAACCACGCGTTCGGGTCGTCCGGCGACGCCCGCAGAACGGTGATGAGTTCTTCCAACCCCGACTCCGCCGCCAGCCGCGCCTGCTGCGCGTCGCGCTGCGCCTGGACCCCCGAGATTTCCGCCCGCACAAAGAACATGAACCCCGCCATGATGACGGCGAGCATGCCGATCAACACGAGCACGACGGGCAAGACGATGGCCCGCGGGGACGATTTTGGATTTTGGATTTTGGATTTTGGATTGGCGGCCGGCACCGTCAGAACGCGCCGCGCAAGCAAGCGCCTGCCGGGAAGGGCGCTCGCTGGCGCTTCGCGTTCTGAGTTGCGGTGCCCAACCCCGCGCGCCAATCCAAAACCCAAAATCCAAAATCCAAAATCGGGCGCACTCATTTCGCCCCCCCTTCGTCCTTCTCGCCCGCCTCGCCGCCCGGCGCACCGGTCAGAAACTCGTAGACCTCCTCGCCCTGCATCTTGCTGCCCAGGTTCTGCATCCGGCTGGTCAGCATCTGGTCCGCGGCCAGCAGCCGGACGATGGTGCTGTAGCGGTTGTCCTGCGGCACGTCCGGGGCCAGCGGGTACTGGTCGAGCGGGTACGACTCCAGATCCTGGTCCTCGTACTCGACCTTCGAAATCGAGTCGAACCCGACTGTGATCTGGATCATCTGCGGCAGCGGGTTGCCTTCCTCGATCTGCCACGCCGTGGCCCATTCGACGCCGTCGAAGTAGCGGAACTCGAGGTAGCCCAACTCGTGCGACCACAAATCGTGTCGCTGATATAGGGTGTCCCGCTCTTCCTCCGGCAACTGCTCCTCTTCGATCGACGGACTAAGCGCCCGCCGCTCCGTCCGCAGAATCCCGCCCACCAGCGGCTCGCCGTCTTCGGTAGTTTCGTCGGGGTCGATCCAAAGTTCGTAGGTCACCTCGCGCAGGTCGAACTGCGGCACCGGCTGTTCCTGTGTCGCACGGTAAAACGCGTACGACTCCATCGCCGGCAGCGGGGCCGTCAGAAACGTGACCTTCCGCCGCTCGCCGACGAAGCGCTGCACGGGAAACCCGACTTCCTCCAACCCGACCGCCGCGCGCAGCTCCGCCCCGATGCGGTTCAGCATTTGCTGGACAAGCTGCGTGCGATCGATCCGGCGGGCGGCATCGTCGCGGGCCGCCAGCGTCTGCCAGAAGAACGTGAGCAGCGCCGACAGCAGCAGCGCGATCAGCGCGATCGCGATGACGACCTCGAACAGCGTCAGGGCGCGGGCGCGCTTCATCGCAGGTTCCCCTGCGAC
>CAYMXT010000354.1:0-2477 GCA_964394415.1 uncultured Planctomycetales bacterium
GCGCACGGCGCACGGCGCACGGCGCACGGCGCACGGCGCACGGCGCACGGCGCACGGCGCGCGTCAGCTGCGGCGGCGCTTGGTGGCCCGCTTCGTCGCTTGACGCTTGAGGTCCGCCTTTTTGGCCGCGCCTTTTTTCGGCCGGGGGCGCGGAGCGGTCAAGTTCTTGCGGCCGGATGGATGATCGAGCCGCCGCACCAGGCGGAAATCGAGTTCGCGGCGGGCGATGTCGACGTGGGCGATCTCGACCTGGACCAGATCGCCCAGCCGGTAGCTGTGGCCGTGCCGATAACCGGTCAACGAATGGGTCTGTTTGTCGTAGCGGTAGAAGTCGTCGCCCAGGGCGTCGATCCGGATCATGCCCTCGGCGGGCAACTCAATGCCTTGGGCAAACAGGCCGAACTCTTCCACGCCCGTAATCACCGCTTCCATCGGTTCGCCGATGCGGGTGCTTAAGAACGTCAGCAACTTGACCTTGATCAGTTCGCGTTCCGCCGCCGCGGCCCGCTGCTCGCGTTCGGAACAGTGCTGGCCCAGCACGGCCAGCCAGTCGAAATCATCCGGGGGCCGCGTGCCGCGCGCCAAGGCATCCAGCATGCGATGGACGACCAGGTCCGGATAGCGGCGGATGGGGGACGTGAAGTGGCAGTAGTGCTTGCTGTTCAGCGCATAGTGGCCTTCTTCGTGTGGCGCGTAGACGGCCTTCTGCATGCTCCGCAACACGGCGTAATGCACCGCCTGCTCGCGCGGCTCGCCCCGGACCAGCTCCACCACCCGCTTAATCTCAAAACGGCTCTGCAGGCTGTCGCATTCAATTCCCAATTCGCGGACGAATTCGGTCAGCGCGTGCAGCTTGCGCGGGTCCGGCGGCTCGTGGACGCGGCGCAGGAAATTCAGGTCCTTGTCGTTCAAGTGCTCGGCGACCGCCTCGTTGGCCGCCAGCATGAACTCCTCGATGATCTGGTGGCTGACGGTGTGCTGGACGACGTGCGCGCCGGACACGCGGCCCTTCTTGTCGAGATCGATCTTGATCTCCGGCAGCGTCAGTTCGATGGACCCGCCCTCCAGCCGGCGGCGGCGCAGGATCATGGCCAGCTCGTGCATCCGGCCCAGCAGGGCGAACACGCCGGTCGCGAGTTTCGATTTCCAGCGGTTTGGATCGGCCAGGAATTCGTCGACTTCCTCGTAGGAGAAACGCCGTTTGCTGCAAATCGCCGAGTTGTGGAAATCGGTCGCCACACGAGCGCCGTCCGCAGTGAACTCGATGAACGCCGATTTGGCGTACCGCACCTTATCGGGCTGCAGGCTGGCCAAGCCGTTGCAGATCAGTTCGGGCAGCATGGGCAGGACGCGGTCCGGCAAATAGACGCTGGTGCCGCGGTCGCGGGCATCGAGGTCCAGCGGCGACCCGACGGGCACGAAATGGGCTACGTCGGCGATGTGGACGCCCAACCGCCAGTGGCCGTTGTCCAACCGCTGCAGCGAGATCGCGTCGTCGAAATCGCGGGCGTCCTTGGGGTCGATCGTGATGATCGTTTCCCCGGTCAGGTCCAGGCGATCACCGATCGATTCGTCGAACTGCTCGGCCTGCACGCGGGCCGTGTCCATGACGTGCAGCGGGAAGCGGTCCGGCAAATTGAATTCGCGGATGATGGACAGCGTATCGACGCCCGGCGCGCCCCGGGCGCCCAGCACTTCGACGATCACGCCTTCGCCCGCATGGAAATGCGTCGGAAAGCGGATCATCTCGATCACAACTTTGTCGCCTTCCATGGCGTTCTTGGCTCCCGGGTCGCCGACGGGCACCGGCTCGACGACGACGTTGCCGTCGATTTGGACATACGCCTGGCCGGCGCGTTCGAGGTACGTGCCGACGAACTGGTTCGTTTCCCGCTCGACGATCTCGACGATCGTACCGTTCATTTTGGTCTCGCCGCGGCGTTGCGGCTTGACGCGGACCTTGACGATATCGCCGGTGGACGCGTCGGCCGTTTTCCGGAGCGGAATAAAGATGTCGTGCTCGCGTCCCGCGGAGGCCAGCGTGCCGACGGGCCGCACGAAGCCGTAACCTTTGGCCGCGCGGCGGAATTCGCCGGTCACCAGCGAGCGGTCGGCTTTGGACGTTGCCCGCACCGCCCCGGACTCGGTCGCGATCTCCTTATCCGGAGCCGCTTCCGTGGCCGGCCCCGCCCGCTTGACCAGGTGTTTTTCACCGTACGAGATTGCACCTGCGCGGGCCAGCCGCTTGATCGCCTTGCGGAGTTCGCGCGCCCGTTCCTTGGGCAGTCCTAGCTGTTTGGCGATGGTTTTCGGCTTGACCGGGTGGTAATCCGGCGAATTCACGAGGCGGAGAATCAGGTCCTGCAGATCGGTGGTGTCGGTGTCGCTCATGCCAGCTATTGTAAGTCCCCCGGGGCTGAAAGTCGATGCTTGGTGGCGAAGGGAAGACCAGGCGAACGGCGGGCGTCAGCCCGTCC
>CAYMXT010000354.1:2577-2716 GCA_964394415.1 uncultured Planctomycetales bacterium
GGTGGGAGCTATCCCGGCCCATCACCGTGGGGCTGACGCCACCACGTTCGCCAATCCAGGCGAACGGCGGGCGTCAGCCCGTCCGGTGGGAGCTATCCCGGCCCATCACCGTGGGGCTGACGCCACCACGTTCGCCAAT
>CAYMXT010000355.1:0-2713 GCA_964394415.1 uncultured Planctomycetales bacterium
GGCCTCCGGCCCGTGCGCACCGGCCGGAGGCCCATGCTCCCCGCACGCAGAGTGCTGCTCCGCTTGCGGAAGACATGCGATATGAGTGACGGCATGAACGTACTGGTCATCGGCTCCGGCGGACGCGAACACGCCCTGTGCCACCAACTGGCGCGCTCGCCTCGCCTGAAGAAACTGTTCATCCTGCCCGGCAACGCGGGCACGGCGGGCCTCGGAACCAACGTCCCGGGGCAACCGACCGACATCAAGCTCGCGCTCGAGGTCGCCCGGCGGGAAGCGATCGACCTGACCATCGTCGGGCCGGAAGACCCGCTGGCCGCCGGGATCGTCGATGCGTTTGAAGCCGCGGGCCGGCGGATCTTCGGCCCGCGGGCCGCCGCCGCGCGGCTTGAGGCGGACAAGGTCTTCGCCAAGCAGCTCATGAAGCAGTTTGCGGTGCCGACCGCGGAGGCCCGCGTGTTCAGCGACTATGCGCTGGCGCAGCAGTACATCGCGACGCGCGATGAGCCGGTGGTCGTGAAGGCCGCGGGCCTGGCGAAGGGCAAGGGCGTCATGGTGTGCAACGATCCCGCGGACGCCCTGTTGGCCGCCGAGCAGATGCTCGTCGGGCGCAGCTTCGGGGCGGCGGGGGCGACGATCGTCGTCGAGGAACGGCTGCTCGGCCGCGAGGCGTCGGTGCTCGCGATCGTGGACGGGCAGACGGCGTGGCTGCTGGAGCCGGCGCAAGACCATAAGCGGCTGCGCGACGGCGACCAAGGCCCCAACACCGGCGGCATGGGCGCGTACAGCCCCACGCCCGCCGTGGACGAGCGTGTGCTTGAGCAGGTGCAGAAACAAATCCTCGTGCCGATGCTCGACGGCCTGACGCGCGCGGACGTTCACTACCGCGGCGTGCTCTACATCGGGCTGATGCTGACTTCGGCCGGACCGAAGGTGCTCGAGTTCAACTGCCGCTTCGGCGACCCGGAGGCGCAGGCGATTCTGCTGCGGTTGCGCGGCGATTTGCTGGACGTGCTCGACGCCGCGGTGAGCGGGCGGCTCGCGGACGCGGAAATCCGCTGGGATCCGCGTCCGGCCCTGTGCGTGGTGCTGGCGGCGGGGGGGTACCCGGACAAGCCGCTGACGGGTGTTTCCATAACCGGTATGCCAGCGGACACTGATGATCTCGTGATCTTCCACGCCGGCACGCAACGCGACGGTGACCGCGTCGTGACGGCCGGGGGGCGTGTGCTCGGCGTGACGGCGTTGGGCGACACGCTCGCCGACGCGCGGCAAAGGGCGTATGCTGCGGTCGAGCGGATTCACTTCGAGGGTGCGCAGTACCGCACGGACCTCGGGCAGTGAATGCGACGATTGCCGGGTAGACGAAGATGCTGTTCGTTGGCGACATTCACATCTACGTGAGCGACTTTACGCTCGCCCTGCGCTTCTGGGCCGACGGCCTGGGCCTGAAGGTCGTCGAACAGGAAGTCAGCCGACACAGCGCTTATGCGCGCCTCGATTTTCCCGACGGCGGCCCGTCGCTGCGCGTCCTCTGGCCGGTCCGGCCGTGGGACGCCGAGGCCCGCCCGGTGCCCGGCGAGTATCCCGGCATTCAGTTCGACATCACCACCAGTGCCTTCGATGACGTGCTGGCGCGCCTGCTCGAACACGGCGGCGTGCAGAGCGACGAAGTCGAATCCTACGGCGACCTGCGCTCGGTTACGCTCGCGGACCCGGACGGGAACACCTTTGAACTGCTCGAAATCGGCGAACCGCCACCGGAGGCGTAGTTTCCATTGCAGTAACTCTGAAAGACCGCCTCGCGTTCCGGCGGGGAGCATGGGCCTCCGGCCCGTGCGCGGCTCGCACGGGCCGGAGGCCCATGCTCCCCATACGATGCAGTCCTTCGGAGGCACTACACTATATGCCGCGCCCGGGCTGAGCGCTGGTTCTCGGAATCCAAGCATGCGCACTAGCTCACCCAATCCTCACGCCGCGCCGCCGGGCGACACGCGCATCCGGCTCCAGAAGTACCTGTCCGACGCCGGGGTCGCGTCGCGGCGGCAGGCGGAGGAGTGGATTCTGGCGGGCCGCGTGCTCGTCAATGACGCGGTCGTGGACAGCCTGCCCGCGTTCGTGAACCCCAAAGGCGATCGTGTGGTGGTCGATGGCCACCCGGTGCGGCCCGCCCGCCTGGAGTACTTCATCCTCAACAAACCCAAACGCGTCGTGTGCGCAAGCCGCGACCCGGCGGGCCGCACGCGGGCGGTCGATTTGCTGCCGGACCTGCCGGCGCGGCTGGCGCCGGTCGGGCGGCTGGACGTGGACGGCACGGGGCTGCTGCTGCTGACCAACGACGGCGAGCTGGCCGCGCGGCTGGCGGATCCGCGCTGCGGCGTTGCGAAGACGTACCACGTGGAGGTCAAAGGTCGCGCCCCGGACGATCTTGCGGCGCGGATGCGGGCCGGGGTCTTTCTCGCCGAGGGCAAAGCCTGCGCCAGTCACGTCGAAGTGTTGCACACCAGCCAGACGCGTTCGACGCTGCTTGTCACGCTGCGTGCGGAGCGCAACCGGCACGTCCGGCGGATGCTGGCCAAGCTGGGGCTCACGGTGAAGAAGCTCAAGTGTGTGCAGATCGGTCCGCTGCACCTGCACGATCTGCCGCTCGGCGCGACCCGGCGGCTGAGTGCGGCCGAGCTCGCGGCCCTCCGCACGGCGGCGGAGCGCACGC
>CAYMXT010000356.1:0-2665 GCA_964394415.1 uncultured Planctomycetales bacterium
CGGGAACGGTCGTTCCCGTCACCAGGATCGGCGTGGAGAAGGCCGAGGTGTTGCCGTTGGTGTCGGTGGCGGTCGCGGTGGCCCAGCTACCGACCGGGATGGCCTGGGTCCAGACGATGGCGACGAAGGCGCTGCCGCCCGCGCCGTTGGTGATCCAGGTGCGGCCGATGAAGTGCTGGCCTTCGCCGTGGCCGGACGGGTGGTTGGTGTCAGTGTAGAAGCACTCGATGAGATACGGCTGCGATGCGCCGGAGGTGAAGGTGCCGTAGAAGTGCGTGCTGCCGACGTAGACGTTGGTGAGCACGGGCGGGCGCTGGTTGCGGTTGGGCAGGCCGTCGGCCTCGGCGGCATAGACGGCCGAGGTGCCGAGGCGGATGGCGCGGAAGGCGTTGCTGAAGATTCCGTTGCCGAGCACCCGGTTGCGGACGCCGCGCGCGACATAGACGCCGTTGGAGCGGTTGTGGGCGATGAGGTTCGGCTCCCAGCTGTTCGTGCCGCCGACGTGGTGGCCGTCGCCTCCGAAGAGCAGCACGCCGTGGACGCCATTGGGAACGGCAGCCGTGCTCGCCGCGTCCATTCCGATGAAGTTGCCCTGGATGAAATTGTCGTGGCTGGCGGTGTCGGGCACCTGGACGCCATTCCCCGCGTTGCCACCGATGGTGTTGTTCGTGCCGACATAGCAGAACGAGATGTTGGTGAGCAGGACGCCGTCGCCGAGGTTCGGGACGGCGGTGTGGGAGATGGAGCCGATCTGGTTGTTGCGAATCCGGTTGTTGAGCGCAAGGTGCGCGCCGCTGTTGGCGATCTTCACGCCGGGGCCGAGGTTGCCGGCGATCCAGTTGTCGTCCACGACGTTCGCGGGCGCATCGAGAATGGACACGCCGCCGAGCGCGTTGGGCGCCGGTTCGTTCGTCCAGGTGCGGCCGATGCCGTTGCCCTCGATGATATTGTTCGTGGCCGTCGCGCCCGTGATTTCGACGCCGAAGCCGGCGCTCGCGGCGATATGGTTGCCGGCCGACGACTGGCCGACGCGGTTGTTGGGCGCACCCTGGATCCACACGCCGGGTCCAGCGTTGGTGGCGACGGAGGACAGGTCGGAGCCGACGCCGAGCTGGTTGTTGAGCACGGCGTTGCGCTGCGCGGAAGCGCCCGCGATCACGATGCCGGCGCCCGCATTGGCCGCGATGTAGTTGCGGTGCGCGAAGTTGGTCCCGCCGATCTCGATGTCGGTGGCGTTGGTGATGACGACGCCCGGCCCGGTATTCGGAACGGGGTTGGTGGAGGAGGTCACGCCCGGCGCCCAGCCGATGTAGTTGCCGCGCACGAACGCCTGCGTGACGCCCGGCGCGTGGCCGATCCACACGCCGCCCGAAGCGTTGCCGGAGATGTAATTCCGCGCGGAGGAGTCGGCCCCGATGAGCGCGTTGGTCGCGCCGGTCACGCGCACGCCGAAGCCGAGGTTCGGCACGGCGTTCGAGCCCGTATCGTCGAGGCCGATGAAGCTGCCCTGCACGAACGCGGAGCGCGAGGCGAGTACCTCCACGCCCGGCCCGCGGTTGCCACTGGCCGTGTTGTGCAGCAGCGCGCTGAACGAGCCGCCGAAGCGATCGCCCTCCGAGTTCTCGAAGCGCACGCCGGCCTGCCGGTTGGCCGTCGCGTCAGCCGCGCTCGCGAGGCCGCCGACCAGCGTGGCCTGCACCGTGTTGCTCCACGAGTTCTGGAAGTGGAGGCCGATTTCGCTGCCGCCGAGCCACGAGCGCGCGCCGTAGGTGCCCATCGCGTTCAGGTAGGCGTTGGAGAAGACGAGGCCGCGGCCCGCGTTCGTATAGACGAGGCCCAGGTCGTTCGTGGCGCAGCCGACGTAGAGGCCTTCGATGTAGTTGCTGCGCGCGCCGCCATCGAGCAGCACGGCGACTTGCTGCGCGCAGCCGACGTAGTTCGACGTGACAAGATTGCAGCGGGCCGCGCCGCGCAGCAGCACGCCGATGTTCATGGTGTTCGTCGCCCCGCCGGTCAGGGGATAGAAGCCGATGGTGTTGTTCTGTAGGTTCACGTTGGTGGCGTTGAGCACGGACAGGCCCACCGGCCCGCCCACCGCGTTGCCGCTGAACGTGCCGTTGCGCACCGACTCGACGTGAATGGAGCCCAGCCCGTTGATCGGGATCTCCACATCGCCCGCCTCGCGGACGCCCACCCGGTTGCCGGAGATCGTGCTGTCGGTGCAGAGCGCGCCGACGAAGATGCCGTAGCCCAGGTTCGCCCCCACACGGTTGCTGAGGTTGGTCAGCCGGTCGCCGACGCGGGTGAACGTGGCCCCGTTGGTCAGGCAGATGCCGTGTCCGCCGTTGCCCGCGTTGCCGCCAAGCCGGCCGATGCCGATGTGGTTGTTGTACACGCGGGTGGACGACGAACTGCTGATGCAGATGCCGTCGCCAGCGTTGTTGCCGATCACGTTGAAGGCATTGCTGCCGATGACATTGTTGTTGTTGTTCGCCAGCAGGATCCCCCACGCCCCGTTGCCGCCACTCTCGCCGGCCACCCCGTTGGTGCCGAAGCCGATGAGGTTGCCGTCGATCTGGTTGTAGATGGCGTTCGTGGTCAGCGCGATGCCCGCGCCCGCGTTCGCGGAGATGATGTTGCCCTCGCGCCACGCGGGCCAGTCGTT
>CAYMXT010000357.1:0-2657 GCA_964394415.1 uncultured Planctomycetales bacterium
ACGGTCGCAAGCACGCTCGCGCCGTCGCGGAACTCGACATTGCCGGTCGGCGTGCCCGCAGAGCCGGAGACTGTCGCGGTCAGCGTCGTGCTCTGACCGAACACCGACGGGTCATTGCTGGAGACCAACGTGGTGGTAGAGGGCGCGAGCACCACGGGCGGGCAGCTCTGCACCCTGATGTCGTCGACGTACCAGCCTTCACGACCGACGACATCGTCCGAACCCAGCCGGTAGCGGAACTGCACGCTCTGCCCGGCGTCCGCGCCGAGATCGACGATGATCCGCGCGAACGAGGTCCTGGTGCCGCACCAACCACTCATGTTCTTGAGCGGATTGGTGCTGCCGCCCGCGGCCGAGATGGTGCCGTCGTAGGCACCTTCCAGGAAGTTGGTCACCTGCGTGAAGGCACCACCGTTCACCGACTTCTCGAGAATGCCGCCATCCCAGCAGCCGCCGGCGCTGCGCTCCTCCATGTCGTAGGCGTGCTGGAAGATCAATCGCACCGGATTCTGCCCGATCGGAACCGCGATGGTCGGCGACACCAGCCGTTGATCGGAGGTGGTCGCCGGGTCGACGCCCAGCCACGACCGTGTCGGGCTGAACGCTCGCGCGCTGGAAATCGCCCAGGTGTTGCTGCCGGTGCCGGCTGGTCGCGTCCACGCGCCAACGCCGCTCTCGACGTTGTCGAAGAACGCCGAACTGGCGGAAGTACCCACTGGGCACGCGGCGTAGTCGACTGCAGTGGTGAAGCTGCGCGCGCTCGAGAAGGTGCCGGCGCCGCAGGCGTTGTTGCCGGCGACGCGCCAGTAGTACTGCGTGCTGCCGACCAGGTCGCTGGTCAGCGTGTGGCTGGTGCCGATCACGCTCTGCGCATAGACGATATTGCCGAATCCGGCGTCGCTGGCCACTTCGAGCGCGTAGGACGTCGCTCCCGCGAGCACGTTCCAGGTCAGCGTCGGACGCAGTGCAATGCCGGTGGCCGCATTGGCCGGCGTGGCCAGCGTCGGGGCCGTCGAAAGCGCCGGCAGCACCTCGGCGATCAGCTGCATGCGCTTGCTGGTGCTGCCGTTGACCGCGTCGAGATCGAACAGGGTCGATCCAGTCCCCGCGCCACCGGCAGCCGTCAGCGTCAGCGACGAGGTGCCGGGCGCCGCAACCGACGGCGATCCAAGTGCAGCGGACAAGCCCACGGGCAGTCCTGACGCCGACAGAGCGACATTGCCGCTGAATCCGTTGAGCACGCCGATACTCACCGTCGCGGCCGAACTGGAAGCACCCACGCACATCTCGATCCGCTTGGGGCTCACGTCGAGCGTGAAGCGCGGGGTGTTGCACTGCGTGTGGCGGAATGCACCGATGCGGGTCGCCCAGCTTGCCGTCGGCAGGTGCTGGCCGGTGAACCAGAACGTGCAGCCGTCGGACGGATCCACACCCATCGCATGGTAGTCACCCCAGCGCGTCGATCCGGACTGCGAGCCGGCACCGCTGACCAGGGTCTGCTCGCCGGCCGTCATCACCCCGAGCGCGTCGGCCGCAAGGCGACCGGTGTAGCGCAGGCCGGGATAGATCGCCGGCGACTGGCGCGTCACGCTGTAGGCCAGCGCGATGTTGCCGGCCTCGTCGATTGCGCTCGCGCCCATCCAGCGGTCGGCGCCATCCTGGACCGCACCTTCACCGGCGTAGGTACCCTCCTGATGCAATGACCAAGCACCGCCGTTGCGGCGCAGCTCGAACCAGCGCACGCCACCGGTGTCGGCGCCATCGATGTCGGTGACGAAATTGCCGACGATCGCTTCGTGCGTCGGGAAACGCCGGTAGGCCGCGCGATACATCACTTGTTCGCGCAACGGATCGAGCTTGGTGCCATTCGGTTGCGGGAATGCGTTGAAAGCGGTGAGCCCGTTGAGGTCGGAACTGAACTCGGTGACCGGAATCTGCACCGGCCCGCTCAGCACCGAATTCGCCGGAGTGGTCCAGTCGATGGCGAGCGAGAACAGTTCCACCCAGTCCGGCGCCACCGCGCCACGACCGTGGGCCTCGGCGTCGTTGTGCCGCAGGAACACGCCCGGGGTTCCGGCGGGCGGTGCGAACTGGCCATCGATATCGACCGGCTGCGCCACCTGGAACCCGAAGCCCGAGAGCTTGCTGCCGGTAAAGCGCTGCGCGGTCATGGCGCGGCCTTCCAGCATCGCCCGACGATCCAGCGCGTACATCGCCAGTCCACCCGGAGACTCGTTGGTGCCAAGGTAGTAGGCGTCCTGCCAGACGCCATACTTCGGATAGTCGGGGAAGTTCGGCGGCACGAAGGAGTAGCGCGCCCAGGTCTGCGGCAGCGTCGGGTCTTCGTACTGGCTGACGTAGATGCAGAGGTCGTTGGTGCCGTTGGTGAACTCGGTCAGCAACCAGCGTCGCGCCAGCTCATCGAAGAACACCACCGGGTCGCCATAGCCGTTGGCGCAGTTGCCGGTGCCGAGCCCGTCCAGCGTGAGTGGTCCGGCGACCAGCAGACCGGTCTTGTCGTAGATCGCATAGGAGGTTCCCCCCGATCCGTTGATCGCCTGGATCGCGTGTGTGGTGCCGATGTCGATCACCGGGTCGCCGGGCGAGAGGCCGGCAGTCGCCAAGCCATTGAAATTCGCGATCACCGTGCCAAAGGT
>CAYMXT010000358.1:0-2648 GCA_964394415.1 uncultured Planctomycetales bacterium
GGCTGCGCCGCGCCGGTCACGTTGTCGTCATACGAGAACGTGATGTTGTCCCACACCGCGTCCTCGACGCCGTCGCTGCCGTCATCGAACGATTCGAAGAAACGGAACGACCACGTGCCGCCGGGCTGCACACCGTAACCGTGCACGAAGTTCGACCCCGCCGGGATCGAGATCGACCCGGTGAAGCTGGTGGTCGTGAACGGCTGGTAGATGCGCGACAGTCCCAGCGGGTGCGTGACCTGGACGCGCGCCTCGCTGGCAAACGTGCCGGTGTTGATCTCGGTCAGCGTGCCGGACACGTAGACCGCGCTCAGCCCGTTGGCATACGAACCCGCGACGTTGTACGTCCGGATTTCGTTGTTCGGCGCGCCGAGCAGCCCGCGCGACAAGACGTTGTTGTACGTCACGGATTCGACGATGGCGGCCGACGCACTGGCCGCCAGCGCGAGCGCTGTCGCGCTCACCAGTAGCTTCCTCATAGACGCAACCCTCCTCCTGTGACAGGCAAGCGGGGTTTGCCCGCGACGCAGGACGCTCCCGCGTTTGCAGACGTTCCGCGGATCCCCGAAGTCAAATGCGACCGGACACTTCGCCGGTCCGTCATACACGCGTTCGCGACGCAAAGACCGGCGCGCAACCGAGCGAACGCCGTCGGCGTCGGGCAGGTTCTGGTTCGTGACGTGAGGGAGGCCCCCGGCGGTACGTCTGAATACCCCCCGCCTCGCTCCTCCTCCTGCCAACCCGCATCTTAACCGAATCGCAGTTGCCGATTCAACGCCAGTTTGCGCGGCGTTGGCGCTGCCCATAAATGTATGCGCGGCATGTACTTACGAGCATGATCGGTTCAGAAATCATGCCCCGGAATCTCCGCTTGCGCGCCACCGTTCATGCCCAACGGGCTGGCCCACGGGCGTTTCGGACCAGCCCCGTCCGAATGCGCTCACGGTCCCAGTTCCGGTCGTCCATGCGAGCCCCGGTCGCTTCTGCGGAGTGCCGCGCGTGCGGCGCGGGCGTATACTCCGCGACGCACCTCAAGCTGGAGCCAGCCGTGAATTCGCTTCGTGGCACGACCGTTTCGCTCGGACGCATGCCCCGATTACTGCCCAGTGGAGTCCATGCCGGACTGGCTGCTGTCGGCATCCCGCGTCCGCGGTCGATTTTGCCGGCCGCCGCATGCTTTCTGCTCGCGGTGACGCCCGGGGCGGCCGAAGGCCCGGCTACTCTGCGCACGAGCTGGGCTGACAGCGTACGCGACGACAACGTGCTCCCTGAGTACCCGCGCCCAACGATGGTCCGGCCCGACTGGCTGAACCTCAACGGCGTGTGGGAATGGGCCGAGCGGGGCGCGGATCAGCGCCAGTCCGCGCCGGCGACGATGCCCGGGCGCATCCTCGTGCCGTTCCCGGTCGAGTCGGCGCTTTCCGGTGTGCAGAAGAACGTGGAGCGCTGCTGGTACCGCCGGCGGTTTGAAGTGCCGGCCGAGTGGGAGGGCAAGCGCGTCGTGCTCCATTTCGGCGCGGTGGACTGGGAAGCGCAGGTCTGGGTAAACGGGCGCGAGATCGGCACGCATCGCGGCGGCTATGACGCGTTCCATTTCGACATCACCGATGCGCTGACCCCCTCCGGACCTCAGGAGCTGCTCGTAGCCGTCTACGATCCCACCGACGCCGGCGCACAGCCGCGCGGCAAGCAGGTCCGCAAGCCGGAGGGCATCTGGTACACCGCGGTGACGGGCATTTGGCAGACGGTGTGGCTGGAGCCGGTGGCGCCGGCGTCCATCGCGCGGCTCGACCCCGTGCCGGATATCGACAAGCAGATCCTGCGGCTGCGCGTCGTGACGCGCGGCAACGCGGCGGGTCACCGGGTGCAGGCGGTGGCTCTCGACGGCGGCAAGGAAGTAGGCCGCGCGGAAGGCTCCCCGGGCCAGGAGTTGGCGGTGGCGGTGAAGCGGCCGAAGCTGTGGACCCCGGACGCGCCGCACCTCTACGATCTGAAGGTGACGCTCGGGGCCGGCGGCCAGACCGCCGACGCCGTGGACAGCTACTTCGGCATGCGGAAGAGCTCGCTCGGCAAGGACGCCCAAGGCCGCCTGCGGCTGCTGCTGAACAACAAAGCCGTGTTCCAGTTGGGGCCGCTCGACCAGGGCTGGTGGCCGGACGGGCTGTACACCGCGCCGAACGACGAAGCCTTGCGCTTCGACATCGAGATGACGAAGAAGCTCAGCTTCAACATGGCGCGGAAGCACGTCAAGGTGGAGCCGGCGCGCTGGTACTACTGGTGCGACAAGCTGGGCCTGCTGGTCTGGCAGGACATGCCGAGCGGCTTCCTCCACGGCAAGGTTGAGAACAACCTGCGCGTCAGCCCCACGGGCCCGGACGCGCAGCGCCCGGCGGATTCGGCCAAACAATTCGAAGCCGAATTAGAAGAAATGATCCGGGAATTCGCCTTTTTCCCGTCCATTGCCGTGTGGGTGCCGTTCAACGAGGGCTGGGGCCAGTATGACACGGCCCGCATCGCCGCGTGGACAAAGAAGCTCGACCCCTCCCGCCTGGTGAACTGCCCGAGCGGCTGGACCGACCGCGGCGTGGGCGACATGTACGACACGCACATGTATCCCGGCCCCGGCATGGAGGATCCGGGCCAGAACC
>CAYMXT010000359.1:0-2641 GCA_964394415.1 uncultured Planctomycetales bacterium
TTTTCGATGCGCGTCGCGGCCGCGTCCAGCATCTCGCGCAGCATGAGCGTATCGCGGCCCAGCGCGTGGCTCACTTTCACCCCTTCGAAGGTACTCGCCATGAACTGCGCCACCGCGTCGGCGTTGCGGCGCTGTTGTTCGGCCTGCGCGGCCTTCCGTTGGGCGGCCTCAGCCTCCCGGTCGGCCCGCCGCCGTTCACGGCCCTGCGCGGCGGCCGAGATGTAGAGACTCACGGCCGCAGCGACCAGCACACAGCACAGCACGGCGGCAAAGCCGACCGGCAGGCGATGGCGGCGCAGCGATTTTCGCAGGACGTAATAGGCGCTGTCGCGCTTGGCTTCGATCGCTTCGCGTCGCAGATAGCGCTCGACGTCGCGCAGCAGCTCGCCGGCAGACTGGTAACGCCGCTCGCGCTCCTTGGACAGGCACTTCAAGACGATCGTCTCCACCTCGTCGCCGATCTCGCGCCGGAGCGTCCGCGGGCGCAACGGCTCGGCATGCATGATCCGGTCGAGCACGTCGCGCAGGTTCCCGACGACTTCGTAGGGGAACTGACCCGTGAGCATCTGGTACAGGATGACGCCCAGCGCGTAGACGTCGGTACGCACGTCAATCTGGCTGGGGGCGCCTGCGGCCTGCTCCGGGGCCGCCCACGGCAGCGAACCCACGAACTGACCGGTCATCGTCATCACAGGCGGAGCGGCGGTCAGTGAACCGCGCTCCACACCTACGCCGCGGCCTTCGCCGTCGAAAGCGGGCGACGTCCCTGCGTCGGCGGTCGGCTGCACCTTTGCCAGCCCGAAGTCGAGGATGTGCGGCTCCCCCGCCGGATCGATGCTGATGTTGCCCGGTTTCAGGTCGCGGTGAATCACCCCCCGGAGGTGTGCCGCGTTGACGCCCGCACAGATCTTGGCAAACAGCCGGAGCGTGTCGTCGATGGAGCGCGTTTCGCCGGCCATGTGCGCGTTCAGGGGCCGGCCGTCGATGTAGTCCATCACGAAGTAGTGGCAACCGCCGGCCGCACCCGAATCGTGGATCGCGACGATGTTGGGGTGTTTGAGCTGGGCGAGCACCTGGACTTCGCGCTCAAAGCGAAAGCGGTCCGCGGCCCCGGCGAACGGCCCGTCGCGCAGCACCTTGATGGCGACCGTGCGACTGGTGGATTTCTGGAGGGCTTGATAGACGGCGCCCTGCGAGCCACGGCTGATTTCACGCAGGATCTGATACCCAGTCAGCAAATCGTCCGCGGGCAGCACGAACGTCGGGGCCGAAGCGGGATGCGTCGGCGCGTCCCCGGCGGCGGCGCCGCGATCCGCCAGCTCGTGCTGCACCCTGGCCGCCGCGACGAGGTTCGAATGCCCCCGCGCGCCGGGAGGACGGTCCGCGTCACGCGGCCCAGAACTCTGAATCCCGTCGGACATGTAACGACCTCGGCAGTCACGAGCCTGCTTCGGGAGTAGTGCGACAGGATGATCGCACGCTCACGAGGACGTGAGAAACTCGGACTCGGACCCAAGTAGCGCACGCAGCCGGTCACAAGCCCGCGCACGCAGCATGTGAACCGCGCCGACGGAACGCCGTAGCGCGTGGGCGACCTCGCCGACGGGCCGGCCTTCCAGATCGACCAGCCGAATGCACTGCGCGTAGTCCGGCGGCAACCGCGCGAGCGCCTCCTGGAGCTGGCGACTGCGATCGTTGCGGCGGGCGGTTCGACTCGGCGTCGTGGTCGTGGCCGTCGCGTTCACCTCCGCCTGTCCCAGCGGCATCACACCGCTGGAGCCGGCGCGCGGTCCGCCCCGTTTCTGCCGCGTCAGCCCCCGTATTGCGTCGCGCAGGTTGTTCTCCGCCATCTGCCGCAGCCAGCTCTGAAAGCGGTCGGCCCGCGCGGCGTCGAATTCCCGGATGTGCTGGAACGCCTCGATGTAGGTGACCTGCATCACGTCGGCGCCGTCCAGTTGCGCGCGCCAGTTCTTCTCGATGCGCAGCGTCCGCTCCACCAGGGGACCAAACTCGCACAGCAGCTTCGACAGCGCGTCCGCATCCCCGGCCACGGCGCGGCGCAAGCAAGCAACATCAGGAACTGACATCTCCGACGGCCCTTACCCGGCAGAATACCGGAACGGCAGGCAGAAAGGAAGGGGGCGCGTGTATCCGCGGCCCACAACGTCGCACTACCCGGCCAGACCGGGGCACGACGCGGCGTCGTGAACGCCGGCTGGCCCGCGTGCCGCAGCCAGTGCGGGCGCGTGTGGCGACCATAGCCCGACGGCCGTGGCGCGCAGACTCATGCGTAGGAGGTAGGTTCCATGCCAGTGCGCGCGAAGCACGGCCGACCAGGTTCGGCGACCAAGCCCAACTGCACCCGGTGGTGGTACGGGCTGCCCCCCGCACTTGTGTTGTGCGTGGCGGGTTGTCCAGGCCCGGAGGCCGTCGACCAGGCCGAGCCGACGGCCGACGAGCTGCGCCCGATTGTCCTCCAGTTGATCGACGAAGAACTTGACCAGTCCGGACGGGCCAGCACCGGCCCGGCGGGACCGCAGGGTGAGTCCGGCGCGGTCGGCCCGGCGGGACCGCCGGGGGCGGTCGGCCCCGCCGGCCCGGCGGGGTCGCCTGGCGCGACCGGGGCAACTGGAGCGGCCGG
>CAYMXT010000360.1:0-2629 GCA_964394415.1 uncultured Planctomycetales bacterium
CGAAAGGAGTCGTAACTGCCGTTCCGACTGCAACACGGGCGCGGACAGGATCAACCTGATAGCCGCGCGTCTTATCCCATTCTTGTTTGCGTTGCCGCACTCCAGGCCGTTGCCGGTATTCTCGCCATTGGGCGCGTTGCTTTTCTCGGTATGCCTCGTCGTTCCAGTACCGTTCCCGTCTAAAGGCAGACTGACAAGACCTGCAACAGCATTGCAGGCCGTCTTTTCTGGTTCGATCTTTGGCAAACTGGTTTATGGGTCTAGATTCGCCGCACTTGGAGCAAGTTTTGACGCTAGACGCGTCGAGGTTATGATGTAACATGGTAGCTGCGCCTCCAACGCAGTTGCCCAGGCCGCGGGATGTTAGCGCATCGCCGCGGCTATTTATGAGGTTGACTACTCCTGTATTATACCACATGTCGCACACCTGTGCTACTCCAGTAGACGCCTAGTCGAGTAGTCATGGTTGTCCTACGCGTTGCCGTCGGTGAGCGTGAACGCGGTCACCGTGAAACTTTGTCCGGAGGCGAATGTGGTATTGTCTACCGTCATGTCGCCGCCGCCGCCCGTGGCCGTCACCGTACCCTGCATGTGCGCGGTCGTGCCGTCACTGGCGTAGAGGCGAAAATGGGCCGCCGTGCCCCCGGCGTCCGCCGAGGCGTCCTCCCATGTGCCGGACTTGGATTTGCTGCCGGATGAGGCCGCGGCCATCCAATCGCTAGGCAGCGTCAGCGTCGCCAACACTGTACCGCTGTCCGCAGCCGCGACGTTGGCCGGCGGCGCGCCTGTACGGATTTTGAGTACCGCCGATGTGCCGATTGTCGTTTCGATGGCGTCCAGGCGTGCATTGCGCACGCCCGTGCTTAATTGCACCGTCATAGAGTCCTCCTAAACTGCCTCATGCACGATCCAACTCTGAGCAATGGTGCGCTCCGGCGTAGGCGGCGTCCCGTAGGACGCCGTAAATTGCACTGCGAACTGTCCCGCCGTCGCCACGTCTGCGCTGCTGTATGACCAGATAAAAATGCCGTTGGCGGCGTCAACCACCGTAAAACTGCCTGTGCTGTTAACTGTTACGCCGCTCAGCAGGTTGCGGATGCGCGCCGTAATGGTCGCGCCGGTCAGATCGACCGCGTCGCCGTCGGCGTCCGTCCATGTGATCTGCTGTTCGGGCCGCAACGCCCCCTGTACCGCCGCTGCTAATGCCACATGTCACCCCCGTGCCGTGCCCGTGCTGCCCACGCCGGTTGTTCGTGCCGCGCGCGATGCCGACACGACGCCGCCGCGCCGCCGCGGCCCGCTCACCGCGCCAAAAACGATCTGCCGAATCACGATCTCTACGCCTGCCGCTGTTAGCACCGCGTCGGCCAGATTGACTACCATGACGCCCGTCATGGCCGCCGCGCCTGTCGCGGATACGGTCATCGCGCCGAGCGCGATGGACGCCGTGCCGACAATTGCCGTTGCACCCGCTGCGGTTAGCGTAGCGTCCGCTAATAGGACGGCCAAACTACCGCCGCCGCCTTCGGCCAATACCCCCGCGGCAGACAGAGCGACGCCGTCCAACGAGCCGACCAGCGCGGATGCAATCGCTAATCGCCCTGTCGCAATCGCCGCAGCATTGTCCAAGGCCGCGGTCAACACGCCGTTGTTGCCCAACTGTGCGGCAGCCGCTAGAGCTACATCGGCCAGCGTCGCGCTTAGCGCGCCACCCGCTCCGCTCACAACCGTGCCGGCTGCGGACAACGTCGCGTCGCCTAGTGCGACAGACGCCATCCCGGCGAGGGATAGTTGTCCCGCGGCGGCCGCGGTCAGCGCATCCAACGTCGCGGTCAGCGCGCCGCGTAGGACGATTGCGCCCGCTGCAGACAATGTCGCATCGCCTAGTGCGGCTGACACCGTCCCCGCAATGAGCAGTTGCCCCGCAGCGGATATGGTCAGCGCGCCCAGGGTGACGGACGTCGTGCCCGCAATGCCGCTCGCCGCGATTTTGAGTTCGGCGGCAATCCCGACCCACGCACCGGCGCTGCCCCACGTGGCCGAGGCCGTGGTCTCAAACGCATCGGAGCGCGCCTGCGTCTCTATCACGCGCACCGGCCCCGTGCCGGCCAACTCATCATACTCGTCCCAGTTGGTGCGCGGCGTCACCGACTCGTTCGCCCCGCGCCACCAACCCGATACTGGTCGGTTGTCGCTGTTGGAGGCCGCCGAGAGCGTGACTGTGCCCGTGATGGTATTGCTCTGGGCCGTCGGCGCCTGGACAAAACAGGCAGCCACGCCTCCCGACAAATCTACGCCCGTCGCCTGCAGAAACGCGGCGGTGCAGTTGAGTTGTCCGTTGGAGCCGAAATCGAAGGTGTTCGCGCCGGTTGTACTGCCGGATGCATTGGCCGCAAACAGCGTCAGGCGGTCCGAGCCGCGAATGCCCGACGCAATTTGCGTCCAGGTCAGGCTGTTGCCGCTCACACTGGGTGCGACCGCCGCGCCCGCGCTGCTGCCTCTGGCGTGGACAAACACGATGATTAGCCCGGACGCGGGCGGCGTCCACGAGCTATTACTATAGCTCGTGGCGTCCGTGTTGTCGTTGAGGTCGGGATTTGCCGACGCGCCTAGGTTGCTAAATGCAATC
>CAYMXT010000361.1:0-2607 GCA_964394415.1 uncultured Planctomycetales bacterium
GCCGCTACGTCGTCGCGCGCGGGGGTGCGGGCCGCTACGTCGTCGCGCGCGGGGGTGCGGGCCGCTACGTCGTCGCGCGCGGGGGCGCGGGCCGCAATCTCCTCCCGCGCAGGCGCGGCTGGTGAAGAAACGACCGCGGTCAGCGCCGGTTCGACGTCGGGGCGCCCGTCTCCGCCAGCCTCGTCGATGCTGATGAGCACCTGTCCAACCTTGACGACCTGTCCCGCGGCGACATGGACCTGCGCTACGCGGCCAGACTTCGGGGCGGGGATTTCAACCGCCGCCTTGTCGGTCTCAACCTCCAGCATGGGCTGGTACTCGGCGATCTCATCGCCCGCGTTGACGAGCACGTTGACGATTTGGCCCTCGTGTACGCCCTCGCCAAGGTCCGGGAGCTTGAAGTCGAACATGCCGCACGTCCCTTATGGTTGCCGCCGGCACGGCCGTGCCGTGACCGGATGATAGGCCCGCCGCCGGCGCCTGCCAGCCCTGAGCCGGAAGCACCGCAGTTTACCTCACGCCGTGGGGGGCCGCGAAGCGCCGCTTCGCGGCCGGGAAGTCCGCACCGCGGGAATCTGTGATCTTGCCCCGCCACCACCCGCTGGCGGTGCGCTGCGGGCAGGATTCAGATTGCAACGCCTCATCGGCCGCCGACGTGTGGGAGTGCATGCATGGGCGCGCCGGCCTGCCGCGCGAAGCCTGGGTCGGACCGGCTCGAACCGTGGGAATCGCCGTCGCCGGAAACCGCGGCGGTGGCCCGGCGACTCTGCATCAGATTGAAGACGATGCCAAAAACCTGGATTTCCTATTCCACGCCGGCAACAGTTCGACTATGCGGCACGGCCAGCCGGCGCAGCCCCGCGACGGGTCAACGTTGGCGCGCCTGACACCAGTGTATTGCCTCACAATAATCGCATCGTAGGGGGAGCATGGGCCTTGGCCCGTGTCCCGGTGCGCCGGGATTCGCACCGGCCGGAGGCCGATGCTCCCCGAAGAACACGGCGGGACGCAGCGCTACCGCCGGAACTTCCGCGGCGAGCGGAAGCGGCTGCCCAGCGTGCGCTTGACGGGGTGATAGCCAAGCCCGTCGAGCACCTCGTCACGCTGGCGCGGCGCCATGTAACGCCCGGGCGTGGCGGAACCGTCGGCGGCTTCGGCGGGCGGGGGGGCGGCTTTCGCGGGCGCGAGCAGTTCCTCTTCCAGCGACGGGGGCCGTTTCACCAGCCACTCCGGGGCGAACTCCGCCACCTGCTGGTTGATGAGCTTCTCGACCTCGGTAAGCAGCTTGCCTTCCTCGCGCGTCACGAAAGTGATCGCCCGGCCGGACCGGCCCATGCGGGCCGTGCGGCCGATGCGGTGGACGTAGACCGCCGTGTCTTGCGGAATGTCGTAGTTGATGATGTGCGAGATGTCCATCACGTCCAGGCCGCGCGAGGCGAGGTCGGTCGCGACGAGCACGTGCAGCTTGCCGTCGCGGAACGCCTTCATCACGCGTTCCCGCCGCTCCTGCGTGAGGTCGCCGTGGATCTCCTTGCAGTTGACGCCCTCGTGCTTGAGGGACTGGGTGACGCGGCGGGCCTTGTGCTTGGTGTTGGTGAAGACGATGGCGAGGCTGGGGGCCTCGTGCTTGAGCAAGGCCGCGAGCGTGGCGAACTTGTCCAACGGATGCACGGTCATGAAGCGCTGCTCGACGCCCTCAACGGTCAGCATGTCGCGCGAGACGTTGACCTCCAGCGGGTCGTGCATGTACGACTTGGCGAGCTTCTGGATTTCCTCATCGAGCGTTGCGGAGACGAGGATCGTCTGGTGCGGTGAGTCGATCGTCCGCAGAATCCGCCGAATGTCGTCGCGGAAGCCGATGTCGAGCATCCGATCCACTTCATCCAGAACGACGAACTTGACCTTGGCGAAGCTCAGCTCTTTGCGGCCCAGCAGGTCGAGCACGCGCCCGGGTGTCCCAATCGCGATTTCCGGCTTGCGGCGCAGGGCGGCGACCTGCGTCTTAATCTGCCGACCGCCGAGGATCGCGACGGTGCGGAAGGGCGTGTCCGTCGCCAGCAGGCGCACGTGGTCCTCGACCTGGACCGCCAATTCGCGCGTTGGGACGAGCACCAGCGCCTGTAGCCCGCCGTCGTGCTTCAGCATCTGGAGCATCGGCAGCGTGAAGGCGGCCGTCTTGCCGGTTCCGGTGCGGGCCTGGCCCAGGACGTCGCGGCCCGCTAGTGCCGGGGGGATGAAGGCGACCTGCGTGTCGGTGGGGTGCTTGAAGCCCGCGCGTGCGACCGCGGCGAGTTGGGCCGAGGCGAGCCCGAGTTCCTCCCATGTGCGCTCGGTCGTCGGCGGCGCGGTTGCGTGCTTGCGGTGCATTTGGACCTTCTTCTGACCTGTCGGCGTGCGACCGGGGTTACGTCCCCGCGCTGATCCCGGCTCGTCCGATAAGTTGAACCGTCTTTTGCTCGTTTTTTCAGGCGGTACTTTAACTGGTACGCCCGCGGGGGCAAGGGGGCGGGCCCACCACTTGCGTGGTGGGTTCGGACGGAGCGCGGCGTCAGCATCCGAACCCCGGACGCAAGTCCGGGGCCGGCGGCTGTGTGCCCGGCGGCCCAC
>CAYMXT010000362.1:0-2606 GCA_964394415.1 uncultured Planctomycetales bacterium
GCTGAAGGTATCGACGTAGCGCTGGCGCGCGACGGGCGGGAGGTCGTTTCGCGTCGGGCCGTCATCGCCCCACGCGCAGATGCGAAACTGTCGTGAATCGAAGCCGACCGAATCGACTTTCAGCCTCCCGTTGGGCTCCCAGTTGCCCGTGAGCAGGCCGATGGTCACTCCCGGGGCCTTGCCGAGCCTCTCGACGAGTTCGAGCGTGCCGGGAAGCGATCGCACGTTATGGCGGCCCGACTCGATCCTGCGCCGCAAGTGACGGTGGCACGCGTCGCGAAATGTGGCGTCGATCTCCGGCGTGAGTTCGAGTCCGCTGAGTTCCATGAATCGGCCGAAGATCCAGGGATCGAGCCTGCCGGAAAGGTCGAACCGGTGGTCCAGAAAGCGGTCGCCGAAGAGTTCGCGGCCGGCGTCGATGAAGGCGGCGCGGCCGGTGCCGTCGCCGTGATAGAGCGTCCCGTCTATGTCAAAAAGCACAAGCATGGCAGAGGGTATGCCGGCCGCGCGCGCGGCGTTACGCATCGAGGGCCGCGCCTTGGGCCGGCCAAGCCGAGGCGCGATCCATGCAGCGGCGCATGAAGTCGTCGATCGTCGCCTGGTAGCGGCGGGCGTCGGTCTGGTGGAGATTCAGATGCCCTGCCGCCGGGATGATCACAAACTCCGACTCCGGCGCCGCCTGCGCGACCTCCAGCGCCGAATTCAACGGGCACACCGGGTCATCGGCGCCGTGCAATACCAGCAGCGGGCACCTGAGTTGGCGGGCGAACTGGGCTCGCTCCGAGTTGCGCAGGCCGCGGATGAGCACGCACAAAGCGCGGTGCACGATGTTCAGGATGGGGAAGGACGGCAGGCCATTGACCGTCAGCAGCGCGTGCACGGGCTCGCGCGTCCAGCGGTACGGGCCGTCGGCTATCACTCCAATCACGCGGGTTCGCTGAGTATCGCGGGCCGCGGCGCAGATCGACACCCCCGCGCCCATCGAATAGCCGTAGAGGATGAAGGGTCGCCCGGGGCCGACGCGATCCATGAGCATGAGCAGGTCGTCGATTTCAGCCGTGCCCAGTTGAGAGATGCCCGGCCCGGCCTCGCCGTGGCCGCGCATGTCCCAGATGATGATGCGCGAGGCGCGCCCTTGGACGAAGCCGAGCCGTTGCAACGACTCGCGCCGCGACCCTCCCCAGCAGTGCGACAGAATGACCACCGGCCCGGCCGGCTGCCCCGGGTTTACGACCTCCCAGACGGGCAGGCGAACGCCATCCCGGGTTTCGAGCGTCCATTCGGTGAACTCATGCCCGGCGTCGGCTGGATCCAGATACCAGCCGCGCGCCGCGGCCGCCCCCGCCCCAACCCGTGGCGGGTGGGTCAGGGCCCAGCCGAGCACGGCGGCCAAAACGACAATCAGCACGCCCAGCCCGATGAGCAGGAGAACGGCCAGTCGCAATAGAGATTCTGCGGTTTCCATCCTGCTCCGGCTGCACGGGCTGGGCCACTGCTCTCAGGCCCGGACTCGGCCCGTTTTTGCGGCGGATTCACCCGAAAAACAATCGTCCGGATTACCGCCGAACCGGGCGCCAACAGGTCGATTTCTACCGCCTATTTTCCTATCATATGGGTGGCCCGGAGGCCCTTCCCGGCAGCGGCTCCTGGCCGGCTGCCCAAGCGCATGACGCAACCGCCTCACTTCACGGATGACCTAGCACAAGGGGCTGGGATGCAACCCGATCAACTCGATATTCCCGCCACGCCAGAACGGCTCAAGAGCAATCACGGACATTACGGCGAGGAGGACATCCAGGTCCTCGAGGGCCTGGACGCCGTGCGCCGCCGCCCGGGCATGTACGTCGGCGGGACCGACCTCGCCGCGCTGCACCACCTCGTCTGGGAAGCGGTGGACAACGCCATCGACGAAGTCATGGCCGGCCGCGCCACGACCTGCCAGGTCAGCGTCCAGGCCGACGGGTCGATCTCCGTCACCGATGACGGCAGCGGCATTCCCCTCGGCCCGATGAAGCACGAGAACCCCGCGCTGAACGGCCGGCCAGCCGTCGAAATCGTCATGACGGTTCTCCACGCCGGGGGCAAGTTCGACCACAAGGCCTACAAGGTGTCCGGCGGCCTTCACGGCGTGGGCATCTCCTGCGTCAACGCGCTGTCCGAGTGGATGGATGTCGAGGTAACCCGCGACGGCAAGGTGCACCTCATCGGCTTTGAGCGCGGCGTCGTCACCACGCCGCTTCACGTCGTGCAGCAGCTCCCTCCAGGCGAGGATATCTCCGGCACGCGCGTCACCTTCAAGCCTGACGCGACCATCTTTCCCGAAACCGAGTTTGACTTCGAAACGCTCAAGCGGCGCCTGCGCGAACTGGCGTATCTCAATTCGGGCCTGATCATCAAACTGTCCGACGAGCGCGTCGGACCGGATGGCAAGCCTCGCAATGAGACGTTCCACTACAACGACGGCATCCTCGCCTACGTGACGCAACTGGCCAAGAGCCGCGCGCCCATCTGCGTGCCGATCTACTTCCAGTCGAGCGATCCCGACCAACCGATGACGTGCGAGGTGGCGCTGCAGTAGACCGACTCGGTCATCGCGACAACGCTCG
>CAYMXT010000363.1:0-2600 GCA_964394415.1 uncultured Planctomycetales bacterium
CGAAATGACCGCGCGCCTCGATGGGCAGTACACCTCCTTCGGCCAGACGATCGAAGGTCTCGACGTCATCGCCAAGCTCGGCGCCGTCAAGACCGGCCCCGGAGACCGGCCGGTCAACATGCCCTACATCGAGACCGCTGAACTCGTCCCCGCCGCCCCGCGCACGCCGGGTCAGCCGCCCAGTTGGATGGCGGCGAAGGAGTCGGAGGAGAAATCCGAGCCCGCCCCCGAACCGGCGAATCCGCAGCGCTGAGTCTCAGTGCAAACGCGACGCTCTCACCTTCCGTCCGAAAAGACCCGCAAATCGGAAGTGGTCGAAGCGGTCATTGAATGACCTGTCAGGCGAGGCCGCTTTACCGATTTCGTGCAACTTCGCGGGTTCTGCTTGCAATGTCCGCAGATCGCGCGGTATTCTGAGTCCGGTGGTCGGCCGCGCCGGCAGCGTGAGACGCGATCTTACCTCGCCGGACCAAATTGCGCGAAAAACAGTCGAAACGGAGGTCGCCATGGCCCCTTCTCACTCCGTCGTCCAGGCAGTGATTGGTGTCACACTGGCGGGCGCTGCGATCAACCCGTGTGTGTTCGCGCAGAATTGCCAGCCGCGCTGGGATGCGGCGTTCAGCCCGGTCGGCATCAACGGCGAGGTGTGGGACTCCGAGGTCTTCGATGACGGCACCGGCCTCGCTCTATTCGTCTATGGCGGGTTCACCACGGTTGAAGGCCAGCCGATTGCAGGCATCGCAAAGTGGGATGGAAGGCGGTGGAGTGAGGTCGGCGGCGGGCTGGCGCGGATCGACCGCGAGGGTGAAGGATTCTCTCTCGCCGTGTGGGATGACGGCCACGGGCCCGCACTGTACGTTGGCGGCCGCTTTGACAAGGCCGGTACCACCAGCGCGAACAACATCGCGCGATGGGACGGAAACGAGTGGTCGGCGCTGCAGGGCGGCGTCGATCGCGCCGTGTTTCAACTTGCCGTCTATGACGATGGGCGCGGCCCCGCGCTCTATGCCGGCGGAGAATTCACTCAGGCCGGCGGAGCAACGGCATCGTACATCGCCCGCTGGAACGGAGCAGAATGGGAGCCGCTCGGCCGAGGGCTGTATGCCTCCGGCTACACCGTCCAGGCAATGACCGTGTTTGACGACGGGTCGGGCTCCGCGCTGTACGTCGGAGGCGAGCTTTCCCCGCAGGTGCTCCCCGATGTCAGGTACATCGCGCGCTGGAACGGCGTGGAGTGGTCCGGCCTTGAGGGTGTGCATCTCAGTCGCGCGCCTGGCGGCTACATTCCGTACGTTGATGGGCTGACCGTCTTCGACGACGGCTCGGGGCCGGCGCTGTTCATCGCGGGACCGGTTCAGCAGGAGGGCGTCGGCCGCTATCTCCTCAAGTGGGATGGTCGCGCCGTGACCGTGCCCGACGGGTTCTATCCGTCCGACTCGGGCTGCCCGGTGACGATGGAACAACACGCTGATGCGCACGGCCGGGCGCTCTGGGTTGCCGGCGGACAGTTCGCCGTCAACTCGAGGAACAACTTCACCACGATCGCCAGGTGGGATGGCCGGACATGGATCGCACCTGAATCCTCGCCCGGCCCGTGGATCGAGACCGTCACGTTCCACAACGACGGTTTCGGCGAAGCGTTGTATGTCGGCGGCCTGCTCAGCGGATGGCAGGGGCAGGGATACACGAATCTCACGCGCTGGACCGCCCCGCACATGGCGCTGTCACACACGCCTCTCCGCGCCGGCGAGCGAGCGCTGTTCACCACAACCTGTTCATCTCCGGGCCAGCGCGTCAACTTTGTCTACAGCACGGCCGGCTTCGGCTCGTTCTACGTGCCCCAACTCGGCGTGACACTCGATCTCGACTCGCCTCACCTGGCCGGAAGCGGCATCGCCGATCAGGACGGCAGGGCAGAACTCATCCGCAGACTCCCGCCGAACTCCTCCGGGCGCACGCTCTACATGCAGGCCGCGGAGCAGGGGCGCAAATCAGAAGTGGTCGAAGCGACGATCGAGTAGATTCGCCGGCCACTCGCGAGCAGTCAGCGTCTCCTGCCGAGCCCGCCGCTACTGCCGCGCCGCGTCCACCGTGTTGCGCAGCAGCATGGCCACTGTCACCGGCCCGACACCCCCGGGAACCGGCGAGATCCAGCCCGCCACAGGCCTCACTGACTCGAAATCGACGTCGCCGACGATGCGCTTCTTGCCCGTCGCCTCATCGACCACGCGGTTGATGCCCACATCGATGACGACGGCACCTGGCTTGACCATCTTCCCGGTGATCAGTCCGGCCTTGCCCGCGGCGACGACCAGCACGTCCGCCTGCCGCGTCATCGCGGCCAGGTCGCGCGTGTACTTGTTGCAGCTGTGCACGCTCGCCTCGCGCTGCATCATGAGAATGGCCACCGGCTTGCCGACGATGTTGCTCGCGCCGACGCAGACGACCTCGCTGCCGCGCAGTTCGATGCCAGTCGAGTCCACCATGTTCATGACCGCCAGGGCGGTGCAGGGAACGAGCGACGAGCGGTCGTAGACGACGTTGCCGATGTTGGCGGGGTTGACGCCCTCGACGTCCTTGGCCGGGTCGATGAGCGACTG
>CAYMXT010000364.1:0-2576 GCA_964394415.1 uncultured Planctomycetales bacterium
TCCCTGGGAGGGAGGGGAGTTTTGGCCGCCGGCCTCGGAGGGCCGGCGCTACCGACTTAACGTCGGCTTCGGAGGACCGACGTAATCGCGCGTGCATCGACGGCGAGAAACGTCAGCTCGCCGGGATCGACCGGCGGCGGGCCGTTTGCGGGCGAGACGCCAGTTTGCGGGCCCGAGGCCCACGCTCCCCGCTCGTGTTCGCGCCGATCACGCCCGGACGTCCGACACGGAGGTCGGACGCTACGGCCCGCCGCATCACAGCAACTCCAGGAACTCGTCCACGGTCAAGCCCGCTGCGGCGACGATGCTCCCGAGCGTCCCGGTGTCGATCGAGCGATGTGCGGGAACCACCACCTGCGCGAACGGCTGGTCGCGCCGCATAACGATATGGCTGCCCTTCTGTCGGCGCACGGAAAACCCGGCCCGCTTCAAGGCGGTCATGACCTTCCGATAGGACAGCCCGCGCGGCAGGCTGCTCACCGCGCCGACACCTCGACATCAACGACCTCCGAGTCGGTCTGCGTCGGCACCGGCAATCCATCCTCCATCAGCGCCTCAATGTACGCTTCGATGGCCTCTTTGGCATTGCGCAGCGCCTGTCGGCGCGTCCGGCCTTGCGAGACGCAGCCCGGCAACGCCGGGACCGTCGCTACATAGCCGTTCTCGTTTCCCGCTCGAATCACCACTGTGTAAGTCATGTGGTCCTCATGGCGCCCGCGACCAGCCCCAGCCCGACGAGGTTCGCGTTGGCGTACGTGATGAAGCTGGCCAGCCAGCCGTTGAACTCGGCGTCGCCGCGCGGGATGTAATCGTTCGCCATGGGCGCGCCTGATCTTCCGGGATTACTCACCAGCCCACTCCGCGTAGCGTAACGCGCCAGCGCTGGGGACTGCAAGAAAGAAGCGCGCGTCTGGAGCCGTCGAATTTATCCCATGACCTTCTCGCCGTCGGAATCAGGGCAGCGCGACGGGCGATTGCTCCAGGAGTTTCGACCCTCCCCCGGCCCCGCCCTGAGCGGGAGGGGAGTCTTGGCCGCCGGCCGCGGATGGCCGGCGCTACTGCCGCGCCGCCTCAGCCTCGTCCCGCCGGCAAGGTGCCCGCTGCGCCGCCCGGGCGCGGCCCTGCCTCAGTGAGCAGCTTCTTCACTTCACGGGCGATCTCTTCGATCGCTTTGTACGACACGTCGATGACCTGCCAGCCGTGTCGGTTGATCAGCTCGTTGACGGTCCGCAGCTCGTAGGCGATGAATGCCTTGGTCGCGTACTCCGAGTTCGGGTCCATGTCCCACGTTTTCAGCCGGGCCTCGCGCACCGCCTGAAGCCGGTACGGGTTCACCGTGAGCGCGATCACCCGCCGCGGGTCGAGCTTGAGCAGCTCGGGCGGCGGCGGGCTGCCGGCGACGAGCGGCACGTTGGCCGCCCGGATGCCCTCATACGCCAGGTAGAACGAGGTCGTGCTCTTCGACGAACGCGACACGCCGACGAGCACGACGTCGGCCTGGTCCAGTTCATGCGGCCGGCAACCGTCGTCGTGGCCGAGCGTGTACTCGACCGCATCGATTCGGTCGTAGTAGGCTTCGTTCGACTTGTGGAGGATTCCCGGACGGGCTCGGCGGGTGGTCTTGAATAGGTCAAAAAGCCCCACCAGCACCGGTTCCAGGAGATCCACGGCGGGCACGAGGTGTTCCCTGACCGCGTCCCGCATTGCCTGGCGGGCCTGGTCATACACGAGGGTGTAGAACACGAGCGCCCGCTGGGCAGCGGCTTCCCTGACCACCTCGACGATCTCCGCCGGCCTGCGCACCCCGACCTTGCGCACCAACCGAACCTGTTCGTCCGGGAATTGCACGAGGACGGAACGTACGACGGTCTCGCACGTCCGACCGGTGCCGTCGGAGACGAGGAAGATCGTGGGTTGGGCGGGAGCGGGCACGGTCGATGAACCAGAAGTTGCGCGTCAGAAACCGGCATCTCGACGAAAACCGGCGTCGCCTGTACACCAGACGATCCCGGTTACTGGGCCACGCGGACCGCAGTCGGCATGGCGTCTTTAACCCGCAGCCTACGTCGCCGCCGGGCTCGAATCAAACCGGGCTTCTTGCCCCATTGCATTGACGGCTGGGGTACAGCGCGGCATACTGCTGTGCTCTGGCGTGCGAAACAGGTTCGCCGCCGTGTTCTGCGGGTCGTTGGAATCGAAGGATCAGCAGCCGAACGCGGGCCATCCCCCCAACGCAACGACTGCCACCCCCTTCCCCCTTGCCCCGCGAGGCCTCACAAAGGGCTGAGTATTTGAGCCCCACCCCACGTTCGGAGGAGCCCGCCATGGAGTTCGAGGACAAAACGATTGTCTGCATCGATTGCCAAGAGGAGTTCGTCCACTCGGCAACCGATCAAGCCCGCTACGCTGAGCGGGGATTCACCAACGAGCCCAAGCGCTGCCGCGCCTGCCGTGAAAAACGCAAGGCCGAAGGCGGCGCCAAGCCCGCCGGCGCGCCGCGCGACTCCGGCGGCGGCGACCAGAGCTTCGGCGATCGCGGTCGCCCGCGCGGCCCCAGCCGCGGCGGACGGTTCGGC
>CAYMXT010000365.1:0-1821 GCA_964394415.1 uncultured Planctomycetales bacterium
CCTGACGCACCGCGCCGTGTTGACCGTGCCGAATATGCAGGTGAAATTCAGCGTTGGCGGCAACTGGAAAGCGCGGTTCATCAACTACGACGACGAATCGGTCTTCGCCGAGGCGAAAATTTTCGTCGTCGACCCCATAGGCGAGTGCCGCGTCGACCTGTATCCCGACGTTTATACGCCGCACGTCCGCGTGGGCGGGGCGGCTTTTACCGTCGAGGCGACGGTGCGGCTGAATCAGCGTCTACCGGATTTCGGGCTGCACACGGTGGTGTTCTACCGCAATCACCGCCTGTCCGAGCCGATGCCCGCGTCGTCGGGTTCGGGGGTGAATCTCCACGAAAACCTGTTCCGCGACCGGATGCCGCGCTCGGTGTATGGATTCGCCGGCTTCGGCAAGCGTTTCCGCGTCGAGAAAGTTCCCACGGAAAACGGCTACCGCGTGCTTGACGCCGCGAACACGGTGATTTTTCCGTCGGGGAATTACCCAACGCGGCTGCAAATGGCGGACTTGCGGCGGAATGGCGTCTATGCCGACTACGACAGCGACGGCGGATTCGACACGCGGTTTGTCTCCGGCGGCTACGACGAGTACGTGCCGGTGGAGTTCGTCCTCGACCCCGAAGGGCGCATCTCGGCCGACGCGGTGTTCGTGTCGGGTTCGTTCAACGACTGGACGCCCGACGCCCGCTGGCAAATGACCTACGACGCCGCAAAGGGCTTGTATTCGCTGCAGCAATGGGTTCGGCGCGGGCGGCACGATTACCTCTACATGACGGGGCGCATCAACGCCGACACGCGGCAGGTCGACCGCCGGAGTTACGCCGAGTTCGAGGGCAACAGCAACGCCGTTCCGCACGGCTATCTGGCGATTGCCTACTACCGCGAGACCGACAACGGCGGCTACGACACCATCGTTGCCGTGGGCGCGGCTACGCAGTACGGGGCAATCCGGCGGTAGGGCTGGGCTGTTTTTCGGGGAAAATTGCCCGCCCGAACGGGGCAATCTCGTAATTTTGCGGCGGGATTTCCGGCGGCGAACGATTTACTACTATCTGCGGAACATTGTGGCGGGCATATCTACTTCTTTTTATCGGGTGATTTTTGGGTTTTCGGCGGCGCTGTGCCTCGGCTTGCCGTGGCAGCCCGCGGCGGCGCAACAGGCGGTTCAGCCGGAAAAATTTGCGGTGTTCGGGCGCGGCGGTCTGGGATTTTCCTCCTACGGCGAGGGGTTCTCGCGGTTTGCCGGGCCTGCCGAGTGCGCCGCCGCAGGCAACGGGTCGGGCAGCGGCTTCACCGGCGCGGCGGGCGTTGAACTGCCCCTGTTTTCGGGGGGATTTCTGAGCATCGGCGCCGGGCTATCCGCGTTCGGCGGCACGGCCGATGCGCTTTCTGCGTTCAATGCCCGCGACACCCTGACCGGCACGCTCTCGGCGGTAACGCTGAATACCTCGCTGAAAACCGCGATGACCTACCTTGCCTTCCGTCCGGAACTGACGCTCCAACTTCTCGAAAAAGGTCTTGGCGGGCCGCTCCGCGCAACCGTCGGCGGGGCGGTGTTTCTGCCAATGACCTCCACGTTTTCACAAACCGAAAGCATTGTTTCGCCCGACAACGCCGTGTTTATCGCCGGCGGAAAACGCACGCAGTCGCGCACAATTGCCGCGAGCGATATTGCCACAGCAGCAACCCTGTTCGGGATTGCCGCTGGCGTCGAGAATATGATTGCCCTGTCGGGTTCGATGCACCTGACGCAGCGCGTCGGGGCAGACGTCATACTGAACAGCGCGGTTTCCGACGGCGAGTGGAAGTTGCTTGCATTTC
>CAYMXT010000365.1:1831-2570 GCA_964394415.1 uncultured Planctomycetales bacterium
CGAGCCGGTCGAACCGCCGCCCGCGCCACGCGAACTTTCGCCCGCGCTCTCGGTGAGCATCAGGGACGTGAGCGTCGGCGGCAAAGAGGGGCGCGAGCTTGTTGCAACGCCGCCGGCGGTGAATGCTGTGTTTTTCGGGCATAATTCCGCCGATATTCCGCCGAAATACAGCCGCGACGGAATGACCGGCGCGCTGCCCGCGAACCCGCTGGAATTTCACCGGCAGATACTCCCGTTTATAGCCAAACTTTTAGCCGAAAATCCGAAAGGAAAAGTCGAAATCTACGGCGCTACATCGGGCGACGACGAACCCGCCGGAATTGACCTTGCCCGCCGCCGCGCCGCCGCGGTGCAGAATGCCCTTGCCGCGCTCGGCGTTTCGGCCGACCGCATCATTGCCTCGGCCGAGGTGTTCCCGTCGGTGAAAAGCTCGCAGGATTTGCCCGAAGGGCGCGAGGAAAACCGGCGCGTCGACATCGTTCTGCGCGGCGTCCGGCTGCTCGAGTACGTTTCGCGGCAGAATTACGCCGACATTTCCGGCACGGCCGATGTGGAAATCCGCGCCGAGGATTTGGGCGCCGATACGGTCATCACCGTGCGCTCCGGGTGTTTCGCCGCGCCGCTGACAGTTTCCCGGCCGGGAAGATATACCGCCGCTGTGCGCTGCCGCGTTTCGGGCGGCGAAGCGGCCTATACCCTGCAACTCGAAGCGACGAACAAGACCATGACTTCCCACGAC
>CAYMXT010000366.1:0-2563 GCA_964394415.1 uncultured Planctomycetales bacterium
AGCCCGGGCGGATCGGGGAGTGTCTCGGTGTATATGGGCGGACAAGTTGACACGGGTCCACTCGAGGTGGGAAGCACGAGTTCATCGGGTGTTGTACTGGTGAGCGGTTTCAACACCGGCACCGGGTTGTTGTCGGATTGGGATATCAGCGGCGACCTGACCGTCGGTTCGACGGGCATCGGCTCGGGCACCGTGACGATCGAAGATTCTGGAATGGTGGACGTGACGGGCAGCGCCACCGTCCGCGGTTCGCAGGATGCGACGAGCCTGATCCGGCTGCAAACGACCGGGAGATTGGCGATGGGCGGTGCGCTCAGCGTTGCCCCCTTCGGCCGCGTCGAGTTGAGCGGTGTGGGAACCAGGCTGACCGCGGATGAAATTGCGCTTTCGGCAGGCGGCACGTTCAGCGATGGTTCGGGCACACTCGTGCGCACGAACCGGCTGAGCGGTTTTGGCGATGTAACGAATTTCAACGGCGGCCTGGAAATCGGTCACCCGGGCGGATTGGCGAGCCACAGCGTTGGCGCTGGCCAGTCGCTCGACGTGGCGGAGAACCTCACGATTGGCAAAGACGCCGCCGGGTTGCTGTACGTTAGCGGCGCCCTGGAATCGGGGCGGTCGTTTCTGGCAAAGGAACCATCGGCCGGTGGGAGCAGCGTCGGCGTTAATGGGACGGGCGCCCGGTGGGACGTATTGGAGAACCTTTACGTGGGCGGCTCCGAAACGTTGGTCGGTGGCGCGGCCACGCTGAACATTGGCAACCAGGGAGCGGTCGAAGTCGATCAATCGCTCACCGTGATGCCGGGGAGTTATGTCACCGTGGGCAGTTCGTCGACCGACGGCACGCTCACGGTGCGAAACACGTTACGGGTCTACACGGGCGGTTCGCTAACGGTCGGCACGGCGGGCAATGTCCTGTCCAATACCCTTGACCTGGCCGGCGGCGGAACGCTGCTGACAGACGGCAACTCGACAATTCGGACCAACTACCTTGCCGGGATTGGAAGCGGTTTGAGCATCAACGGCAATTTCGGCGTGGGGTGGTCTGGCGGCGCGGGGTTGGGAAATGTCGCCTTTACGAGCGGCCAGAATCTGGCCGTGTCGGGCGTTCTTTACCTCGGCGCCGGCGCGCCGGCGACGCTCACGCTGGCCAACGGTGGGACGGCCCAAATTGGGCAAGCACGCATCGGCGATGGCGGTGGCACGGGTGCGCTTGTCGTCACGCGCACTGGCTCGACCCTCACCCAGAATGGCGATGTTTACGTTGGTTACTACAGTGCCGGTTCGGTCGGCAACGTGCAGATCGACGTCGGCGGAACGGTCGTGGGCAACAACCACGCGGCGTTCGTGGGATCGGGCAGCGGCACCACCGGCACGGTCCTCGTCCGCAACGGCGGTTCAAGCTGGACTGGGCTCAGCACGCTCTATGTTGGCGGCAACTCGTTGGGGTCCGGGGGCACCGGCTCGCTCACGATTTCCGATACGGCGGAAGTCGGCGCCGCAAGTGCCACGGTGTGGGCGACGGGGACAATCCACCTGGATAACGGCGTCTTTCGCCCCGGCAGCCTGAATTTGGCGGGTGGCCGCCTGGAAGGCGAGGGGAGTGTTATCCTTAGCGGCGGCACCTTCACCAACAGCGGTATTGTGGCGCCGGGCAACACGACGGGACTGCTGTCACTCACCAACGGCGGCTATACGCAAACGGCCAGCGGCATCCTGGCCATTGACCTGGGCGGCATTCACAGCGGCGAGTTCGATCGGGTGGAAGTGCATCACGGCAGTGGTTCGCTGGCCGGCGGTTTGCAGGTCTCGCTGGTGGATGGATTTTTGCCGCTCGTGGGCAACGTGTTCGAGGTCTTGTGGGTCGACGAAAGTCTCTCTGGCGGGTTCGACCCCGCGCTCGTTTCGCTGCCGGCGTTACCGGGACGGCAGTGGAACGTCGCGCAGCGGCGCGGCGCGGTTCGATTGGAAGTGCTCGCCGCCGCCGGTATTTCCGGAGACTACAATGCCAACGGCGTGGTGGATGCCGCCGACTACATTACGTGGCGGAATACGTTGGGACAATCGGGCAGCGGACTTCCGGCCGATGGCAATGGCAACGGGGTGGTGGATGGCGACGACTACAACGTGTGGCGAGTGCATTTCGGCAACACATCTGGCGCGGGTGCGTGGACGCAGTCTCGCATCTTGCCGCCGATTGCTGAACCAACGGCGGTTTGGCTCATGGCGGCAACTGGGGGTCTATTCGCGTTTTCGCGTTTTCGCCGCAGGTTCCAGGACGTCGCCTGAGGTTACCGCCGCAGCGTTGTTCCGCCGCGGGAAGCATCGTAGACGCTCGCGCGGGCGGCGCTGGCATCGGGCGCGCGGATGGGCGTGAGACGCTCGTTTTCAGCGCGTTGGACCGCGGCCGCATAGACCGATTGGCCGGCCGAGGCGACCGTGACGGCGGTGGTGGGCGCTTGTTTCTGCGGCGCGATGGGCGCGGCCCGCGGGGTAATCGGCGCGAGCGGCGAGGTCGATTCCGCGGGGCGTGCGGCGTCTGGGCTTTGCAGACGAATGCCGG
>CAYMXT010000367.1:0-2547 GCA_964394415.1 uncultured Planctomycetales bacterium
GACCGTAGAGCCACCCCACGACGAGACGTACACGGCGCCCCGTCCATCCACGACCACGCCGTACGGGTACCGCTGCACGCCGAACCGCTGCACGACACGCGCGGCCGCAACATCCACCACGGCAAGCGAGTCGGTCAGGTTCTCGGCGACATACAGCCGCGCCCCATCGGGAGAGAGCGCCAGCCCCGCGGGGTACCGCTTGCCATTCTTTCCGGGTGCCTTGGGTTCGATGACGATGGAGTCGGTGAGCGACGCGCGGCCGTCGGACCAGGCATAGCGGTAGATCACGTCCTGGTTGCCGCCACTTACGAACAACGTCCGGCCGTCAGGCGAGAACGCGAGGCCGAGGAAGGCAGCCTCCTGCTGCAGCGTCTGCAGGATGCGTCCCGATGCGCGGTCTACCACCTGCACGCCCTGTTCACGCCAGCCGTTGAGGAGGACGACGATTTCCCGTCCACTCGGTGAGAGGGTCATGTTGAGCGGCATGGATCCCACGGGCCAGACGGTCCCTGCGGGATCGAGCGTGCGCCCAGTGGGCAGTCGCCGTGGCCCCGTGTCGAGAGAGGTGGCGGCGGGCTGTGAACTTGGCGTTCTGCCGCAGGCCAGGAGCACGACGGTCGCAGCGAACGTGAACACCGGGGCACGGAAGGAATGCATGGAAATGGCGTGAGTGGGCGGTAGGGGACTCTCGCCGACGGCGGCGCGAGCGACCAACTTTCCTGAATGTACGATGACCCGCCGAGGTGCGCTGTCACGCGCGTGGCTCGGGCCGTCAGGACCGACTCTCGAGAGGTATTCATGTCGTCGCTCTCCCGCCGGATGATCACCGCGTTCGCCCTGTGCCTGCTGCCGGCGCTGTCGGCTGCACAGTCGTTTGACACATCGGCCTTCGCCGCGCTGCGATGGCGCGAGATCGGGCCCTATCGCGGCGGCCGTTCCGTCGCGGTGGCCGGCTCGAACAAGCGTCCGTACGAGTACTGGATGGGAACCACCGGTGGCGGCGTCTTCAAGACCATTGACGGTGGCATGAGCTGGCAGCCGGCGACCGACCAGTACTTCGGCGGCACCATCGGCGCGCTGGCGGTGGCAGAGTCGAATCCGGACATCGTGTGGGTCGCGGGCGGCGAGACGCCCATCCGCGGCAACACCGCGCCCGGCGACGGCGTCTGGCTGTCTCGCGACGCCGGAAAGACATGGACGCGCATCACGTTCTTCGACCCGAAGAACCATGCGGGACGCATTCGCATCCATCCCACCAATCCGGATGTCGTGTGGATCGGCGTACTTGGCCATGCCTTTGGCCGCAACGAACAGCGCGGCGTCTTCAAGACCACGGACGGCGGCCAAACGTGGCGCAAGGTGCTGTATCGCGACGCGTCCACCGGCATCTCGGACCTGATGGTCGATCCCAACGACCCAAACGTGCTGTATGCCGCGTTCTGGCATGCGTACCGGACGCCGTGGTCCCTGAACTCCGGCGGTCCCGGCGGCGGCATCTTCAAGAGCACCGACGGCGGCGAGTCATGGACGGAGCTGACCGCCAATCCGGGATTGCCGAAGGGCGTGCTTGGCAAGATCGGCCTCGCCGTGTCCGGTGCCAAGTCGAGCCGCGTCTGGGCGCTCATCGAAGCCGAAGATGGCGGCGTGTACCGCTCCGACGACGGTGGTGCGACGTGGGCGCGGCTGAATGACGAGCGCAAGCTTCGCCAGCGTGCGTGGTACTACTCGCGCATCGTGGCTGACCCCAAGGATTCCAACGTCGTGTATGCGCTGAACGTGCAGTGGTTCCGGTCGCGCGACGGCGGCAAGACCTTCCCGCAGAACATCCCGGTTCCGCACGGCGACAACCACGATCTCTGGATCGCGTCGAATGACCCGAACCGCATGATCGAAGGAAATGACGGCGGGGCCAACGTGTCGTTCAACGGCGGCCGGTCCTGGACCAACCAGGCGTACGCCACGGCGCAGATGTACCACGTCACGACGACCAATCACTTCCCGTATCAGGTGTGCGGGGCGCAGCAGGACAACTCGACGCTATGCGGCCCGTCGCGCAAGGAAGGCGGGATGACCATCGCCGATTTCAAGGAGGCCGCCGGCGGTGAGTCCGGCTATCTCGCGGCGAATCCGGCCAAGCCCGACATCATCTTCGGCGGCAGCTACGGCGGCCTGCTGACGCGCAAGGACATGGCCACCGACCTCGAGCGCAACGTCAGCCCGTGGCCGGACAACCCCATGGGCTACTCGTCGGAGGACATCCAGTACCGCTTCCAGTGGACCTTCCCGATCGTCTTCTCGCCGCACAACGCCGGAGTCTTGTACGCCGCCGGGAGTCAGCTCTTCAAGACGACCACCGAGGGTGAGAGCTGGACGATCATCTCCCCGCCGCTTGCGCGCCGCGACCCGAAGACGATGGGTGCGTCGGGTGGCCCGATCACGAAGGACCAGACGGGCGTCGAGACGTATGGCGTGATCTTCGCGCTCAGCGAGTCTCCCATAACACCGGAGCTCATCTGAGCCGGGACCGACGACGGGCTCGTCTGGGTG
>CAYMXT010000368.1:0-2522 GCA_964394415.1 uncultured Planctomycetales bacterium
CGCTTCGCGGCTCTGATTCGCTCGCTGACGCTTCGCGGCTCTGATTCGCTCGCTGGCGCTCGCAGCTCGGACGCTCTCGCCCAGCCTCAGTCGGCCAGGCCGTCGCCGTTGAGGTCCGCTGATTCGTCCGTCAGCGGTACCGGCCGGAAATCGACGTACGCGAAGTTCTTGGCCGCGTTGTCGGCCACCGTGATGCGGATGCGGTAGTCCTCGTCCAGGGCGATGCCTTCGAGATCGATCGTCGTCGCGTACAGGCCCGCGGTCGAGCTGGCCGTCATGTCCGTGCCCCAGCGCTCGTCGTAGAACGGATCGGCACTGTCGTCGAGCTGGTAGATCGACTCGAAGTTCTGGTAGAACCCGTGCAGCCGGACGGCCGAAATCTCGCTGCCGCCGCTCACGCGGGCGCGGACCGTCAACGAGCTGGCGACGGCGTCGTAGTAGTAGCTCACCGCGTCGATTTGCGGCCCGCTGCGGTAGGACGTCGCATTGGGGAACCAGGCATACAGCCGCGTCGGGTCGCCGAACGCACCGTTCGCCCACGTTCCGACCAGCACGTCCCCGCCCGCGCTCATCGACGTGAAGGCCGGCGGCAGCGTCGAGTTCCCCGCCCAGCCTTCGAGCACTTGCAACCTGCTGCCCGCATCCAGCGTCGCCAGGCCGGGCAACTGGTCCGTGCCGCCGTTCGGATTGGCGGTGGCGAAGGCGGTGAAGACGACCGTGCCGGCGCTGTCGAGGATCGTGGCCCAGCTCCCCGCCCCGGTCGGCAGCTCGGTCGTCCGGCCCGTCTGCCGATCGAGCACATACGCCCCGTAACGCGAGGTGGAGCTGAAGAACCGGCGATAGACGACGTACCGCCGATCGTCGCTGACGCCGAGGTATTCGTCCGACACCGAGATGCGCGCATCGCCGGTCGTCGTGATGGCCTCGACGCCCGTCGCGGTCTTCAGGTAGATGTCGGCGGGGTAGGTGCTGTTGGGGCCGTAGAACCACACGTTGGCGACCAGGGCCGAGGCGTCGCCATTGATGCGGAAGTTGTTGATTTGGTCCGGCGTGCAGTTGGTCTTGGGGAAGTCGCCGGGCAGCGTCACGCCGCTCGGCACGCCGCCGCTGGCCGAAATGCGGTAGATGATGCTGGTGTTGATTTCCTTGAAGTAGATGGTGCTGCCGTCGTCGGTGATTTGCACGTCGTCGTAGTCGTCGTTGCCGTCGGTCAGATCGCGGCCGTCCCAGAGCAGCGTTACCTGGCCCGTCCGGCGGTCGGCGATCTGGATCGTGGATTGCGAGAAATCAGTGCCGAGGCCGGTGTCGATCAGCAGGGCGCAGACCTGTCCGTCAGCCGAAGGCCAGAGCCCGACCGGCACGCGGTTGATGTCGCTGGTCGGCAGCGGGATTTGCTGCAAGCCGCTGCCGTCCGCGTTCATGCAGAAGAGCTGCGGCGCGACAAAGGCGTTGCCGTCCTGGGTCGCAAACCAGATGCGGTTGCCGTTTTTGCAGACGCGCGGAATGCGGACCGAGGTCTGAATGCTCCCGCTCGTCGCGTACGGCGCGCCCGCGGGAATGCCGTACTTCGCATCCGCGGCGAACCCGCCTGCGCCGCGATGGATGATCGCGGCGATGGTATAGCCTTCGGCGTCTTCGGTGGCGTCGTCCGTGGCGCCGTCGGAGTCGGTCGTGCCGCCGTCCGTCGATCCGCCGGTCCCGTCGGTCGTGCCGCCGGTGTCCGTGTCGTCGTCCCCGGCGCCGTCATCCGAGCCGTCTGCATCGCCGGTGCCGCCCGACGTGCTGTCGCCGGAGCCGGTGGTGCTTCCGCCGCTCGTGCCGCTGGTAGCGTCCGTGACCAGGCTGTCGAGCAGGCCGCTGAGGGCGCTGGTGGGGCAACCGCCGGTCACCAGGGCGAGGAGGGCGAAGGCGAGCAGCGCCACCCCGGTGAGGGAACTCAAACGAGAGGTCATGACGTGTCTCCTGCGGGACGGGGCGGCGTGGCTCCGAAATCCGACCGCCCAGAAGCGGCCCGCGCGTGCGCGACCGACGCAGCACGCCAGGGCCTCTGTAGTTCTCGGCCGGTGGACAAGCGGGCTGAAATAGCGCCGCGGCGGTTATCGGGCGTCCGCGCCACCCCCGAGCAGGCGGTACAATCTCCGCCGGCGTGCGACCCACGCGTTCCGAAGTTGCGCCGGCGCACGCGCATGAGCGGAGTTCATACGATGAAGGCTGCCCTGCGCAAGGCGGCGCTACTGCTGGTGTTCGGCTTGGTCGCCGCAACGAACCTGGGCGGTTGCCGCGGGACGATGGAAGGCATGTTCCGCGAGATTTCCGACGATTTCGACAACCTCGCCGACGACCTGGACGACGACGAGGACAATCACAGCTTCCTCGACTGGCTCGACGGCGAGGACGAGGACGATTGACCGCGGCAATCAGAGCCGCGAAGCGTGAGCGAGCGAATCAGAGCCGCGAAGCGTGAGCAAGCGAATCAGAGCCGCGAAGCGTGAGCGAGCGAATCAGAGCCGCGAAGCGTTAGC
>CAYMXT010000369.1:0-2508 GCA_964394415.1 uncultured Planctomycetales bacterium
CCGCGGCGCACGGGGCCGCCTGGGGGCGCGCAGCGGTGTCAGGGACGTGTGTCAGGCTGTCAGAGCCGAGATGAGATGGTCGCCACGCGAACGCAAGACAAGCTCGACGAGCCGGTGCTCAACTATCTGCGCCCCGACTTCGTCGCGCTGCGCGCGGAGCAGACGGTGGCCGAAGCGCTGGCCCACCTGCGCACCCGCAATCTGGGAGAACGCGTGGTGTACTTCTACGTGTGCGACGCCGACAAGCGGCTCGTCGGCGTGCTGCCCACGCGACGGCTGCTGATGGCGGCCCCGGAGGCGCGGCTCGAGAGCATCATGCACCGGCAAGTCGTCCACGTGCGCCAAAGCGCGTCGCTGCTGCTGGTCTGCGAGCTGTTCGTCCTGCACCGACTGCTGGCCGTCCCGGTGGTTGACGAACAGGGGCGGCTGGCGGGAATCGTGGACGTGGGCCTGTTCACGGACGAGGTCTTCGACCTCAGCGAGCGACAGGCCGCGCAGGACGTGTTCCAGCTCATCGGCGTGCGCTTGGCGCAGACGCGCGCCGCGACGACCTGGGCGGCCTTCCAACGCCGCTGGCCCTGGCTGCTGTGCAACGTCGCCGGGGGGCTGATCTGTGCGGTCATCATCGCGCAATACGAGGCGTTTCTGGACAGCTTGCTCGTCCTGGCGCTGTTTGTGCCGGTCGTGCTGGCGCTTTCGGAAAGCGTCAGCATGCAGTCCATGACGTTGACGCTTCAGGCCATGCACCACGAACGATCCGGCGCCGGGCTGATCCTGCGAGCGGTCGGGCGCGAGTTTCTCACGGCCGCGCTGCTGGGGGGCGCCACTGGTCTGCTCGTCGGGCTGATTGCGTGGTTCTGGAAATCCGCCGTCGGAGTCGGCGTGGTCATCGGTCTGACCATCTGGTCCGCGGTCATCACGGCTTGTCTGCTGGGAGTGTTGCTACCGACCATAATTCGGGCCTTGCGCGCTGATCCGCGTATCGCCGCCGGCCCGATTGTGTTGGCCATCGCCGATGTGGCCACGCTGGTTCTCTATTTCGAAGTGGCGGCGATCCTGCTGCGGCCGACCTGAACGGGCCGCAAGCGGGTCACTCCGCCGAGCCGGTCATGGCCGGCGCCGGTATGCCGTGGCACGCGGCGGCGTCTTCGGGACCGCCGGGACGGCGGTCCGCTACACTGCTGCTATGACGAACATCACGCCCACGTTGAGCGATTTTCACCACGTGGCGGCGCACTTCAACACGGTGCCGCTGATCGCCACGCTGATGGCCGACGAACTGACGCCCGTGAGCGCGTTTGCCCGGCTTCAGACTGGTGCGGCGCGGGCCTTCCTGCTCGAAAGCGTGGTCGGCGGCGAAAACGTGGCCCGCTATTCGTTTCTGGGGGCGAATCCGGCCCGCACGCTGCGCACGACCCGCGACCAGGTGACGCTCAGCGATCACGTGTCCGGCACGACCGTCGCGCAAACCACGCACGACCCGCTGCTGGTCCTCGAGGACGAACTGCGGCGCTATCGCACGCCACCGATGGGACCGGGTTCTCACGGCATCTGCGGGACGCCGCTGCTCCCCAGGTTTCTGGGTGGGGCGGTCGGCTACGCCGGGTATGACGTCGTGCGCTACTACGAGCGGCTCCCAAAGGCCCCGCATGACGACCGCGGCCTGCCGGACCTGCTGTTCGACATCTACGACACGCTGGTCGTGTTCGACCACGTGCGGAAGGTCGTACTGGTCGTTGCGCACGCGCACGTCGGCGCGCACGCGGACGCCTACGCGCAAGCCGTGGGCCGGATCGAAGCCGTCACGGAGTTGCTCTTTCAACCGAGTGGTCTGAAACCGGCTCCCGTGAGTCTGCCGGCGCCGCCGGTGCGGCAATTCACGAGCAACATCACGCGGGAGGAATTCGAGACGGTGGTGGCGCGCTGCCAGGAGTACATCCGGGCGGGCGACATCTTCCAGGTCGTGCCGTCGCAGCGGCTGCTGGTCGCGACGGCGGCGGACCCGCTCAACATCTACCGCGCCCTGCGCGTGATTAACCCGTCGCCGTTCATGTTCTATCTCAAGAGCCCGGAGCTGACGCTGGTTGGGGCCAGCCCGGAGATCATGTGCCGGGTTGAGGACGGCGTTGTCACGAACCGGCCGCTGGCGGGCACGCGGCCGCGCGGCGCCGACGCGGACGAGGACCGCCGGCTGCGTGACGAGCTGCTGGCCGACCCGAAGGAGCGGGCCGAGCACATCATGCTCGTGGACCTGGGCCGCAACGACGTGGGGCGCGTCGCGCGGCCCGGCGGCGTGCAAATCCGCGACGTGATGTCGGTCGAGTTCTACAGCCACGTCATGCACATTTCGAGCACCGTCACCGGCGAGCTGGCCCCCGGCAAGACGGCCTTCGATGCGCTGCGGGCGACGCTGCCGGTCGGCACGGTGACCGGCGCGCCGAAGATCCGGGCGATGGAGATCATCGACGAGCTCGAGCCGACCCGGCGGGGACCGTACGCCGGGGCGGT
>CAYMXT010000370.1:0-2474 GCA_964394415.1 uncultured Planctomycetales bacterium
CGTGCTGCCCAGCCTGTTTGGCGAAGGCCTGCCGATGGTCGTGCTCGAGGCAATGGCGGCCGGCCTGCCCGTCGTCGCGTCCCGCGTCGAGGGCGTGCCCGAGGCCGTCGTTCACCGGAAAACCGGACTGCTCGTCGAACCCGGCAGCGTCAGCCAATTGGCCCGGTCGATCGAAGACGTGATCGCCGGCCAGGTCGATTACGCCGAGCTCGCCAGCGCCACGCCGAATACTTCTCCGATACCAAAATGGCCGAAGGCGTCGCCAAGGTCTACCGCGAAGTGCTGGCCGACAAATAGCCCAGCCGTCTCGGCCGGGCACCAGGGCCAATCACTTATTGAAGCTGGGACGACTTGTGGGAGGGGGCTCTGACCCCGATGACGCGTCGCACTTCAAGCCGTTCTTGAAGTTCGCGCGAAATCGGCGTCAGAGACGCCTCCCACATAGGTCGGAGACGCCTCCCACACAGATTGGCCGAAGTGAAAAACTGATCGGCCCTCGGCCGGGTGCGCCGTCTCGGCCGGGCACGCCGCTCACCGGGTCGGCTGCGGTTGCACCGGCACCGCTTCGGCCACCGGCACGTTCTCCACGACGTGCTTCCAGCCGAACGGCGTCGGCGGCCTTTGGAACAGCGCGTTCTGAATCCGACTCAGCACTCCGTTGACGTTCGCCTTTTCAAGGTGGAACACATACACGTGCCGGTCGCCGTTGGGCAGCGTCACTTGCATGGCGGCTGGCAGCAGACGTTGGCGATCCAAGATGACGTCGACCTGGCGGAAATCGGCCGCCTGCTGCTGGAATTTGGGCAGCGCGTTGATCCACACTTTATTCGGGTCTTGGTTACGCTCGTCAATCCGCATCCAATAGCGTTGCTTCAGCTTGGCCGCCTCGGCGCCAAACAAGAAGGGCAACGGCCCGTCGATGATGTTCTGGCCGGCCAGTTGCGGCGGCAGCGGACGCTCGATCACCAGTTTCTGATTCGCCCGATATTCGTAGATCGACGTGCCGTCGCACACCCAATGCTCGCCAATGGCATCGGGCTGCTTGACCCAGTCGCCTTGTTGTACCGCTGGCGGTTGTTCCGCCGGCGCCGGCTGCACTTTCCACGTCCTGATTTCGGTAATCTCGAAACTGCCTTTGTCCGGCTTGCTAAAAGTCAACTCACCGCTGTTCTTGTTGAGCGGCTCAAGCCGGCCGCTGATCACCGGCCCAAAGGCAGCCACGTATTCCAGGCGATCGAACGGGCAGCTAAACGTGACCACCTGGCTGCTTCCCTGCTGCCAGGCTTCGAGCACCTGGTTCAGCGCCGCGTCTTGTAGCGCGTTGAGTTGGAAGCCCGCTGGCGCTTGCGGAACCGCCGCCGCCGGCTGCTGGGGAGCCGCTGCTTGCGGCCCGGCCGCCGAGCCTGGTTGCCCGGCCACCGGCTGGGCAGCGAGCGGAGTTTGCGGAGACGCCGCCGCCGAGTTCGGCTGCGAATAGCCCTGCGTATCGGGGTATTGCCGCGGCCTGGCCGCCTGCTGCCCAACAGCCGTTAGCGCCGCAGTCAGTGAAACGACGACGGCCCCGCAACCACCGATGCAATTTCTCGCGCGCATGATTTTCCGCATGATTCCCTGGTTGGTCAGGCTCCTCGGCAAGGGCCGCCCGGCCGCCGCCACCCGACCGCTTTGTTGCGGCAGCGTCGCTTTGAACGCCCACCACAAAAACACCTCACGCCCAAGCCGCCAGGCCGGGCGGGCCGCAAACTATAGCTATCGGTCGCCGAACGACCTAGACCAGCCCGCCCGAAAATGGCTGGCCAACCATGCTATCGCCGCCTGCCCCTTTGATATTGACCCCGCCCCGGCGGCAACCGAAGATTCGCGGCCCAACGTCTCTCGTACCAACCGTCTGGACTGATCGCTTTTTCAAGCTGGGAAGACTTGTGGGAAGACCTGTGGGAGGGGTCTCCGACCCCGATGGGGCGTCGCACTTCAAGCCGTTCTTGAAGTTCGCGCGAAATCGGCGTCCCAGACACCTCCCACACAGATTCTCCAGTTTTGAAAGAGCGACCGGCCCTGTGCCAACCGCCTCGTCTCCGGACCTCGCCATGCGAACTCGCTCGCTCCGCCAACTGGTTGCGCTCACGGTACTTGCTTTGTCGCCAACCGCGGTCGGTGCCCAGTCACCGGCGGCTGCCAACAACAGCGCCCCGCCGCCGCGGCGGACCATCGACGTGCCGACGACGAAGTGGACGCGCGGCGCCGCCGTCGACCGCACCTCGTTCGAGCGCGCCACGCCCGTCGACAATCGGTCCGCGCAAACGGTCACTTTCGGCCGGCAGCCGGTGCGTGTGGGCGACGAAGGCGAGCAAGCCGTCACGGTCGAAATGCGCATGAAGCTCACCACGCGAAGGGCGAATGAACTGCTCGGCAGCCAGCAATCGACCGTTCGCACCACGCAACGCCGTGTGGTGACGACGACGGCCGTCGAAGGC
>CAYMXT010000371.1:0-2456 GCA_964394415.1 uncultured Planctomycetales bacterium
TCTGCGTCCATGCGCGGATGCCCACGTCGCCCGATTCGAGCGGCGCAAACCACTGTTGCACCGGGTGGTCGAGGCGGTCCACGATGGCACCCGAGTTGCCCGTCAGCGACGGCAGCGTCGAGGAGGCGTTGGCCTGATCTTCGTACAGGCACGTTGTCCAGTTGTGCGCCGTCGCGGCGAGCGCGGTGCCGCCGACTTCAACGAAGCCGAAGTTATCGCCGATGTAGTCGGCATTCGTCGCCGTGGTCGACTGGTAGCGCGTCGGGTCGCCGGTCACCGCTTCGGTCGCCGTGCTGTTCATGGTCTTGGCGACGCTGTGCAAGCGGTCGTACATCAACAGGCTGTTGTTGATGACGCCCGCCGATACGTCGGCGCCGATCAGGTGCAGCGTGCCCGAGGCGGGGTTGTTGAACAGAATCCCGCCCGTATCGGAGTCCACATGCGCCGTGCCGCCCGGAGCCGCCGCACCCGCAGAACCCGCCGCAGGCTGCGGACCCACGCGCCACAGGGACGAGGTAACGCCGACTACGCCCGTGGGGCCAACCTTGTTGAACACGCGGCGCTGGCTGTAGCCCTGCGAGGCACGCGACAGCGCGTCGCTGATCGAGCCAAAACCCGCGTAGGCCATGCCGTACTGCGGCTTGCTCAGTTCGCGCCAGTTGCGCTTCAGGTAATCCGCGAACGCATCGTAAGCCGACGCAAAATACCCGCGGTTGAACTTGCCGACAAACTCGCCGTCTTTCGTGATCCAGACAGAGCCCGGAACGTCGATCAGGTTGATCGGCGAGCCATACCATCCGCGCATGCAGTCCTGAAGGTGCAGCACTTTGTCACGGCCGAGCCACCGTTCGACGCGCTCAATCGGAATCGGCGTCGTCGGACCGCGCTTACGAATGGTTCGCTGCCAAGGCCGGGGAATATTCAATTTACGTCTCTCCAAAATGTGTCTCCGACCTTGCGGTATTGCAGCCGATACGCTTTGCTCGCCGGGTTGGCCGTCGCGACAATCTCGACCCGCAGCCGCTTCGGCGTCAGCGCAGCGATGGTCACGTTCGTGTCCTCGGCAGCGGCCCACGTTGCCGTCGTCTCGCTGCCGTCGTCGTTGCGCCAGCGGAAATGGGACTGGTCGAGCGTCGGGGTCGCAGCCTTGATTTCCATCGCAATGCCGCGCGAGTAGCCGCCGACGCTCCAGGACGGCCCGACGGTCGTGTCATTGTCAGAGCGCCATTGCGACTGGCTGCCGTAGCCGGCGCCCTCGAAGTTGGTCGCTTCGTTCAGTTCCGTCCAGCCCGTGTCGGCCGTTGCAGTCGGTGTGCTGCCGATCCCGACATGGAAGAAGAACCCAACTGCGCCGTTACCTGCGTCCGCAAACGTGGAAAGCGTGACCGGGGCGCTGGTGGCCGATCCGCTGTCCGCCTGAGCGCCGGCAGACTGCACGACGCTATTTGCGCCGTTCGTGCCGCTCGTATCAGCACCGTCAACTTCGATAACCGACCACGCCGCGAACGCTTTGTTGGCCGCGAAGGTGATCGTGATCGCGCCTGACGATGGGCTGTCTGCCTTCGCCCGCCAGACCGACGATGCGACACCGGTGACGGTGCTGACTTCCTCGTGAACCTTGGTCCACGTCAGTCCGTTTCCAGAAAGGCCCGACGGGGCCGCTGCGTCGGCCTCTGAGCCGCTCGGCTGAATGGTGCCGATTCCGATGTAGACCATACGCCCAGACGTGGGCGACACGCTTGCTGTCGCAAAACTCGTCGTCGTGGCGTTGTCGGTCCCGCTGGTTAGGCTGGTGGCGCTGATCGCCATTACTGCACCGTGGCGCGCGGCCCGTCATCGAAGAAGCGGACGCGGCGCGTCACCCCATCGATCACGACGACCGCCTCGAGATACCCCGCGCCCTGCGCGAGAGTCGCCGACTGCACGCGGCTCCCGGTGTCCAGCACCTTGAGGCTGCGGTAATCGTCGCTCGAGTCGGCCTGGCGGACCGCGGAGACGCCAGAGAATCCCGAGACGGCCGAGGTCGTGAGGGCGCCCGCCGGGTACAGGTTCAGCACCCGAGGGCCGCCGCCCGTGGGGACGTGCATCTGCCAGGTCTTGGCGCCGCCGCCGACGATGCGGTCATAGACGATCACGACCCGCAGCGAGTCGAGGGTCACGTACTCGCGCCGATAGACGCTGGCGTTGTTCCAGTACGGCTGCGCGTTGATCGCGTGGACCGTGTGCGGGATCGCAGCGCCGCGGTTGTCCTCGGCGCGCGTCAGCACCGGCGAGCCGCCCGTTGTCGTGGCATTGGGCAGGCGCACGATGTTCGCCACGGTCGCCCCGCCGTTGCTCTGCGTGCCGACGATGCCCGACGGGCCGTAGGCGTTCGGGTCGACGACGAGCGGCGTGCTGCCCGCCGACCACTGGAAGCCCGGCGCATCGACGTGGTCGTGGCTCTCGCCGGGGGTGTT
>CAYMXT010000372.1:0-741 GCA_964394415.1 uncultured Planctomycetales bacterium
CCCTCGTTCACTCGCCCGGGTGGGAAGAAAACGAGGCCTGAGCCGCGAATCAGTCACGGGACACGATCGCAACGGGGGGCGCGCGAGCGGCGGCGTCGCTTGGTAGTTGCCCCGGCGCGGGCTGGACCTGGCCCTCAAAACCGGCCCAGGCGGCTGTTTTTGAGGGACGAATTGACGCCTGGGGCGGACGGGAAAACTGGGAAAACTATTGGCGTTTCCGGGGTGGCCTGAATAAACTGGAAGTAAGTGGTTATGTCACCCGGTCTTCGAGTGACTGCGACTCGCTGCGCACTTGTGTACGGCGCCCACGGAACTTGAATTCACGGCGGTCGGTATCGTTACCGGAGCAACGAGGCCGCGCTCACTGTTGTTATTGCGGAGCATCAACATGTTGGCTGTCAATCGGTCGAGAGGCATGGTTTTGAACTTTTGTGCAAGTGCCGCGGCGTTGGCCGTGGCTGCCAGCACCGTGGCGGTTTGGGCTGCCGATGTGCCGAAGCCCTCGGCGGAGCTCACGACCGTTCGTGGCGACGACGGCCAGACGTTTTTTGCGCTCAGCATCATGCCCGCGCTTGCGGCTCAAGCGAAAGCAGAGCCACGTGACGTTGTCATTGTCTTCGATACATCGGCCAGCCAGGTCGGCGCATTCCGCACAACGGCGTTGAGCGCCCTGGATGCCTGCTTGGCGAAACTCGGCCCGAACGATCGGCTGATTGGTGCGGCGCGGATGTGTCTGGAGCA
>CAYMXT010000372.1:751-2439 GCA_964394415.1 uncultured Planctomycetales bacterium
GAACGATCGCGTTCAACTGCTGGCCGCCGATCTCGATGCGCGACCGCTGACCAAGGACTTCGTCAAGCCGGGCAGTGCCGAACTGCAAGCTGCCGTGGAAGCACTGCGCAATGAATCTCCGTTAGGCTCGACCGATATGGAAGGCGTTCTGCGCGCGGCCGCTTCCCGATTTGCGAAGGATCGCAGCGAAGGCCGCGTGCTGCTCTATATCGGTGATGGCGTGAGCACGGCCAACTTGCTGGGCACCGATGCGTTTCGCGCGCTGGTCGGTCAATTGGCGCAAGCGCGCATTTCGCTGAGCAGTTATGCGATTGGTCCGCAAACCGATGGACGGCTATTGGCGGCGTTGGCCAACCAAACTGGCGGCAACCTTTATGTGGCCGAGCCGATGGTATCGGCAAACGAGGCGCAGCAAATTACCGAGGCGCGTGCCGCGGAAGAGAACGCGCGCCGCGGGTCGGCGGTTGGCGGTAGCATGGCCGATTGGGTACACGCGGCCGTGCTGTGGCCCACGGCCGTGGCTTGGCCGGCCGAATTGGGGCAGGTATACCCGAAAACACTCAATCCGCTTCGCTCCGATCGCGATACGGTAGCGGTTGGCGTGGCGGCCGCACCGCTCGAGAAAGCGATCGAAATCAAGGCCCGATTCCTGGCCGACGGCAAGCCGGTGGAACTGCGATGGACGGCCACGCCGCAAGCCGGGGACGAGCGTCTGGCGTACCTGCCGCAGGTGGTGCAGTTGGCGAAAGCCGACGACGGCTTGACGCTGCCGAGTGTCGGCAGTGCCGGCCTGGCCGAGACTGGGCGTCTTTTGGAAGCGGGGATCGATGGCCTCACGGAACTGGCCGAGCGCGCCGTGGCGACGGGCGACGTCCAAGCGGCGCAGGTTGCGTCGCAGACCGTGCTGGCCCGGGATCCGGGGAACATCAAAGCGAAGACCGTGCAGCGTTTTATCGAGAAGCAGCGTACGTCGGCCACGCAAGTCGCCCAGGCGACACCGGCCCCCGCGGCTGCAGCTGCGGCGCCAACTGCGGCGGCTCCTGTTCTGCCGCCGCAACCGGCGGCCGCCCAGCCCGCGCCGGCGGCTGCCCCAAGCGGCGATTTGAATTTGGTCCGGCCGCGGGCACAAGCTGGCCCGGCGGCGGCAGCAGGAGTGAGCCAGGAATTGCCCGCTCCTCCGGCGGCTTCGCCGGTGGCTGGTTCGTTGACCGACCAATTCGCGCCAGAGGGAGCACTGCTCGACGAGGTGCAGCAGCAGCGCCGGGTGTTCGGCCAAATGTTGCGGCGCGAAATTGAAAACACGGTGATCGATGCGCGCAAGTTGATGAGCAATGATCCGACCACGGCCATGCAGAACCTCAAGCTGGCGTTGCAGAATGTGGAACGCGCCGCGGAGCTGACGCCCGATGTGCGTTCGCAGCTGGTTGACAAGCTACAAACGGCCCTGCGCGAAGCGCAGCACGCGGCGGTCGTCAAGGACGAGCTTGACGCCGCCCACGAGGAAGAATTGGCGGCCGCGCGCGAGCGGCGTTTGCTCAACGACCGCTTGGCGCGCGATCGCGAAAAGGAGAAGCAGTTGGTTGACCGCTTCAACGCCTTGGTCGCCGAGCGGCGTTACGATGAGGCGCTCGATGTTGCCAGTACGCTTGGCGAAGTCGATCCCCAAGGGGTGACGCCGGTTACGGCGT
>CAYMXT010000373.1:0-2414 GCA_964394415.1 uncultured Planctomycetales bacterium
GACTTGCGTCCGGGGTTCGGATGTGGGGCGCCGGACGCGCGCTATCCGAACCCCGCACGTCCCGGCGCGCCGGGACGGGGCCGCCCGGCGCAGCAACAAAAAGGCCGGAGCCCGCGGGGAGCGGGCTCCGGCGTGTGAGAGAGAGTAAGGAGGGGGTCTTGCACACCTAGTATCGACGCGGCGTGGGGGTGCGCTTTAGTGGCGGTCGCTGCCCCCGCTTGGGTAATGGCGGGAATCTGTGAGGCGTAACCGATCCCGCCAGCCCAACCGAACGCCGTCGCGCGGGTCTGCCCTGCTGGCCGATAAACGCTCGCGCGAGTATGCTTTGGGCCCGTGGGTTACCGCCCTCGCCGCTGAGCCCGGCAGGCGGACGGAGTGAGGTTCGGGCGTGGCGCGGACCGCCTTTCAGAAGAAACTGCACTTGGCGCGGGCGTACTTCTCGCGGCATCCCGTGTGGTGCTCGTGGCAGGTGAACTACCGCTGCAATTACCGCTGCCAGTTCTGCCGCTACTGGGTGGATCCGATGGGCGACCAGCCGGAGCTGTCGGTCGCCGACTTCGCCGCGGGTTCGCGCAAGCTCGCCGAGCTGGGCGGGCTGCTAGTCAGCCTCGCGGGCGGCGAGCCGTTGCTGCGGCCGGACATTGTGGATATTGCGGCGACCATCTCAGAGCATCACTTCTCGTTCATCACAACGAACGGGTGGTTCTCAACGCCGGAGCTGGCGGAGGAGCTGTTCGCGGCGGGCCTGTGGGGCGTGTCCGTCAGCATCGATTACGCCGACGCGGCGCGGCACGACCGCCGGCGGGGCATCCCCGGCGCGTTTGACCGGGCGCGGGCGTGTCTGGACCACTTCGCCGCCGTCCGCCGGCACAAGTGGCAGCGCGTGAACTGGATGGCGGTGCTGATGGAGGACAACCTCGACGAGGTCGAGCCGATGATCCGGCTGGCCGCCGAGCACGACGCCTACTTCATGATCCAGCCGTATGGCGTTCGCAAGACCGGCGCGACGCGTTTTCTGCACGCCAACGACGGCAGTGTCAGCCGGCATCTGCTGGACCTGCGGCGGCGTTACGCGAACTTCCTGAGCAACCCGTACTTCCTGTCCCGCTTCGACCAGGCCCTCGACGGCGGCGTGCCGGGTTGCATGGCGGGCCGCGGCTTTTTCAGCATCGATTCGACCGGCGACATCGCGGTGTGCGTCGAGGAGCGCGGGCGGCCGCTGGCGAACCTGTACCGCGACTCGGCCGCCGACATCGTCCGCCGGCTGCGGGCGGACGTGTTTCCGCGGACCTGCCGGCAGTGCTGGTACAACTGTCGCGGCGAGATGGAAAGCCTGTACAACCCCTGGGGGGTCGTGACGAGTCTGCCAACGCTGCTGTTCGACCGCGGGCGACCGCCGAGCGTGGTGTCAGAATCAGCCCGGTGATAACGCGGTCCGCGCGAGATGGGGGTGGGTCGCGCGGATGCCCCTCAACGACCCCCGCGCCGCTCAAGCCTGGATTCTCGCCAAACTCGTCGTGGCCCGGTAGCTCGAAACGCATCACTGCAACGCGCCGACTTATGCGTGTCGAATGGCGCGCAGCGAAGGCAGGGCCCGGAAGGCGAAGCTCGGCTGCGCGGGTACACCGCCCGCGAAGCTGGAGCTTCGCGGGCCCCGGCCGTGACTTGTAGCACGGACGGATCGTCTGTGCGCCAGGGCGCGGCGCCGTCAGGCCGGGTTGGCATCGGCAGCGCTGGACACGTCCGTGGCAGAGGATTCCGCGGACTCAGCACTGGCGGTCAAGCTGAATTCGGCCGGCGGCTCGGCGACGGCCGTCGCGGTCTGCTCGTCGCCACCGGTCGCGGCGGCGACTGGTTCCACGGCGGGCTCGGTGGGTAAACCAGCGGCGATGAGCGCGGCCTTGCGTTTGGCCTCGGCTTCGCGCTCCTCTTCGAGGCGGATGACTTCCTCACCGACGGCTTCGAGGATGCTCTCGGCCAGCTCCGGTTCGATGCCCAGCTCCTTCACGAGCGGATCGGGGCCGATCTCGTCCAGGTCGCCGACCGAGATCACGCCGAAGGCGACGATCTTGTCGACCAGCACGTCGTCGACGCTCGGGACGGCCTTCAGCACGCGTTCGAGCGTTTCGAGGTGCTTGTTGTATTCGGCGGGGGTGAGGATATCGATGTCCCAGTTGGTGAGCCGGGCCGCCAGCCGCACGTTTTGTCCGCGTTTGCCGATGGCGAGCGAAAGCTGGTCGTCGGCGACGACGACGGTCGCCTTGACCAGCTCGAAGCAGAGCGCGATTTCCTGCACCTCGGCGGGTTTGAGCGCGTTCTGGATGAGAATTTGGCTGGACTCGTTCCAGCGGACGATGTCGATTTTCTCGCCGCCGAGCTCCTCGACGATGTTCTTGATGCGGCTGCCGCGGACG
>CAYMXT010000374.1:0-2389 GCA_964394415.1 uncultured Planctomycetales bacterium
CGTCATGGGGCGGCCGACGCGGCCGGGCAGCGGCGGACCATAGTCAAAACGGTGCGTCTCGCCGGTATACGTCGGCGTGTTCATCCAGATCATGCGCAGCCGCCGGGCGGCGTCATAGGCGAACAGGAACTCCTCCTCGAGCTGTTGCGTCTGGTCGTCCACGCGGGTCTTCTGGGTCAGGCACAGGTTCTGGTCCCACTGCACCGAGGTATGCCAGGTCGGCGCGATGACGGCCAGCGGGAGATCGTCCGCGTCGCGCACGTAGGTGATACCGCCGCTCAGGTCCGAGCTCTTGCGGATGATGTGCCCGGCCGGGTCGCGCATGTACACGTCGTTGTATGACACGACGTACGGGTCGCTACGTTGCTCGCGGATCAGCTCGTTGGCCTGGTTGTAGCCGTAGCGGACGGTCGCCGGGTCGGGCGAAAACGCGCTGGACTCGACCACCTGTCTGAGCAGACCGTTGGCCTGGTAGCTGCGAGCGAAGTGGAGGAACAGCTCGCCGGCGGCGCTGTAGTGTGCGATGTCCGTCAGCCGGCCGAACGCGTAGGTGTACGCGCTGCGTGAGCCGTTCGCGTTGAACTGGTCCGTGACGCGTCCGGCGGCATCGAAGGCGAAGGTCGTCACCAGGCCCTCGTCGTCGTGCAGCGCCTGGCGATTCACGGCGTCGTAGCTCTTCAGGATGGTGCGCACGCCGCCAGAGTGGTACTCGACGACCGCCGCGTTCAGCCCGTTGGGCAGATAGTCGCGGTGTAGTTGCCACGTGGCGCGGACCAGATTCGTCGGCCAGCCCTGCGGCGAGTAGGCGTAATACGCCGTCCCGTCGGCGCCGGTCGAGCGCGCCAGCAACCTGCGGGCGTTCCAGTCGTAGCTCTCATCGTCGGTGCCCGGGGGATAGTCGATCTGCGTCAGCCAGCCGCGCTCGTTGTAGACCAGGCCGGTCCGCGTGCCGTAGCCGTCGAGCAGCGCATTGGGCCGCGTGAAGCCGTGCGTCGCGCTGGCGCTTTCGAACAGTCGCTGGAACGTGCGGCCCGCGGGCGTCGTCATGCCGGTCAGGTTGCCATGCAGATCATGCGCGTACGTGGTCGTATGCCCGTTGGCGTCCGTGGCCGAGGTACATTGACCGAAGACGTCGTAGGCATACCTGGTTTCCTGGGTCTTGCCGGCGCTGCCGGTGCGCCGCACGACGATGAGGTTGTGGCGGCTGTCGTAGCCGAAGTCCGCGCGGCGCCGCTGCGGTTCGGTAATTCCCCAGGCGTCGGTCACCAGTGGTTCGATGACCCGAATCGGCTTGTCCGCCAGGTCGAACGCGCGGTCCCAGCGGCTGCCGGCCGGGTCGATCACGCCGACCGGGTTGCCGCGGCTGTCCCAGTCGTAGGCATACGCGTCGCCGGAGGGCGTGACGATGCGGCTCGGCGCCCACGTGTAATCCGGGTCGCCGAATTCCAACGTGAGGTGGTTGCCGAGCGCATCGCTGACGTCAACCAGGCGCGCGTGGCCGAGGCTGTCGATCTCGTACACCAGGTCCTTCGCGACGCCGCGCGGGTCGACCATGCGGCGCGAGGCGGCGTTCGCGTACGTATACGTTTGTCGCTCCGTGTCGCTGTTGCCGGGCCATTGCTCCCAGAGCAGCCGGCCGGGGACGGCGGGGTCATACGCATACAGCCACTCGAAGCCCTCCTCGTCGATCAGCGAAGTGATCGCGTGGGCGGGGCCGTAGCCGATCTGCACGACACACGCGACCGGGCCGCCGTCGGCGGTGAAGGTGGGGAAGGTGATGCTCCCGATGCGCCCGAAGGCGTCGTGCGCGACGGGGCATTGGGGCGTGAAGTTCCCGATCCCATACGCCAGGTTGCTGAGCAGCCCAGCGCTGTCGTAGTGCGGCACGATCACCCGGCCCGACGGGTCCGTCGCGCGAATCCACCTGCCGGCGGTGTCATAGTCGAGGACGACGGCGTTGCGATTCGTGTCGACCCACCGCTTGACCCGAAAGCGCGCCGGGTCCGGCGTCGGCTCGAACTCCAGCCGGGTCTGTGATTTCAGGATCAGGTGGTAATTGCTGCCGACGGCGACCAGTCGATCGCGATAGCCGTCGAGCGGCTGCCAGCCGCCGGGGCCTAGCTCAAACAGCCGCACGGTGTGCAGGTGCACGACCGCCGCCCGTTGTCGCCCGGCATGGGTCCAGAAGGTCAGATAGGCGCCGTAGGTGTGCATCCAGCCCGGGCCGAGACTCGGGTCGCTGATGGTGTCGAACGGCTGGCTGTTGTGGGCCAGGGTGTAGCTGACCGGCAGCCCGCCGCGGGCACACCAGTCGGCCAGTGTGAACTCGGTTTGTTTCGCGCCCGAGTAGGGGTTCACGCCGCGGCCGCCGCCCTGCCAGGGATGTCCG
>CAYMXT010000375.1:0-2385 GCA_964394415.1 uncultured Planctomycetales bacterium
CCGCTTCGCTCTCGGCGTCGATGATCGAGGTGATGTCCCATTCGTCGCGGAACGTGAACGCGCCGCCGGAATAGGTATAGCGCCGCAAATACGTATGGTCCCACGGCAGAAGATTGCCGCCGCTTGAGTTCGTGGTCTGGCGGTTGTGGTCGCCGTTGTTTTCGCTGACGCGGACAATCACGGCGATCCCTTCCCAGCTCGGCGAATTGACGTGCGCTATGCCGGTTGTGAGATTCGGCAGTACTTCCAGCACGGCCGCCCCCGCGCCGGTCGGCATCGGCGGCGTCTGGATGTAGCCGATGTTTTCCTGGGTGATATAAATGCTCGGCGTGTTGTGGATTGTGATCGAGCCGAGCAGCGGCCGACCACTCACGCCGTCCAGCGCGGTGCCGTCGAACGCACTCCACTCGGCGGCCGTGCCCCAGTTGGCTTTGGTGGGCGCGATGACGCCCCAATAACCCACGGGCGGCTGCGGTGACACGCCGCCGTTGGCGTGGTACATCTGTCCAACGACAAGCACTTTGCCGTCGGAGAGCGGTACGGCGGCGGCCGGATAGGCCCGCTCATAGGTGCCCGTCCCGTCGGTGATCTTCGTCCAGGTGTAGGCTTCGCTCGTGTAGTCGTACTGCGTCGCCACGATGTTCGCCGACATGCTGAGTCGCGACCGCGAGACTTCCACGGCCCGCGACTGGCTGTCTTGCGTGGCCCAGATCGAGTAGGTTTTGGTGCCCTCCGTGTAAGCGTCCTGGCCGCTGTACGCCGTGCCCCACGGCCATGCCGTGTAAGGTTCTTTGAGCGAGGGCAGCGCGTTGTCCGTGAGTTCCCAGCACTGGTACGCCTCGAAGCACGTATCGCCCGTCGCCGGCGTGTTGCTGTGAGTTCCGGAATGCATGTACGGCGAGCAAATCAGCTTGCCGTCGGCCAGCAAGATACTCATCGCCGTGTGCGTATCGCCCATGAACGTATCCGCGCCGCCCGCCGACTGGTACTGGGTTTGCTTCACATTGCCGGCCGACGAATCGACGTTGAAAAACGCCACCGGCACGTTGACGGGCCAGCGGTTTTCAGTGCCCGCCTCGCCCAGGAACGCGAGAAAATAGTTGGGGTTGTTGGCCGGGTTCAATTGGATCGCGCTAGCCACCCAGCCCTCGCCGCTGGGCAGCTCCAGGCAGGTCGGCGACGTGAGCGGCTGATGGTTGCCGACGTTGGCTTTCATCGGCAGCGGCGTCGAAGGGATGGTGTACGGCTCATGCGCGTAATCGCCCGCGCCCGCGCTCTGAATCTCCAGGTAATTACTGGTAAACGGGCACGCGCAGCGGTCGCTGGCCGCAAAATTCGCACGGCTCAGTGTGCTTTTGGCCGTGCCCGACGAATTCTGCCAGTTGCCGTAGGCGGTGACGTTCGCCGGCAAGAAGCCGCACGCGGAAAACAGCCGTTGCGGGTCGAGCATGAGTAGTTTCTTTTCCAGGTCGGTGCCGAGATTGTAATCCGCGAGTGTCTGGCCGTCGGGCACGACGGCGGCGGCCACGAGGCCGATCGAGCCGTTGAATCGCTGGCTCGCCGTGCTGCCGTCGCCATGGCCGATGTAGAACCGCGCGCCGGCCTGGTTCTTGATGCTTGCATGAAACGTGTCGCCGGCCGCAATCGTCGTCGTGGTCGCGGTCCAGTCGTTTGTCGCATTGTTCCATAGCGCGAAGCCGAACGTCGTGCCGCTCCGCCAGCAGAGTGCCGGCACGTGGTTGGCCAGCACGTTGCCGGCGATGGGCCGCGACAGACTCACCCGCACCACGCCGCCGGTGAGGAACTGAAAATAAAAGTTATTATCGGTGAACTGCCGCAAGAGAATCCAGTTGTTGGCGTCGGGCCGCGCGCTCCAGATGACTCCGCCGTGGCCCGTGCTGAGCCCGTGGCGAAACAGCGTGAGAATGACGTAATCATTGTGCGTCCCGTCGCCGCCTGCTTCAAGGTCGAACACGGCCGCGTTGGACGGCGACTTCCAATGCCCGCCCGCGCCGTCGAAGTCCCAGCACCCGCCGGGTAGCTGCTCGCCCGACTCGACGGGGGCTAATAGCACGTCCGTCGCAGCCGAGCACGGTGCGGCCAGCTGGACGAGCAAGAGTAGGATAGCAATCGCAAATCGCATAGCGGTCCTCATGGCGTGGCGGTGGCCGGATACACGATGTCGCCGCGAACGTGCCGCTTCACATCGACAGTGATCCGCGACTGCGAATGTTTTATGATCGGCGGCCCGATGCTCGTCCCGCTGTTCGGCCCGTCCGCGTGGCCGGCGGAACTGCCCGTGATCGTCACGGCGGACTGGCCCTGCTGCGCCCCGCCCACGTCGTAGGTGTCGGTCTCAACGACCGCGTTCGCAATGTGCGAGCC
>CAYMXT010000376.1:0-2376 GCA_964394415.1 uncultured Planctomycetales bacterium
GCTCAGCTCTTTACACTCGGCGACAATTTGCGCCGGCGGCTTGCTGTGCATTGGCCCCCGAATCGCCGGGATGGTGCAGAAGGTGCATTTCTGGTCGCAGCCTTCGCTGATGCGGACGTACGCAAAGTGGCGTGGCGTCAGTCGCAGCCGGCCCTGATCGGTCCACGGCTGCGGGTGATAGTCGCCGAGGTAGCGGTCAGCGCTCGCCCGGGTCCCCCAGACCGCGTGCGGAACATCCTCGCGGTTGTGGACGCCCACCAGCGCGTCGATCTCCGGGATTTCAAGGAGCAGGTTCTCGCCGTCGCGCTGCACCAGGCAGCCGGCCACGACGATCCGCCGGATCTCGCCGCGTGCCTTCCGCGCGACCAGTCCGCGAATCACGTCCAACGCTTCGGCGCGGGCCGCCCCGAGAAACCCGCACGTGTTGACGACGATCGTGTCCGCAGCGGACTCGTCGCCGGTCACCACGGCGCCCGACTCCGCGATTTCCCCGAGCATCTTCTCCGAGTCAACGAGGTTCTTCACGCACCCCAGCGACACGAACCCGACCACCGGCGGCGCGCCCGCGGGCGGCGCTGGCCGCGCCAGCGGCAGCGCGACGCCGCGCGCCTGTCCGCCGGTGTCCGGCCGCCGTGCTCGTTTGACCTTTTTCATCGTTCCCTGATGATAGTCGATCCGCGGCGACCGGCGGCCGCCATCCGAACCCCGCACGCCAGTGCGGGGCCAGTGCGCCAGAAGACCCACCACTTGCGTGGTGGGTTCGGATGCGGCCCGCGAGGGCGCGCCGCCATTCGATCATTCAGAGGTGTTGTGCCAGACTGGGTCATCGCATTCTGGGAGTTCTTTCGCGCCCCGCTCAGCGCCACGCCGTGGGACGCGGGCCGCGAGTTCTGGCTCGGCGAAATCCTCGACGACCGCTTTGTCGTCGTTTACTTCCTGCCGCTGGTGCCGTTGCTGCTGCTGGTGCCGCGCCGGCATTTCCGCCTGGGGCTGATCTGTACGGGGCTGGGGTTTCTCGCGTACCTCTGCGGCGCGCTCTACGCCGTCCTGTGGTTGCTCACCGCCCTCGCGTTTCACCGGCTGGGCGAGCGTTTCGCCCGCGAATGTGAGCGCACGGACGTGCTGAAGTTCGGTCCGCCGCTGGCTGCGGGCGTCCTCATCGGCGGCTGGTACATCGCCACGCTGCTGCTGCACCACGCGGCGCTGCCCGCCGCCTGGAACGCGTGGCTCTATGACCACGCCCACTGGCTGTTTCCGCTCGGCGCCCGCGGCCTGGCGTGGGAACCGCTGTTTCCGCACCTCCACGATCACCCCGCCGCCGAGCCGCCGTTTCCGCTGTTGCACGCGATGTTCTGGAATGTCCACAGCATCGGCACGGCGTATCTGGCGGTCCGCCTGTTCCACTATTTCTTCGAGCTGAAGCGCGGCACGATCCTGGCCGAGCGGCGCTCGCTGCTGAACTTCCTTACGTACACCTGCTACGCCCCGGCTCTGATTCAGGGGCCGCTCGAACGCTTCCCGCGCTTCCAGGACGAAATCGACACCTGCCACGCCCGCCGCGGCTGGCACAACCTGCCGCCCGCCGTCGCCCGCATCGCGTACGGCGTCTTCAAGAGCCTGATCGCCACGTGGTATTTCCGCCCGTTGCTGCGCGACGTCTATGGCGTCGGCGGGGACGAGACCTTCTGGAAACACCCCGACCAGATGCAGAGCTTCGCGCTGCTCTACCTCGGCGTGTTCTTCATGACCTGGTGGCTGTACCTCGAATTCAGCGGCTATTGCGACATTTCCGCCGGCATCGCCCGCCTGCTGGGCTATCGCCAGGTCGAGAACTTCCGCCGTCCGTATCTCGCGACGAACATGCGCGACCTCTGGCGACGCTGGCACATCAGCCTGTCGGAGATGCTCCGCGACTACCTGTACATCCCGTTCGGCGGCAACCGGCGGCACATCACGCTCAACCTCTGTGCGACATTCGTGCTGTGCGGGTTGTGGCACGCCCTCACGCCGCGCGTCGCCGTTTGGGGCCTGCTGATCGGTCTGTGTGTGGCGGCGAACCACCACTGGTCGCAATGGCTGAAGCGGCTCGACGCGCTGCCGAGTTCGCGCTGGGCCGCGGTCCGCCGGACGTGGCTCCGGTTGCAACCCCTGCCGCGCATCTGCGCGTGGCTGCTCACCCAGCACGCGTTCGTTTTCCCACTGCTGTTCTTCTTCGGCGGCACCGGCGGCCTGAACGTGCTCCGCGAGATCCTCCGCCGCATCGCGACCGCAGTGGTCGGATCGTGACGCCGTGGAGCACAGGCGATTCGTCCGTGAGTGGCGCACAGACTATCAGTCTGTGTGTGCAGCACAGACTATCAGTCTGTGTGTGCAGCA
>CAYMXT010000377.1:0-2374 GCA_964394415.1 uncultured Planctomycetales bacterium
GTCCCACACCGGGCTGTAGTCGCTCGCGAATGACGACGTTACCGCGGAGGTCTTCCCCGTAGCCAAGCTGTAAAGATAGATCGCGCTGTTCTGGTTCGGGGCCTGCTTCACATATGCGAGCCATTGCCCATCGGGGGAGAACGCGTACTCGCGGATTTCGGACACGTCGCTCTGATCCACCTGCCGGACGTCGCCGCTCTCGGCATCGACGAGGAACAGCGTCATGGTCAGGTCGGCATACGCCAGGCGCTTGCCGTCTGGCGACCAGACCGGCTCGAAAATCCAGCCCTTGCCGCGCTTGGTGAGCACGCGGTGCTTTTCGGCGCCCTTGGCGTCGAAGATCGCCAGCTCCTGCTCGCCGGTCTCGTCCGTGATGCACGCGACCTTCTCTCCGTCGGGGGAAAACACGCCGCCGCGCTCGCGCACTCCCGACGTGAGGTTGAGCTGGACGACGCGGCCGGGTTTGCTGGAGCGCACCCACATCTCGCCGCGGGACGACACCACGATGTGCTTGCCGTCCGGGCCGAGGTCGTACGTCTCCAGCGTGTCGGACGCGTCCTCGACGCGCGGGCGAAGCTCCGTGCGGTCGCTCGCCAACTCGATCTCGAGCTTGCGCGACTGCCCGCCCGCCACGTCGAGCAGCCACAGGTCGCCGCCGTGCATGTACACGACGCGCCCGGCGTCCATGTCCGGCCAGCGCACGTCGTACTCGGTGTGGTTGCTGAGCTGCTTGAGGTCCTTGCCGTCCGGCTGCACGGAGTAGATGTTCATCCGGCCCGACCGGTCCGACGCGAAGTACACGCGGCCGTCGTGCCACATCGGAAACGCGTCCGTGCCGTCCCAGTCGGTCAGGCGCCGGAACGTGCCAGCGGACAGATCGCCCAGCCAGATGTCGGCGGCGGTGCCGCCGCGGTAGCGCTTCCAGGTCCAGAATTCGCCGGAGAAGCGGGTGAACGCGACGGACTTGCCGTCCGGCGAGAACGACGCCAGCGAGGCGATGCCGATCTTCACACGAGTCGGGTTTCCGCCCGTGATCGGGATTTCGTAGAGGAATGAGTCGCGGTTCGGCGATTCGGCGCGCGAGCGAAATACAATCGCGGCGCTGTCCGGGCGCCAGGCGATGACTTCTTCCGACGCGGGATGGTAGGTCAGCCGCCTCGGCTCACCGCCGCTGGCCGGCATGACGTACACGTCGGTGTTGCCCTGGTACTCGGCGCTGAACGCCAGCCACTTGCCGTCCGGGCTGAACTTCGGAAAACCCTCGTTGCCCTCGTGCGTCGTCAGCCGGCTGGCCGGGCCGCCGGCGGTCGAGACCTCCCACAAGTCGCCCTCGGCGGCGAAGACGACGCGCTCGCCGTGGATGGTCGGGAACCGGTAGTAACCGGTGACGCCGGCCTGCGCGGCGGACGCGCCGGCCAGGACCAGTTGCAGCACAACGATGGTGTTTGTTCGAACCACGATCTTGCTCCTTGCGGCGGGCATCGACATTCCCTCGGCGGGTTCGATACGCCGCGCTTCGGGCGGATCCTGACGCACGGCCTGGGGGATCGGCGCAGCACCGCCGATGCGTTTACGCGAACTTTCCGCACGGGATGGGCTGGGCTGGTTGCAGGCATCAGGAAGCCGCGATTCGCGTTCCGGCAGACCGCGCGGAATCCGGAACGCCTCGGCAGCTTATCCGTCCGCGGCAAGCGGCGGAAGTCGCGGTCGACGATTGCAGTTGGGGGACCGGTCTCGGACGGGTCTTACGTCGGGCACGGAGGCCCGACGCTACGGTCACGGTCCTTGATCGCCCCTCGCCGATCCCCGCGCCCTGATGGTCGCGGCTCGGACCGTCGTCGGGCACGGAGGCCCGACGCTACTGGCTACTGGGGGACCGGTCTCATGACCGGTCTTGCCGGCGGGACGCCGACGCTCCCCTTACGCGCACGTCACTCCGTAGTTTTCCAGCAGCGCGCTCAGGTCGGCGAGATCCACGTCGCCGTCGGCGTCCAGGTCGCCGTCATCCGGGCCGGCGCCACTCGGGGTACCGAAGTTCGTCAGCAGCGCGCTGAGGTCGGCGAGGTCGACGTCACCGTCGCCGTCCAGGTCGCCCGGACACTCCGGCACGCCAAGCGAGCCGTCGGGGTTCAGATTCTGCGCGTAGATATTCCCGGCGTCTTGCCGGTCGTCGTTCCAGGCGAACAGGACCATCCCCGCACCCGTCTGGGCGGCCTCCAGGTCGTCCTTTCCGCTGACCGTGCTGCACACGTCGATCAGCGCCGGCGTCCAGACCGCGTTGCCGTTCGTATCCCGACGCGTCGCGATGATGCGTCCGGGGAAGGCACTGAATGCGGCCACGATCAGCTCGCCGCCCTGTTCCAGCGCCGTCACG
>CAYMXT010000378.1:0-2335 GCA_964394415.1 uncultured Planctomycetales bacterium
ACCCCATGCCCCCCGAACTGCGCGAGATGATCGACTGTTGGCGGATCAATTACGGGCTGGATCGTCTACCGAAGGTCCAAGCGGCGGGGCTATGGGAGCAGATGGGCGGGCCAGCGGACGGACCTGTCATGGCGCTGGCAACGGCGATTGAATGGCTGGAACGGCTGCACGGCACGCCGCCAGTTCCCGCACCGCCGCCAGCTTGAGGCATAGCAAGATGAAGAAAGAGATTCATTTCACGCGCAAGGATTTCCGCGTCGATTGGTTCAGCGGAACTGGTAGCGGCGGGCAGCATCGCAACAAGCATCAAAACTGCTGCCGCATCACCCATATCGCCACTGGTCTACGCGCGACCGGACAGAATGCGCGCGACCGGCCGACCAATCAACGCAACGCATTTGAGGCGCTGGCAAAGCGGATCATTGCGTATTACGAATCGCAGGAAGCCGCTGGACCAGTGATCAGCACCGAGACGATTCGCAACTACCATGCAGAGCGAAACGAAGTATTGGACAAAGCATCCGGCCTGCGCCGGCAGTACAAGGATGTCGTTATCGACGGCGAATTAGGTGAGATGATCGAGTCACGCAAGACTGCGATCGCGGGCGTCTAATCCGGCACGCACCGTTTCGGCAGGCCCCTGACGTAGGTTTGCAGGCCGGTCAGGAACTCGGCGTCCTCGCCGGCTGCGACAAGGTGGGCTTCAGTAGCTTGTTCAACTCGTTCAAAGCCTCGTTCAATTGCCGCGCGGTCTCCGGGCTCCGGGCCGGCTGCATCAGGCTCGCCGGGGGCGGCAGGCGCGGGACAGACGGGTCGGCGCAGAGCTTGGTAGTGCCGCAGCCGGCCAGCGAGATCACGATTGGCAGCGTCAGCAACCCTAGCCCGTTCAGCGGTCGCATTGTCGTTCTCCTGGTTGCGGATCGCTTGGCGCTCGATATCCGCTGCCATCGTGTTGATCTTGAGGATAGCGGCGTCTCGCTGGGCCACTATCGCCGGCCGCTCCTGATAGGCGCTGCGCCACGCATGGACCCGCCACCATGCCAGTCCACCGCCCCCCAAGATCGCCGCTGCTACGGCGCCGTAGAGCCACGGGTGAGCGATGATCTTGCCGATCACGGCATCACCAGCCAGACGTTTCCATCATGTCATCCTTCGCGGCCTGCAACCGGCGCAGCTTGCCGAACCCGCCGCCGCCGGCAATCTGCCGTTCGGCCTTCGGCTTACTGTACCGCTGATCCTTGTACGGCTTGCAGAGTTTGCAGCCGGCCCGACTAGATGCCGGCCTACCACGTTTATGATTCACGGCGGCCCCCGGCGGATATCGTCCGCCAACTCCAGCGCGTAGTGCAGGCCGACAGCCATCGCCCCCAGCACGATCGCGAACGCCCACAGGATGCGAAGCGTTTTCAACGACTACCGGCGTCCGTTCAGGAACCCCAAGAGCGCCACGAAACAGCCGGCGCCGACCATCGTCCACGCATACGCCTGCGGGCTCATGGCCGCCTGTAATGCCGTGGCGTTCGCCTGCACCGCGCCGAGCACCACCAGTACGCCGCCCGTGATCTTCGTCTTGTGGCGGTTCAGCGCCGCCAACACTTCTTTGATCGTCATGCCTCACCTCCAGACGCCGCCACGTTCACCACGGGCAGCGCGTCGTAACTGATGGACCCGATGGCCTCGTTCGGCCAGCGGTAGCCGAGTACCCGTTCGCGCGGGAAGCTGGCGATCGACACCCGGTCGCCCTGGTTGCCACCGAGTACCGCGAGCCGATTCGCCGGCGTCTTGCCGACGACGAACCCGACATGCCCGCCGCCCGTCCGCTCGAACACTACCACCGACCCGACCGCCGGCACCGGCATGACGTGGCCCCAATCCAGCCACGCTCGCGCACGATAGAAGGCACGCGGCGCCGCCACATCGCACTCCCGCAGCCAGTGCGCCACTGCCACCCCACACCACGGCGACGGCCCGAGCCACGGCACGCCCAATTGCGCCTGCCAGCGGCGCAGGAACGGCGCGTCATTCTTGCCGGCGATCTCGGCCAGCCCGAGGTCGCCCCGCGCCACCCGCAGCCAGCACGGTTCCATCACGGCCCACCGTGCCCCGTGACCTTCGCCATTACCGCGCCGATCGCGCCGCCGACCGTCGCAGCTGCACTGGACAACCACAGCACCGCCCGGACACCGCCCTTGTGTTCCGCGAGCGTCGTGCGAATCTCGATCAGCGAACTGCGCACGTCGCCCATGTCACCACGGATCGCGTGCACGTCCTCTTTGAGACCCGCGATTTGAGTGCCGTGGCGCTCCAGCTCACGCGCAATGTCGTCGGTCATTTC
>CAYMXT010000379.1:0-220 GCA_964394415.1 uncultured Planctomycetales bacterium
CGAGCGTCCCGGTAATGTTTGCCGGGTCGCTCGGGTGGGCAAAACCGAACCAGAAGAGAATCGCCAGGCTTACGATCGCCACAACTGCCGCCACGATGCCATACATGCGACTGGCTTCGCGCTTGGCGGCGCGGTGCAGCCAGGCCGCCAGGCCGCCGAATACCGCCACGAGCGGTGCGAGCACGTGGCCGCTGGTGGCAGAAAGCAGCGCGTCGCGGGC
>CAYMXT010000379.1:230-2310 GCA_964394415.1 uncultured Planctomycetales bacterium
GCCCGCAAAGATCACGGGCCGCGCAGCCTGCCGCAGCATTGCCGCGGCCGCGGCTAGTGCGGTGTGCACAAGCATGGCCGGAGTTGGCCAGGCGATCGCCACTGCCGCCGCCATGATGAGAACGCCAACGACGCCGACACTGATACCGGCCGTCTGCAAATTCGCGTGGGCGCGGTCCGTCAATCGCCGCCAAAAGAGCAACCCCGTGAGCAATGCGGGCAAGCCAACCAGCGCGGCCAGCGGCGCCAGCCAGTGAAGCGTTTTTAAGATCGGCGGCACGTTGTGCAGCAGCAGGGCAAGCGGCAGCAGCGCCGCGGCAGTCGTCAGGCCAAGGAATAGCAGCACGCGGTTGGCTTCGATTTCAGGAAGCGAGGACGTTGGCTCGGGCCCGGCTGCTGCTACGTCGCCCACCCCCCTTCCCTCTTCCAGCGGGAGCGGGAGCCAACGCCTGCGGGTGACGATGCCGGTAGTCAACAAGTAGACGACAACGGGAACGGCCGCGAAGGCGTACAAATTGACGAGTGAGATGTTTGGCCCCGCAAAGTGACCAACGAACAACTGCACGAGGCATGGCGCCAGCACCCCTGCCGCCAGAAGTACGGATTCGCCGGGCACGAGCACGCGCCCGGCAAAGTACACAAGCACGGCGAACACGACGAGCGAGAGGCCTTCACCAGCGAGCGAGAGCACATCCGTTGGCAACGAGGCCTGGGTAAGTGCCGCAATAATCGCCAAGAAATTGAGCGGCACGAGCAGCGTGGCGATCGCCAACAGGCCGTGACTCGTCGTATGGATCTTCCATCGGCGGTCGGTATACATGCCGACGCCAAACAGCGCGGCCGTAACGCCATTGAACAGCACGAACTTCAATAGCGGCTGATGGGCGATCTGCGACCAGAAGCTGATCACCAGCGCAATCGAACAGCCGACGATCAAGAGCCCGCCCACCAGTTCGCCCCAGCGAATGTTCTTTTCTTCCATGAACGCGGCAAACAACCGCGAAAGCGCTTCGCGCTGCTTCGGCGGCTGGGCGGGGGCGACAAACTGGGAGTGCGCCTCCTCCATGGCGGTCGCCCGGCTGGCCGCATACTTCCGGGCGCGTTCGGGCAGCGACTCGACGGCGCGCGGTGCCGCAGCCTCGTCGCTTGTTGAAGTTGGCACGCTAGCTGCAGCCAACTCACTTGCCGCAGCGGGCGTGACTGGTTCCGGTGTGACAATTTCCTCCGTCGGCGCGGTGCTCGCGACCGCCACCACTTCGGCTTCACCCGCCGGCTGAGCGGGAGTAAGAAGCTGCCCAATCAGCCGGCGCTCCTGATCGCTAATGACTGCGTGCAACTGAGCACGGGCGTCGGCGTCGAGCGCGCCTTGTTGGCCAAGAACTTCCAATTGCCGTCGTAGGGCATGCAGGGCAGCCATGCCATCGGCCGGCGGCCTGGTCGCGTGCGGCCAATCGCACACGGTGCAAACTTGCTGACCGTTGGCCAGCGGTGTGTGGCACCGAGGGCACTCTCGCGGCGTGTAATCAAGAAGATCGGCCGACGTTCGTGACGACGAAGCCGAAGGCCGGCGCGGCCCGCCGAAGATGCGCGCCAACAACACCCAGATGCCGTGGCCAACGACCGTCACGATGGCCAGGACAATAAACAGCACCACAAGTAGAATGGTGAGTTCGTCCACCCCGATAGTCCTGAAGGGTGAGCGTGGGGTTTAATCACTCCCACCACAGCAATGATAACCTCCCGTGACCCCAGCCGCCACCGCAGGCGTTATTCGGAGCAGCGCCGAATGATGGCCCCGCCGGAGTGCGGAAAGCGGCGGTCGCCACGTCGCGTGCGCGGTTTGGGCACACTCAGACCGGGCGGAAGTGGGCCGGTTTGACCAATTCTCGCATGGAGTGGAACCGAATCGGATGGCTGGGGTCCAACGCTGCGCGCCCCCGGCAACGCCGGAACGTGCGGCCCGCGGCGCTCGACCTCGGCCATCCTAACTTCAAGTTGGCCCACTCTCGATCGAACGCCGGCGAAAAAGTACAAGAGCGATGCGCGTTCCTTCCTGTTGCTTTCCCGCGGCAGCCCTACAA
>CAYMXT010000380.1:0-2301 GCA_964394415.1 uncultured Planctomycetales bacterium
CTACACGCACAGACGGATCGTCTGTGCTCCACGGGATTGACGGATCGCCTGTGCTCCACGCACAGACAGATCGTCTGTCCTACACGCACAGACGGATCGTCTGTGCTCCGCGGGATCGACGGATCGCCTGTGCTGCACGCACAGACAGATCGTCTGTCCCACACGCACAGACGGATCGTCTGTGCTCCACGGGATTGACGGATCGCCTGTGCTCCACGCACAGACAGATCGTCTGTCCTACACGCACAGACGGATCGTCTGTGCTCCACGGGATTGACGGATCGCCTGTGCTTCCCATGCCGGGCACGCCGGCCGGTGGCGACGGACGCCGGCGCCCATGAGTAGTAGGTAGTGATGAGTTTCCGAAACCTCGGGGACACGTGCGTCGTCGGCCTGCTGTGGGGCGACGAGGGCAAGGGTAAGGTCGTCGATCTCCTGCTCGACGACTTCGAAGTCGCCGTGCGCTACTCCGGCGGGGCCAACGCCGGGCATACCGTCGTCGTCGGACGCGAGAAGTTCGCCCTGCACCAGCTTCCCAGCGGCGTGCTGCGGGCCAACGTCCTGAACGTCATCACGGGCGGAACGGTGCTCGACCCCGCGGTCCTGCTGGGCGAGATCGCCGCCCTGCGCGAACGCGGCGTGGCGATCGGCGAGAACCTGCGGATCAGTGACCGTGCCCACCTGGTGTTCCCGTATCACCGCCGCGAGGACGCGCTCGCCGAGAAGTCGGCCCGTCCCGCGGACAAGCTCGGCACAACTGGCCGCGGCATCGGGCCGTGCTACGCGGACAAGTGCGCCCGGCACTGGGCCATTCGGCTGTGCGACCTCTACCCCGCCGAGCGGTTTCGCGAGCGGCTGGCGGCGGTGGTCGCTCACAAAAACGCGTACCTGGCGGGGGTCTACGGCGTGGCGGAGACGATCGACACCGCGGGCGTGGCGGAGGAGTACCTCGCGTTCGCGGAGGAACTGCGGCCGTTCGTCTGCGACACGACGGCGTTGCTGTACCGGTTGCGCAAAGAGGGCCGGCGGATGCTGTACGAGGGGGCGCAGGGCAGTTTGCTCGACGTGGATCACGGCACGTATCCATATGTGACCAGCTCGAACGCGGGCGGCGGCGGGATTGCCAGCGGCGCGGGGGTGCCGATGACCGCGGTCCGCACGGTCATCGGCGTGATCAAGGCCTACGCCACGCGCGTCGGCGCCGGGCCGTTTCCGACCGAGCTGCACGACGCCACCGGGAACGCAATCCGCCAGCGCGGGCACGAGTTTGGCACGACCACGGGACGGCCGCGGCGGTGCGGGTGGTTTGACGCGGTTGCGGCGTCGTATGCGGCGATGTTCGCCGGGCCGACGGGGCTGGCGGTGTTACACCTGGACACGCTGTCGGGGTTTGAGACGTTGCGGGTGTGTGTGAAGTACCGCCACCGCGGTAGCACGCTCAGCGAGTTTCCGGCCCGCGCGGACGTGCTGAATGAGGTCGAGCCGGTTTACCAGACGCTCGCCGGCTGGGACGCGGACCTGGGGGCCTGCCGCCGGCTCGCGGACCTCCCCGCGGCGGCGCAGGAGTATGTGCGGTTTGTGGGTGAACGGCTGGGGGCGCCGGTGCGTATCATAGGCGTAGGCCCGTCGCGGGAGCAGGTCATCCTTGTGGATGAAGGTTGAGATGCCGTCCAAGCCGCCGCTGGATCCGCGAACCGTCCTCGGGCTGGAGCCGGCGGCACTGCCCCGGCACGTCGCGATCATCATGGACGGCAACGGGCGTTGGGCACAGGAGCGTGGGTTGCCGCGGGTCGAGGGGCACCGCCATGCGATCGCGTCCGTCCGCGAGGTGGTCGAGCAATGCGCCCGGCTGGGGATCGGCTGCCTGACGCTCTACAGCTTCAGCATCGAAAACTGGCGGCGGCCGAAGCCCGAAGTCGATGCCCTCATGGCACTCTGCACCCAGTATCTCGCGCTGGAACGCGACGAGATCATGGGGAACAACATCCGCATCGTGCAAGTCGGTCGACGGGCGGGCCTCCCGGCCAGCGTGCTGGCGGAATTGCAGCGGACCGAGTCGCTCAGCCGGGCGAACACCGGCCTGACGCTGTGCCTCGCTCTGAACTATGGCTCGCGCGCCGAGCTGAGCGACGCGGTCCGCGGGATCGCCGAGCGTGTGGCACGCGGCGAGCTGCGGCCGGACGAGATCAGCGAGCAGGTCATTTCGGATGCCCTGTACACCGCCGGTCTGCCCGATCCGGACCTGGTGATCCGCACGGCGGGCGAGATGCGGATCAGCAATTTTCTGCTGTGGCAGATCAG
>CAYMXT010000381.1:0-507 GCA_964394415.1 uncultured Planctomycetales bacterium
CCCGCGCCGTCGGGTCGAAGCGGCCGGGCAGATCGACGACGACGAAGTCATAGTGTTCCTGGAGGCTGGCCAGCACGCCGGCGCACTGGCTGGCGTGGATGCGCTCGGCCTCCGCCAGCACGTTGGGGCGTGCCAGCACGTGCACGCCCGTGCTGTGCCGGAAGACGGCCTTCTCGATCATCTGCGCGTCGATCTGCTCGGGCCGCTCGCACAGCTCGGCGATGGTGAACGCCGGCTGGGCGTCGAGCTGCATCGCGACCTGCCCGAAGCGGAAATCCATGTCGACCACGACCACGCGCGGCCGGGCGCCGGGCGTCGTCTGGGTCTCCCATTCTTCGAGCTGCGCCAGCTCGGCCGCCAGGTTCGTGGCGAGCTGCGTGGTCCCCACGCCGCCCCCGGCGCCGACCGCGACGAACAGCCGCCCGAGCCGCCGGCCGGAGTGCGATGACTCGCTCCCCACGCGATTCAGGACTTCCGCGAGCTGCTCCGGCGGGAACGGCTTCCATA
>CAYMXT010000381.1:517-1845 GCA_964394415.1 uncultured Planctomycetales bacterium
CGGTCCTTGTGCGGCTCGATGAGCGGGGCCACGACGTCCATCACGCCCGCGGGGTTGGGATCGAGATGGACCAGCAGGACTTCAGCGGGGAAGTGGGTGATCGCGTGCGCCAGCATGGCCGGCTCGTCGATCTCGGCTACGATCTTCACGCCGTCGATCGACAGCAGCACGGAGCGCAGGTCGGTGGCGACCCCGTCGTCGGTGTTCACGACAATGACGCGAAGCGTGCGACTCACGGATGCGCGTGCCCCGTGCGAGGCGAGAAGGCCACGAGGCGTTCGGCCCGCGGCGGGAGCGGAAGCGGCTCCCGCGCGTCACCGGCCCGCAATGCGGGCTCGCCCCGTCACCTTCTCACCCTCGCTCCTTCTCGTAGCTCCCGCCGGGCGCGGGGGCTATTCGATCAGCGCCACCGGGCGCTTGCCGCCCAACGACCGGAAGATGTCCTCAAGCTGCTGCTGGTACTCTTCCGGGGAGCCGGCGGCGTAGAACTCCTCGCCCCGGCCGATGGCGGCGATCTCCTGCATCAGCGGCCGGTCGCTGTAATAGCCGACGCTGACCGTGTAGATGCGGAAGTTCAGGTCGGCCGCCTGCTGCGCCTGGTCGGTGGCGTAGTCGTGGGCAGCGGCCGAGCCGTCGCCCAGGTAGTTGCCCTGCTCGTCCGTGTTCGGAACGCCGTCGGACATCAGGATGATCAGCTTGTTGGCGTTGGGCCGGGCCCGCGCCGACTGGAGCTCGTTGATCGCCTGCGCCAGACCGGACGCGATGTTGGTCGTGGTGTCGTAGTGACCGGCCTGCCGGTGGTACAACGTCTCCGCGACGGACTGCAAGTCGTCCGTCAGGTCAACCTCGTGCCGCGACGTGGTCGCGAACACCTCGAGCGAGACGTGATCCATGCTGTCGAGCTCGGAGATCACGTCCACCATCGTCTGCACCGCGTCCTTGACGGCCTGCACGGGCTGCTCGGGCGTCGCCCACAGGTTGTTGTTCCGCGTGACCTGGGGGTAGCTGACGAGCAGATAGTCGACAAAGGTCTTCAGTCCGTAGCGGTTGCGGAAGCCGGGATTGCCGCTGCCGTACTGGCTGGTGGTGGCAACCCAGTTCACGTAGTCGAGCCAGGTCCAGCCGCTGACGCGCCAGGACGGGTAGGAAAGCCAGAACATCTCGCCGCTCTCGATATAGGAATCGCCGTCTCCGCCGCTGGTGTACTTGCCGCCGGGCCGGCCGCTGCGCCATTCAGACAGCCCCAGCAGCACTCCGACGCGGTCCTTCCAGTGCGTGCTGTTGCCGTCGCGGCTGCCGGACAGCAGCACGCTGATCTCGTCCGCGCT
>CAYMXT010000381.1:1855-2294 GCA_964394415.1 uncultured Planctomycetales bacterium
CCCGCGGCTCGTGAGACTGTCCTGGATGGTCGAGTTCGAGACGTTCCCGTAACGCGGGATATACAGCAGACCCGGGTCGCTGGACGCGTTGTACGAGCTGGGCAGCAGCGGGTCGCCCCAGTTGTTCAGCAGCCCGAAAGTCGGCCCCGTGTCCGACGCGTACTCCGTATCCAGCTCCGAGCCGGGCAGATACGGACGTGACGGCTCCGGCCCGTCCAGCGCGGCCCAGATGTCGCGCGTGTTGGCGTACCCGCCGTCCGTCCGGCTCCAGTACACCAGCCCGCTGTCGTCGTTCATCGAGCCCGAAAGGTCGATCACGACCGAGATGTCGCGCGGGACCAGCATCGCCGCCGCGCGCGCCGTCAGGCCCTGCGAGTCGTGCCCGAACAGCCGCGCGAACGCCAGACCGATCGGGCCGCCCTCGGAGCCTTCCGTGCGG
>CAYMXT010000382.1:0-2280 GCA_964394415.1 uncultured Planctomycetales bacterium
GCGGACGAAGTTGCGCACCGTCTCCCACGGCTGGCGCTGCCAGATGTCGTTGAGGATGTCGGTGCCGGAGAGCGTCGCGGCGCTGGTGCCGGCGTAGATGGCGCCGCGGCCCTTGAACGTCGCCTGGCCGTCGGCGGCGATATAGAACTGGCCCTGCTCGCTCACCGCCAGCTCGTGCAGGAGCGCGTCGGCGCTGCCGTCGGCCCACCAGTAGGGGATGTAGTCCGAGCCCGCCGACAGCGACCGGCCCCAGGCGCTGGGCCAGGCGGCCTGGTCCAGGATGTGGCCGATGGCGGTGTCGGTGCGGATCGTCGCCTGCACGGCCTTGCGGACCGCGCGGCTCAGGAACGCCCAGCCGTCCTGGGCCGTGATGACGACGCGCTTGTTGAACTTCATCCCCACCGGCTGGATGTTCTTGATCTTGCCGCGGAAGGCGGTGCGAGTGGTCGCACCGTCGTTGACGCGGATGCGGATCTCGCGGCCGGGGCGGACGCCGGGGTAGATGGCCGAGGCCGAGTTCAAGGGGTCGAAGCGCCCGTCGTCATTGTCGAGGGTGAGCGTGAGCTCGCCGACCTGGAGGCGCTCGAAGCCGTTGCCGTCCTCGGGGATCATGTTCTCGCGGCCGCGCTTGATGCGCAGCGCCATGGTCTTGGCGGCCTCGTCGGCCTCGAAGGTGCCGTCGTTGTTCCAGTCGACGTCGACGTACCAGGTCAGGGCCATGTCACAGCCTCAGCTTGCTCTTGATCAGCGGGATCACCCGCGTCTCGAACTCGACCTCGTCGCCGAGGCTCATCGTCGGGGCATAGGTGACTGAGACATACACATTGCCGCCGAGTGCGGAAGCGACCGAGCGGCTATCCGAGGCGGAAAACACCGTCCCACTGCTGACCGGCACGACCAGCTCCGGACCCAGCTCCCCCACCCAGTAAGGCCGGCCCGCGGAGACCGGCCCGCCGCCGGCGCGGGCTTCCGCACGCCGGCCAGTGCTGCCAAAGTCCACACCGACCAGGTTCTCCGCGCCGCGCATGTTGACGTTGATGTCAACGGAACGCGGGATGCTGTTGAGGGCACCGGTAGCGCGCCCGGCCGCAATCTCGATATTGCGGGCGAACGTCTCAACGTCGCCGTTGTTGGCCAGGTTCTCGAGGTTGCGCGAAATGTCCTTAGTGGCGGTGGCGGTCTTCTCGTCAATCATCCCCCAGTTCTGGGCGACCAGCAGAAGGCCCTCTAGCTCTTTTTGCGTCAGCCCATCGGCGGCTGCCTGTTGCTGAAGTAGAGAAAAAATGATCCGCTTGGACGCTTCCTCATGCTTGGCGGCGTTGGCCTCCAGTGCCAGATTGGCGTCGTCGAGGCCGGCTTTGGCTTCGTCCAACTGGGTCCGCTGCTCAGGCGTGAGATATGTCTTTCCAGAAAGGTTGTCGATTTCGACCTGGTAGTCCTTGGCCTTCTGGGTCAGATCGGCTTGGCGCGCCGCGAAGTCTTCATCGGCCTTCTTGAGCGGTCCATCGATGGCCGTAGCCAGGATCAGAACATCATCGCGGTGCTGCCGCGCCGCCGCCGATGCGTCGTAGGCTGCCGGCGCGAACTCGCGATAAACAGCCATCGGGTCATCGAGCGCCATCATGGCTACCGACAAATCGGTCATCGACGTGACCGCGTTGGCATTTGCGCTTACGACGTCCTGGGTGACCGTGGTCACATCCTGGGCGGCCTGCCACGTCGTCAGGTAGCCGGCGGCGAGGTCGCCCCCCGCCAGCGCCGCCGCCCGTGTCGCGGCTTCCTGCTCGGTCATCTGCCCCGTCATCTTGGCCCAGACGATCAGCAGCGCGCCGCCGACGTTGATCAGGTTGGTGAATCCCTGAAAAGCGTCGTTGAGCGCCGGGATCAGGGCGTTGCCCAGCGCAATCTTGGCCCCCTCAACGCGCTGGTTGAAGATGGCCATTTGTAGGTTGAACTCTTCGGCGTTGGCGGCGGCCTCTTCGCCGATGACCTTGCCCGAGGACTTGGCCACGCGCTCCAGCCGGTCGAGCTCGTCGGCCGACTTGCCCATGATCTCGGCCATCTCCAGGCCGGCCTTGCCGAAGCTCTTGAACAGGAACTCGTTGCGCGCGATGGGGTCTTCTAGCGCCTGGTACTGCCGCGACAGGTCCTTCAGGCTGGACATATTTAGCGCCAGCCCGTTCTTGGTCATCGACTTCAGCGCCTGCTCGAGCGTGGCGGTCTTGATGCCGACCAGCTCCAGCGACGCCGCCATCTGCGACGTCTCCCGGACCGTGCCGC
>CAYMXT010000383.1:0-2270 GCA_964394415.1 uncultured Planctomycetales bacterium
CAGCGGCTGTTCGCCGACGACGCGGCGGCACCGCTGCTGCCGGCGCTCGGCGGCGCGGTGCCGGTGACTGCGCTGGACCCGTCGCTGCCCGGGCCGGGCCTGGCGGCCTGGCTCGCGGCGGCCGACGCGAAACCGGCGTCGGTCGAGCTGCGACCGGAGATGCCGTTCAACATCATCTATTCGAGCGGCACCACCGGCCACCCGAAAGGCATCGTGCAGCCGCACGGCATGCGCTGGGCGCACGTGATGCGCGGGCTGAGCTACGGCTACGGGCCCGACACGGTGACGCTGCTGGCGACGCCGCTGTACTCGAACACGACGCTGGTCGTCTTCTTCCCGACGCTGGCCTTCGGCGGCGCGGTGCACTTGATGCCGAAGTTCGACGCCGCCGCCTACCTGGCGCTGGCCGAGCGCATCCGCGCGACGCACACGATGCTCGTGCCGGTGCAGTACCAGCGGCTGATGGCGCGGCCGGACTTCGACGCGCACGACCTGAAGTCCTTCAAGATGAAGTTCTGCACCAGCGCGCCGTTCAGCGCCCGGCTCAAGGCCGACGTGCTGAAGCGCTGGCCCGGCGGGCTGGTCGAGTTCTACGGCATGACCGAAGGCGGCGGCAGCTGCATCCTGAACGCGCACGAGCACCCGGACAAGCTGCACACCGTCGGCCGCCCCGCGGCGGGCAGCGAGATCAAGCTGATCGACGAAGCCGGCCGCGAGGTCGCGCCCGGCGAGGCCGGCGAGGTCGTCGGCCGCTCCGCCGGCATGATGACCGGCTACCACGGCCAGCCGGAGAAGACGCGCGAGGTCGAGTGGTTCGACACGCAGGGCCGGCGAGACGCCGGTGGCCTACGTCGTGCTCGCGCCCGGCGGCACGGCAACCGAGAACGAACTGCGCGACTGGTGCAACGCGCGCGTCGGCAAGACGCAGCGGCTGGCCGCGGTGCACCTGATCGACGAGCTGCCGCGCAGCCACATCGGCAAGGTGCTCAAGCGGGAGCTGCGCGAGCGGCACGTGGCCGGCGGCGTCTGAGCTTGCGCCAGACCTCCGCACTTTCCATCGGCGCTGTCGGCAGGACAGGCAAGGGCACTCGGTAGCCCGACCCGTTGCCGACCGGTCGCTGCACCCTGGGCGGGACCACGCGCGGATGGGTTCCTCGCGGCGTAGCGCGACATTGCTCCGAACTGGCAGTCGGGGCGAGGCGCTTCCCGTTCCGCGGCCCCGGCGCCAAGTGCACGTAACGGACGGGGAGATCGCTCCGGTTATGGAGGGCCGTGCCTGGATGCGAAAGGCGCGCACCAACGCGACGCCTCTTTTTGATCTATCCCAAAGGACATCTCGCCCCCCCTCGAATGCGGGATGGCGAACCCGCGTGCAGAGGGCAACGCTGCGCACCCGGTGACCCGTAAGGGGAGGTGCATCATGACGCCGTGTTCTCGGTGGGTGAAGTGGGCCATATCCGCGATGGCGCTTCTCGGTCTGCCTGCTTGGGCGTACAGGGCCAGCCTGGATACCGTGTCGTTGCTGCCCTCCGGCCCCGTGTTGGTTTCGAAGTGCAACTCCGGTCTGACGCCTCCGCCAGGTAACTACCAAGGCGGCTGGTCGTGCGCCGCGGGTACGCAGACCGGTACCGATCCGTTCGTCAGCCATACCGACGCCAACGTGTCCGCCAGTGCCGATCTGCGCGACGGCAAGCTGCGCCTGGCCGCGAACGCGTCGGGCTCCGCAACGGTGCAGTTGGGCGACATGCTGTGGCTGACGATCCCCGGGCTCGGCCCGGGCCAGGTGAAGACAGTCAGCTTCGACCTTGTCGTCAACGGCACCTACGGGCGTGCACCGGGGCAGGATCGAGGCCAGGCCAACTATTGGTTCAATGCGTACAGCGGCCTTTACACCTACGCGCTGACCGACCAGGTTGCGGGCTCGGTCGGCTGGAGGACGGCCTTGGGGAGCAACGTCGTCAACTCCACCGCCAAACCCGAGGAGTTCTACACCTTCAGCACCTTCGGCGACTGGGCACAGGTCGGAAACAAGACCAACCGCTTCGTCGCCAGCATCGACGTCTCGGGCGACGACCCGACGCTGGGCTTCGTGATCGGGATGACGGCAGCCGGGCCGGCGGACTTCTCGAACACGGCGACGGTCCGGCTCACGTTGCCGGAGGAGTCGTCGTTCCGGTCCGAGTCCGGCGTGTTCCTCACCGCGGTACCCGAGCCGGCAAGTGCCGGTTTGCTCGGGCTCGGCTTGGCTGCGCTGATCAGCTGGCGGCGCC
>CAYMXT010000384.1:0-2253 GCA_964394415.1 uncultured Planctomycetales bacterium
GTCCGCGTCGAGATCGCCGTCGGCGTGCGCAGCCGGGGCCGTGCCGAAGTGCGCCAGCAGGATCGCGAGGTCCTGGTCGCCGACCACGCCGTCGCTGTTGATATCGACCAGCGGGCAGTCGCACTCGTCCGGGCGGCCGTCGCCGTTGATGTCCGGCGTCAGGCCGAAGTTGATCTCGTCCTCGTCGCCCATGCCGTTGTTGTTGCAGTCGATGCAAGGCGCGTCGGCGCGGAGCAGCCACGTGTTGCGGTACACAGGGTTCGTTTCAATTCGGTCGCCGAACGTGACGGCATACCCGCGGATGGGATCGTAAGCGATCGCACTGCTGGACTGCGCTGTGGGTCCGGAGTTCGTGATTGGGACCCAGTGGTCGCCGGTCCACGCCCATGTGTCGCGCAGCCAGTTGCCGCTGTGGTCGCTCCGCCGGCCGCCGCACAACACGATCTGCTGCAAGCGCGGGTCGAAGTACATCGCATGGCCCTTGCGTCCCGGCGGGCCGCCGCTCATGAGCAGCGCCCAGGCCGCGCCGTCCCAGGCCCAGGTGTCGTTGGCGACGGACGAGGAGCCGACGGCCCCGCCAAACAGCACGGTCACATTTCGAACGGGGTCGAACGCGATGGCCGTCTCTTCGCGGCTGGCCGGTTGCCCGAGGGCGATCCGCTGCCAGGACGCCCCGTCCCACTCCCAGGTCGCGCCGTTGCCGACCAGCACGGCGACCTGGCGAACCGAATCGAACGCCATCGCGTGCAGGTATTGCTCCCCAGGGTCACCGGACGTGAGCTGCGTCCAGTCATTTCCGTCGAACGCCCACGTATCGGAGAATTCGTCGGTATCGTGCCGTCCGCCCTGGATCAGGAGCGCGCCGCGGGCCTCGTCGTAGCACATCGCGTGGCCGTAGCGTGCAGGGGGGTAGTTCGACGTGGTCAACTCCACCCAGTCGTTGCCCAACCAGCCCCAAGTTCGCCCGCGACTTTCGTCCGGGTCTTCAAACAGGCGATGACCGTCGAACAGCACGACGGTTCCGATCCCCGAGTGAAAACCCAGACTGCAGCGCTGACGCGGTTCGGGGCCCGACGACCGCATGAGATTCCAGACCACACCGTTCCAGCCCCATAACTCGGCGCCGCCTCCATATCGGAGCACCGCGTCGGAGGATGAATCGAATACCAGTGAGTGTCGCTTCGCACCGCCCGGGCTGTTCTGGGTGACCTCACGCCAGGACACGCCATCCCATGCCCAAAAATCCTTCAAAAGCCCGTCTCTCTCGTTCTCTCCGCCAAAAAGCAGCGTCGCGCCGCGAGCTTCGTCGTACGTCATCGCGTGATTGAACCGGGAAGCCGGCTCGCCTGAATAAGGTGCCGCCATCTCCCACTGTGACCCGTCCCACTCCCAGGTCTGCCCGAACAATGAGAGATTCTGCTGTCGGCCACCGAACAACACCACGACGTTTCGCTGAGAATCAAATGCGAGCGCGTGCTCAGCGAGCTTCGGCGGGCCAGCTTCCGCGACGATTGTCCAATATGATCCGTTCCAAACCCAGGTGTCCCGCTTTCGCGCGGTTCCCACGATTCCCCCGAAAAGGACTGCAACGCCGTGCGCGGAATCAAACGCCATTGCGAACGCCGTACGCGGGCCCGGTCCTGTGGTCGCCGCCCGATGCCAGTTGGATCCGTTCCAGACCCAAGTCTCGCCGAGCGTCTCACTGCCGGCAAAGAGCACGAACTCGTTTCGAACGGAGTCAAACACCATCGCTATGCTCTGATAGGACGACGGGCCGATGGTCGCAACGCGCCGCCAGCTCGCGCCGTTCCACTCCCACGTGTCGTTCGCCATTCCGGGCGGAAACTCATACTGACCACCGAACAGCAGCATCACGCCCCGGTTGGGATCGAACGCCGCCGCGTGCCCGGACCGGCCGGCGGGCGAGATCAGGCGCTCTTCCCAACCCCAGCAAGTCTCGCCCGACACGGCTGCCGGCGACATGGCGGATAACACGAGGAACGCGATCGCGCTGGAGCCGACGCGGCGAGTTCGCTTCGATGACCTGGGCTGCTCTCCCAAGGCGGTTGGCGCTGGCATAGATTTCCCCCTTTGCGGCGGCGGGGCGTGCAGACTTGTGCGCGCGGCACGCCCCCCGGCGGCCGCGACTTTGCACTATACCGTTGCACTACCCGCGGCGACAACCCCGCTGCCGCGGGGGCAGCGGTTCCGCAGCCCGATCTGGATCTTGGTTGAGGATCGCGGTTTGTGTTC
>CAYMXT010000385.1:0-2190 GCA_964394415.1 uncultured Planctomycetales bacterium
GGGCCGGCCCGCCACTTGCGTGGCGGGTTCGGAGGCCGTCTTCAACTCCGGTCCGAGCGCCACACCATCGAACACGACGCCGGACGGCGGCGCAACGCCGAGCAGGTCCAGCACCGTCGGCACCAGGTCCGACGCGCGGGCGGCCGCGAGCGTGCGGCCACGCGGCACACCCGGACCGGCGAGCATGAACGTCATGTGCCGGTCGTCGCGGGATACGCCGCCGTGCCCACCGCGCTCCGCCACAAAACTGTACCCGGCCCCTGCGAACAGCACCACTTGTCCGGCCCGCCGCAAGTGCAGCAGGGGAATCAGGTGCGGGACGAGGTCTGGGTAGGTGTGCGCGGCGGTCGCGGCGAGCCACGCGCGTGACGTGTGAAAACCGGCGGTCACGAAGGCGGCCAGTTCCGGGTCGTCGAGGTAACCGAGTACATCGTCCGGCGCCGGCTCGTAGGCAAACGTCACGGGGCAGGCACCCGTTCCGTCCGCCCCGCGAATGCGGGCCGTGCCGCGGGCCGAGCGCAGGACCGCGCTGCCGTCCGCCGCCAGGTAAGTCACGAGATCCACGCCGGTGAGATTCCAGAGCTGTCGCTCGGTCGGCGGGGCCGTCAAGATGGCCGCCACGTCGGCGGGCGTCGGCGGTTCCGACCATCCGGCGGCGGCGCGGAAGTGCAGCGACGCCCGCCGGCCGTCCTGGTCATTCACGACTGTGTCGAAGCGGTCGTAGAACGGGCGACGGAGGGCGCGGTCGCGGTGCTGATGCACTTCGCGCGTTGCCGTGCGACCCCAGCCGTCCCGCATCAGAGCCAGCAGACTCACGTGCCCGTGGGGACCGCCGTTGGCCATGCCGTGGTCGCTGACGAGCACCACGTTTGTCGTTGCGGTCAGCCGCGCGCTGTCCAGCCAGCCGAAGATGCGGCCGAGCTGCTGGTCGATGTGTTCGAGCGCCGCGCGGAACCGCTGCGAATCCGGGCCATGCACGTGCCCGATCGTGTCCAGGCCGGGAAAGTAGAACGTCACAACCGTGGGCCAGCGGCGGTCCCAGTTCGCGCGGCGGACCAGCTCAGCAACCGAGGTCGCCGTGAGCTTGTCCACCGCGGTGTAGTCGCCAAAGCACCACAGCACGCCGGACGGACCCCAGTTCGCGATATCGTGCGTGACGCCGCGCACGTGGGCCGCCTGAATGCTCGCGGACGGCTCCGGGTGGACCAGTTCGTACAGCGTGGGCGCGGCGAAGTCGCTGTTGATCGCGCGGTAGGTCAAGAGCGTCGTGTAGTCGCGAAACAGCGCCGCGGGCGGGTCGAACCAGCGGTTGCCAATCACGCCGTGGCGGCTGGGTTCAGCGCCGCTGAGCAGCGTGGCAATTGCGGCGTAGGTGATCGACGGTACGGCCGTCATCGCGTGCTCGACGCGGCAGCCGCCGTCGCAGAACCGCTCCGCGATATTCGGCAGCCAGCCTTCGCGGCACCCCCGCGCGACCTGCGCGCCAGGCAATCCGTCCACAAGGAAGATCAGGACGCCGCGCGGCGGCCGGATAACGTCAGGTTCGAGGCGGACGCGGCTCGGCCCGCCGGGACCGCAGCCGCCGAGATAGACTAGGAGTGCCGTGAGAACCGCTGCGTTACGCAATCGTCTACCCTCGTATTGCCTTGAGTGCCAGGAAGATGGGGATTTCCTGCGCGGCGCGGTGTTCGCCACGGCTGTGTGCGCCGGGGTCGCTGCGCCGGTGGCTGAGCAGCTCTTCACATGCGACGACGGCCAAACCCGCCCGGCCGAGCGCGTTCAGGTAGTCCGCCAGGGGGCGATGGTGAAAGATCGTCTGCTCGCCGGGATCGCGGCCGGGGTGCGTCGCGATGGGAATCTGCATCGGCGTCGCGTAACGGTCGATCCGGCGATACTGCGTGCGTTTCTCGTCGTCCCAGCCCCACTGCGCTTGCCGCGGGATGCGGAAGCATGGGTGCATCATTACCAGCACCGCGCGCCCGCCGCAGCGCAGCGCCGCGGCCAAACCAGTGCATAGCTCATCCAAGCCGTCGGTGTCCTGCACCGCCAGCACGCACGCGGCGGCGTCGAAACGGCCGTCAGCGAGATCACCCAGCCGCCGGGCGTCGCGGACGACGTACCGGACACGCGGGTCGCGCTGGCCACGGGCCTTCGCGGCGGCGATCAGCCGCGGGCTGGCGTCGACCGCGA
>CAYMXT010000386.1:0-2151 GCA_964394415.1 uncultured Planctomycetales bacterium
GACCGTGTATGCGGGAGCAAAGTGCGCCACGAGCGTGCGGTCGGCATTGACGATGAAGCTGTACTGCGCGGACGTGCTGACCTCGACGTTGTCCTCGGTCCAGTTGACAAACCCCCAGCCGGAATTGGCGATCGCGACCAGCGACGCGGTCGAGCCTTGCGGGTACGCGCCCGCGCCCTGGACGGCGCCGGCCTCCACCGGCGACGCACCGGCGCTGATCGTGTACGTCGGCGCGTCGGAACCGTAGAGCGTGAAGCAGAGATCGCCGGGCGCCGACTGGTACATGTGCAGACCGCGCACCCAGCGGAAGTACGATCCGTTGCCCCCGCTGCCCGCCGCGAAACCCCACTCCGGAATGCCGTTCTGCCATGCCAGGATGTACACCCAGTACTTGGTGTTGGCCGCGGCCTGGAACGGCGCCGGAAGCGTGAAGTGATAGTCATACATCGCGACGCCGCCGAACGTGCCGGCGTACGTCTGGCCGGCGTTGCCGCCGGTCTCGTACTGAACCAGCGGCGGGTTGACGACGTCGGGCTGAGAACCGGCTGCTATGGAGGGATAGAACGCCACGGTGAAGTTCACGACCGGACCGCCGTGGCTTCCGCCGTAGATGTTCCCGCCGCGCCAGGTCACTTCCGTGATCGCGCGGTCCGTGGACAGCGTGAAGCTGTCCCAGGTGTGGATGTCGTAGTCGCTGTCGTTGGGATTCCACCATGAGGACTGGTAGAGCGTGCCACTGTTGTTGTGCGGCTGGCTGTACACAACCGCCGCGCGGACGCTTCCCGAAAGCAACGATGCCAGAATCAGCACTGCGGCCGGTCTCATAGTCTCCCCCGTTTCGAGAACTCGCGTACTCAACCCTTTTCATGCACACGTAACGCCGAATTCAGTGAGCAACGCCGACAGGTCCGCGAGGTCCACGTCCCCGTCGCCGTCGAGGTCGCCGTCCGCGTACGTCATCCCCGCGCCCGCGCCGTAGTTCGTCAACAGCGCGGACAAGTCTGCCAGGCCGACGACGCCGTCGCCGTCTAGATCGCCCGGGCAGCATCCAGGACCGCCGCCGGAGAGCATGCCGGCGGCGCTGGTGGTGGAGCCGCAGGCATTGGAGACCACGCAGTCGTAGGCGCCCTCGTCCGCGGCCGACACGTTCGCAATCGTCAACACCGCCGTCGCTGCGCCCGCGATCGTGGAGCCCGGGCCGGTGGGACCATCCGCGAGCGGCGTTCCGTCCTTGCGCCAGGCGAAGGTGAGCGCCCCGGGGCCGGTCGTGCTCTGCCCCGCGGCGGCGACGCCGAAAGATGCGTTTCCGCCGTCGCAGGCCGCCGCATCCTGTGGTCCGTTGGTGAACGGCAGCCCGTCCTGGCGGAACGTGCGCACGCCGTAATACCAATGGGCGACGATGATGTAGTCATCCCAGCAGGCCAGGCCGCCCCCGAGCGTGGGCGCCCCGACGGCCGGCAACTGGACAGGCGACGTGGGATTGGTGATGTCGAACGTGTCGAAGTATCCGCCCTGGTTTTGTGACACGTAGATCCGGTTGCCCGAGAGCGCGAGCTTGTTGGCGCTGCTGTTCTGCTGTGGACTGGTCCAGATGATGGTCGGGAAATAGGGATTTGAGACGTTCATGACGTACAGCCGCTTGCTGTAGTCCGTGACGTACGCCAGCGTCCCGTTCACGACCACGTCGTAGGCGTAGCTGTAGGTGTCGGCGCTGCCGCGCAACTGCGGCGAGGCGGGGTTGGTCACGTCCACCACGCGCAGGCCGTAGAAGCGGTCCGTGCAGTAGGCATAGTCGCCCGCGACGAACACCGAGGTGGCCTCCGAGTTCACGCCAGGGAACACGATGCTCCCCAACGGAAACGGCTCGGACGGATCGCTGACGTCGAAGATGCGCAGGCCCTGCGAGCCGTCCGCGACGTACGCCCGCCCGCCGGCGACCGCCACCTCGACGGCGTTGCCGGGCGTGTCGATCCAGTTCAGGATCGCGGGCGATGCGGGGACGCTCACGTCGATGATCTGAAGGCCGTTGGTTCCGTCCGCCACGTAGGCGATGCCGCCGTCAACCGCGACGCCGCTGGCCGAGCCGGGCGTATCGACTTTTCCGAGCGGCGCCGGGACCATCGGGTTGCCGAGATCCATGATCTTGAGGCC
>CAYMXT010000387.1:0-2149 GCA_964394415.1 uncultured Planctomycetales bacterium
GCGGTGGCCTGGCGATCTCCGTGCTCCCGGTGAGCTACACGGGCGCCACGGTGGCTGCTGGTACGGTGACCTTCGGTTCGGCTTGCGACGCCAGCGGCATCGGCGCCCGCACGACGGCCCTGGTTGCTCCGGCTGCCGGCACGTCGGCCTGGACGGCCGCGTTCTCGGCGACGGCTGCTGCCGCTGCCACGAACGTGAACGGCTACGAGTTTGACGCTGGTCTTTGCGCCCTGAACGCGATCGGCGAGCAGCCGACCGTGACGGCCGTGAACGGCGCTGGCGATGCTCTGTTCGCCGCCGCTGCTCCGATCAACGCGGGCGCCCTCGTTGGCCTGCGCCTCGACAACCGCGCTCCGCTCGTTCCGACGCTGGTTCAGAACCCGAACCTCCGCGCGAACGGCTGGATCAACGGCTCGGTCGCCCTGACGTCGCTCAACACGGGCGCCACGTCGAACGGCGTCATGATTGCTCCGGCTGCCCAGGCTGGTTGCGCCACGGCTGGCGCGCTTGACTGCGGTGTTGCCACGACGGTTCGCATGGCCCGTATCGCCGCCTCGGCGGCTGGCACGGTCTCGGAAGCCCGTTCGGCGACGGCCAGCAACACGCCGACGCTGCCGGCTCCGTCGGTCACGAACACGACCTACTGCGGCATCTTCACGTACCAGGACGCGCTCGGCAACGAGGCCGCGCTCCCGGCCGCCGCGACGGTCTGCTCGGCTCCGGCCGCTGCGGCTTCGACGGCGCTCGCCGCGAACCACATGCTGTTTGGTGTTGACATCGCCGCTCCGACGGTTGCGTACACGGCTGCCTCCATCGCCGCGAACGCCCGCCTCAACGGTGGCACGATCGGTGGTGAGTTCATCGTGACGGTCAACGACACGGGCCTCGTGGGCAACTCGGGCATGCTGCCGACGAGCCCGGTCCTGATGTCGCTCGCGCGTCGCGTGATGGGTGCGGCCAACTCGGCTGGTACGACGGCCCTCCGTTTCGCCGACAACTCGGGCACGATGGCGGCTGGCACGACGCTGTCCGCCACCGGCGTGACCGCGGCTGCTCCGCTCTACACCACGACCATCACGGCCGTGACGGGCGCGGCGAACCATGCTTACTGGACGCACAATGCGACCGCGTTCGACGCCGCTGGCAACAGCGCGTCGGTCTCGGCTCGTACGATGGTGTATGACGCGTCGGTCCCGGTTCCGGGTGCCCCGTCGACGGCGGTGACGCTGACGGCCACCGGTTACACGGGCAACGCATTCATCAGCGAAGACCTGGACATTCAGGACTTCTCGTTCGGCGTGACCTACGGCGCCCTGGCTCCGTTCACGTCGGCCGCTGCGAACCTGCAGATGCCGATGGTTGCGGTCAACGGCTTCAACGCCGCCACGTTCGCGAACACCAACTTCGGTGTGAGCGCTGCGGTGCCGATGCCGCTCGCCCTCCAGGCGAACGTCGCCGCCGGCCTGACCAACATGGCCGGTCTGTACACGCTCGCCCGCTCGCAGGGCAACCTGGCGGCGCAGTCGGGTAACTTCGTCCCGGGTGTTGTCACGCCTGGCGCGGTGATCCCGTCTGGTGCTCCGCAGCTCACGACCTTCCCGGCGGTTGCCGGCTCGCCGGCCGCTGCGATTGGCGGTGGCGCCGGTACGGGTATCGTGACGGGTAACGCGACGGCGGCTTCGGCTGCGGCCGCTGGCCCGCTGCAGACGAACATCACGCTGACGGCGACGATCACCGGCAGCACCGCGGTGTTCAACAATCCGTTCAGCCGCATCGACTTCTACATGAAGGATGCGACCGGCACGCGCTACTTCAACGTTGGCTCGGCCTCGGTGGCCTCGCTCAACGACAACGGCGTGACGCGTACCTTCACCTTCACGACGACGATCAACGGCCCGACGGTGTACGCCCTCCTGGGCGGCGCTGGCGCGACGTTCGCTTCGGACATCGTGGCGGTTGGTATCGGCGCTGCGAACGCGAACATTGGCATGGTGGCTGCTGGCGCCACCGCGATCAACGTCGTGTTCTAAGCTCCACCAGTTCCTTGCAGGTCCCGCCGGGGTCCAGTCGAAAGACTGGGCCCCGGTTGGCATCTGGGGGACAGAGAACGGCAGAGAACGGCAGAGAACGGCAGTGGGGACGGGCTTCT
>CAYMXT010000388.1:0-1906 GCA_964394415.1 uncultured Planctomycetales bacterium
GCTTGCGCTGCGCGTTCTGACGGCGGGCTTGCTTGCGCTGCGCGTTCTGACGGCGGGCTTGCTTGCGCTGCGCGTTCTGACGGCGCGCTTGCTTGCGCTGCGCGTTCTGATGCCGGGCTTGCTTGCGCTGCGCGTTCTGATTCGGATACGCCGGCGGCTTTGGCCAAATCGCGGACCGCGTCGCGGAGTTTGTAGGAACCCGTCTCGGCGGCCTTCAGGGCCTCGTTCGAGAAATCGAGCGGGGCGCGGTAGTGGCTGGTCAGGATGAAATGGCGGATCACGGCGGGCTCGAAGCACTTTTCGACCAGCACATTCCCCACCCGGTCGCGCAACGGCTCGGTCGTGTGGAAGAGGTCCTTCAGGTACACCGAATTGCCCAGGCTCTTGCCCATCTTCTGGCCGTCCAGGGTCACCATGTTGTTGTGCAGCCAGTAGCGGCAGAACGGCCGGCTGGTCATGCACTCACCCTGGGCGATCTCGCATTCGTGGTGGGGGAACTGGTTCTCCAGGCCGCCGCCGTGGATGTCGAGGGTGTCCCCGATGTACTTCTGGCTCATCACGGAGCATTCGAGGTGCCAGCCGGGGAAGCCTTCGCCCCAGGGACTCGGCCAACGCATGATGTGCCCCGGCTCCGCCCGCTTCCACAACGCGAAATCGGCCGGGTGGCGCTTCTCCGCGTTTACCTCGACCCGCGCCCCGGCCTCCAGCTCGGCGACGGTCCGCCCGCTCAGCCGGCCGTACGTCGCGAACGAGCCGACGTCGAAATAGACCGAGCCGTTGGCCTCGTACGCATGACCCCTGGCGAGTAGCTCGCGCGTGCATTCGATCTGCTCAGGGATGTGGCCGCTGGCCCGCGGGCTGATGTCCGGGCGCAGCAGGTTGAGCGCGTCCATGTCCTCGAAGTAGCTGCGTGTGAAGAACTCGGCGACCGCCATCGGGTGCAACCCGCGCCGCCGACCCTCGGCGATCAGCTTGTCCTCGCCGGCGTCCTCGTCGTTGTCGGTCATGTGTCCGACGTCGGTGATGTTCTGGACGTAGTTGACGACGTAGCCGGACAGCCGCAGCCAGCGGAGAATCGCGTCGAAGCTGACGTAGCTCTTGGCGTGGCCGAGGTGGCTGTGTCCGTAAACGGTCGGGCCGCAAACGTACATCCCGACCCGCGGGGGGTCTTGCGGGACGAACTCCTCCAGTCGCCGGCCGAGCGTGTTGAATACACGTAGCGCCATGTTGCACCCTGTCGGCCGGGTCCGCGGCCGAAAACCGCATTGTACGAAATACGGGCCGGGGCGAATAGAATTCCCGCGGCGGCGTTCTGAGACGTGCCCCCAAGGAGCCCGAGCATGAAGATCGGCTGGCCCACCGTGTTCATCGTAGCCCTGATCGGCGTCGTCGCCCTGCAACTGCGCGGCACGTTCGGCGGGCGGTGAGGGACCGGCGTCACGCGGTCCGGTCCGGGCCGCCCACCCGCCGTTGGCGAGCGTGCCGCGGATTTCTCGGCCACCACGCTGGCCGGTCAACCGCTCAACTTCCCCGCCGACTACCGCGGCAAGCTCGTGCTGCTGGATTTCTGGGCCACGTGGTGTGGACCGTGCAAGGCGGAGTTGCCCAACGTAGCTGCCGCGTACGAGCAATTCCGCGACCGCGGCTTTGAGGTCATCGGCATTACGCTGGACAACACGCAGGGAATCAGTGCCGAGCGCGTCCGGCAATTCTGCCGCGACCAGAAGCTGGCCTGGCCGCAGGTCTACGCCGGCGGCACGACGCTCCCGGAGACGTTCGGCGTCAGCGGGATTCCCGCCGCGTTTCTGATCGACGGGCGGACGGGCGCGCTCCTGGCGACCGACGCAAACTTGCGCGGCGAGAACCTGCGGGCGGCCATCGAGCGTCACTTGCCAGCGGTGGCCAG
>CAYMXT010000388.1:2006-2147 GCA_964394415.1 uncultured Planctomycetales bacterium
GAGGTGCGCGAATGGGCGGCGCCGGTCCGAGCCGCGTGCGCAAGCTCGCGGACAACTTGCGACCGCTCGCGCGGTCGGCTCGGATCTGCGCGGCGAGAACCTGCGGGCGGCCATCGAGCGTCACTTGCCAGCGGTGGCCAG
>CAYMXT010000389.1:0-2147 GCA_964394415.1 uncultured Planctomycetales bacterium
GCCTCCAGCCGCAAGGTCAGCACCGCGTAACCGTCCAGCTCGAAATGCTCGACGCGGATACGCGCGGTGGTCTGCGCGTCGATGCTCAACTCCGCAGTGTCCGTCGTCGGGGCGTGGTGCGTCCAGTTGTCGATCACCAGCCGATCGTCCAGCCACGTTCGCACGCCGTCGTCCGACGTGACGCTCAGCTTCCACTTGCCGGCCGGAAACGTCAGCGTCGTTTCCGCCAGCGTGCCGAAATGATCCGCGGGCAGCTTTGCGTTGCGGAGCGCGTCAGGCGCGGCCTTGAGCTGACTCGGGCCGCCGTTGCCGTACGGCAGCTCGAGGTACGGCAGGTTGAACGCGACCGCGCCGGTGGACTCCTGCCTCCAGCGTTCGGCGTCCTGGCGCGGATCGGTCTTGTACGCGAATACGCGAATGCTCCAGTCGCTCACCGTCAAGACGCCCTTGGCGCTCAGCGACATGGCGCCCGCCGGGATAGTCAGCTCGTACGCCGTCACGACGCCGGGCTTGTCCGGAACCACGGTGAACATCGGCGGCGTCGTCTCGGCATGTGCCTCGACGCGGGCCGCCCCAGAGATGCTCGGCGTGCCGGCCGGCGAATCGCCGAGCAGGCGGTACTCGTCGCCCTTCGGCCCGGCGCCGACGAAGTGCAGATACGGCGACTGCCAGTCGTACGGGCCCCACTCGGTGATGATGATCCTGTCGCGGCCGGCCAGGTGCTTGCGGAAACCGAGCGCCTGGCGCTCACCGGGGATCGGCGGCAGTTGTTCCGGGTTGAATGACTGCCGCTGCGCGTCCTGGTCCAGCTCCTGGTAGTGGCTCTTGTCGTCCACGCGGTAGCGCGTCTCCGCGCCGGACCATTGGTTGTCGTACACGCGGACACCATCCGTGCCGCCGGTCAGCTCGATCCCGACCTGGCCCTCGCCGACGTGAATCCTGTTGCCGGCGATCTGGTGGTCGCGCGACCAGGTCGGGTTGAGCCTGGCCCAGGGTTTGGCCAGCAGGTCCTTGTCCTCGTCCCACCAGAACTGGACGGCGCGCGCGTTGTTGCGCAGCGCGTTGCGCAGCACCATCCACTGCGAGCCGTGCTCGACCGCGATGCCGGCGATCAGGTTGTCCTCAATCGTGTTGCGCTCGACGTGCGTGAACGACGAGTATCCGCCCCAGATCCCGTAGTTCGAACCGTTCAGGATGTTCTCGACGTACTGGTTGTCGAACGAGAACGTCATCTCGATGCCGATTGCGGGGGCGAACGAGAAATCGTTCCGGTAGAGGATGTTGCGGTTGTTGCCGACGCGCTCCTCGCGCACGTCGCCCTCCAGCGCCTCGTGGCCGGCGTAGCCGAAGAAACCGTCGCCACTGTGCGTGGCCGAGTTGTACGCGAAGAGGTTGTCGTGACACTGCTCGAAGAACAGGATTCCGGCGGAGTCCTGCCCGCGCGAGTACACGCCGTGCGAGTAGCCGCGGACGCAGAAGTCGCAGTTGTTCCGGGCCACGACGTTGCCGCAGCAACGGAACATCGCGATGCCCCAGCCTGAAAGGAAGCTGAAATCGTTGCCGTAAACCTGCGAACGGTTCACGCGCCGCAGGCACAGCCCGTTCTGCGACTGGTGCGCGACGTTGCGGCGGATCGTGACGCCCTCGGATTCCTCGACGTAGATGCCGGCCCCGTAGTTCTTGAGCCACTCGTTGTCGTCGTTGTGGTGCGGCCAGAGCCAGTCGCCAAGGTCCTCGGCCTGCGGCGTCGAGCGCAGCCGCTGGCGGAAGTTGTGCGACACGTCGCAGTCCTCGACGGTCAACCCGTCGGCGCGCGTGGCCCAGATCGCGCCTTTGAAGCCGGACACGGTGGCGTTGCGCAGCGTCACGTTCTTGCCGGTGATGCGGATGCCGAAACCCGAGAACGTGTCCGGCGTCGCGTCCAGCGCGGCGCCGCGGAGCGCCTGCCCGTCGAAATCGACGGTCACACCGTCGGCGACGATCTGGACCACGCCGTTGCCGTCCTCGTCGACCAGTACATCCTTGGGATTCTGGACGCGGCAGCTCCGGCGGATTTCGACGTTGTCGCGATCGACGACGATGATCGGAGAATCCGAAACTTGCAGGAACGCCGCTACGACCGCGAGCGCGAGAAGCGACATTGGAAC
>CAYMXT010000390.1:0-2133 GCA_964394415.1 uncultured Planctomycetales bacterium
GTTCGGATGCGCGGCGTCATCCGTCCGGGGTTCGGATGCGCGGTAGCACGGCGTCATCCGAACCCGCCACGCAAGTGGCGGGCCACGCCAAAGGCGGCGCTTTGCCGACGCCGGCCCCGGACTTGCGTCCGGGGTTCGGATTCACCAAAACCGCGGTAGTATAGTGGTTCGGCTGGCGGATTGCACGCCGGTCGCGGAGTTAGACGATGTCCGCCACGCCCGCCGTCGCCGTCCTCATGGGCAGCCAGAGCGATTGGGAAGTGATGAAACACGCAGTCGAGACGCTGAAGGAGTTCGGCGTCGCATGCGAGGCCCGGGTGCTGTCCGCCCACCGCACGCCCGTCGAGACGGCGGAATACGTCCGAAAACGCGACGACGGCGGCACGCGCGTGTTCATCGCCGCGGCGGGGATGGCGGCGCACCTGGCCGGGGCCGTGGCTGCCCACACGACGCGGCCGGTGCTCGGCGTGCCGCTGGCGGCGTCGGACCTGAATGGCCTGGATGCCTTGCTCGCGACCGTGCAGATGCCGCCGGGGATTCCCGTCGGGGCGCTCGCGATTGGCAAGGCCGGCGCGATCAACGCGGCACTCCTGGCGGTGAGCATTCTCGCAAACGAGCAACCTGCCCTGCGCGAGAAGCTGCAAGCCTACCGGCAGAAACGCGCGGAACAGGTGCTCACCGCGAAGCTCACCTGACGATTCCGCCATGCAACCGCCCAAGCCCTGCGCGCGCGCTGACACACAGACTGACGCGACCCCCCGGCCGGCCGAGCCGGCGCCGCTCCTGCTCCCGGCCGTGGGCTTGATTCTCGGCATTTGGTTGGCGGACGAACATGGCGGCGGTCGGGCGCTGAGCCTGATTCTGCCGGCGGTGGCCTTGGGCGGACTGCTGCTCGCGGCGTGGCGCTGGCCGCGGCCGTGGTTGATCGCCGGGCTGGGCGGCGTCGTGGCCTGCGGCGTGGGCTCCGCGCGGTACGAAACGGCGGTTTACAAGCCGCCGCATCACGTCGCACACGTATTGGGCGACGAACCGCTGCTGACGCGGCTGGTGGGGCGTGTCGTGACGACTCCGGTCGAGCGGCCGGGCGTGCGACGAAACCCGTTTTTGCCCTACGAGCCGCCGGCGCGGACGCAATTCGTCTTGGCGGCGGAGGAGTTTCGGGCCACGGACACCGCGGTCGCGACGACCGGCCAAGTGCGTGTCAGCGTAGAGGCGGTCGATCTCAACCTGCCGCTGGGGGCGCGTGTGCAACTCACCGGGCGGCTGCATCGACCCAGGGGGCCGCAGAATCCTGGCGAGCCGGACTGGGCTCGGTGGCATTGGTACCAGGGCCTCGGCGCGGGCATGTCGGTCGAGAGCACGGCGCACGTCGTCGTGCTGCCCGAGCCGCCGGGCTGGTGGTATCGCCTGATTGCCCGTCTGCGGCAGACGGCGCGCGGGCTCTTGCTGGAAACGTATGCCGACCACGACGCCGAGGCGGAGGTGCGGCTGCTCGACACGATGGTGCTCGGGCAGCGGCGGGCGGCGGATGAGCAACTCAACCAGGCGTTCCTCGAGGCCGGGGCGCTGCACTTTCTGGCTGTCAGTGGGTTCAACGTGAGTCTGCTGGCGCTGTCGGCGTGGTGGGTCGTGCGCCGCGGGCTGCGTCGCGGGCCGACGCTTTCGGGCGCAGCCGCCCTGGTGGCAATCGTCCTCTTCGCGCTGGTGACCGAGCCGAATTCGCCGGTGCTGCGGGCGACGGTGGTGGGGGTGATTGCGACGCTGGGGAGTCTCCTGCGCCGGCCGTTTTGCCGGGTGAACGCCTTGGCCCTCGCCGCCGCGGTCGTGCTGCTCGCGAACCCTCTGGAGCTGTATCGAGCGGGGTTTCAGCTTTCCTTCGTGCAGGTGCTGGCGTTCATCGTCGTGCTGCCGCCGGTCTGGCGGAAGCTGTCGGGCCGAACCACGGACGACGCACCTCCGCCCGACGCCGCCAATCTCTGGCAGTTGGTCCGGCGCTGTGCCTGGCGCTGGTCGTGGGGACTGCTGACGACGTGCGTCGTCGCGTGGCTGATCTCGCTCCCGCTCACGCTGCTGCACTTCGGCTACCTGACACCCTGGGGCTGGCTGGGCAGCTTCGCATTGACGCCGTTCGTC
>CAYMXT010000391.1:0-2131 GCA_964394415.1 uncultured Planctomycetales bacterium
CGTGGGCTACGATCTTCCGCCGCTCCGCGGCTGATTCAATGGCCAGCCCTGGAAGGGCGGAAGACCTTAGTGCTCTGGCCCGTAATTTCGATGACGTATTCTGTCAGGCTGATTTCGACCGCTTCTGCACTGCGTCCAACCGGGTCAGCAGGCGCAGCAGGTCGCGGCGCGTGAATTTCCATTCGAATGGGCGCCCGACGGCTTCGTAGTGTTCCTGGAAGCTGAGGAGGCGGTTCTCGAGTTCGGCCAGGGACCCGAAGTCATTCGGTGGCCGGCCTTGAGGGCGAAGTCCGGGTCGCGCGGGAAGATCCAATTGCGGTGGCACCAGGGGCGAATCGCATCCTCCGAGAGCCAACGCCACACGGTCGTTTCCCCGATCGCCGCGACCAGCCCGCGCGCCACGGCCGCCCGGCAGATCTCGCCGGTGCTGAGCCGGGAGAGCGGCAGGCCGTGCTCCCGGGGCAGCTCACACGCCAAGGCCTTGATCGCGATCACCACGCCGGGGGGAAAAGCGGGCCGGCCGGCCGTGTCGCGCCTGTTCCTCCAGGCCGGCCAGGCGTTGCTCGAGGAAGCGCTTGCGCCACTTGCTGACGATCTGGCGGGGCGTGTCCAGGCGCGCCGCGATCTGGTCATTGGATAGCCCGCGGGCGGCATACAGCACAATCCGAGCGCGAATCACGTCTCGATACGGTGACGTATATCTCCGCGCCACAGACTCCAGACTGGCCTTCTCCTCGCGACTCAGTTCGATCACATATGGACTATTTCTCGGCATGTCTTGGCCTCCTGCCACGGAGATCCAATATGCCATGCCACCTCGGCCGCGGCAAGATTATACGTCATCGTATTTACGGACTGCGGTACTAAGCTAACGACGGCCGACATAGTCGGCTGCGACGGCGCCGCGACGCAGAAACCTGCTGCGCCGGCTCCGCGCCCGCGCCGACGCCGTGGATCGCCAGGCGTCACTCCAGCACCGGCCGCCTGCCAGGCTCGACTCGCCAGCGAGCACTGACCGGAATCGTCACCCCGGCGTCTGTCCGGCCAGCCGTTTCTGAATCCTCCCCAGCAGCGCCTGCGCCTCGTCCACGCCGATGCGATACAGCCGCACGATCGTCGCCCGCTCGTTGCGGTCGTGGTTCTCGATGGTCCAGTAGGGGCAGACCCACTCCCAGACGGTTTCACCTTCCGGCGTGACCTCGAACGCCCGCGCGTTGTCTGAATTCGCGATCAGCGTGTTGCCGTTGGGCAGCCGCTGGCACGATCCCTTGCTCTTGGTGTAGAAGTCGCGCGGGTTCGGGGACTTGTATTCCCACGCGATCTCGTTCGTCCGCGGGTCCACCTCCAGCACGCGCGACCAGCCCCGCGCCAGCCCGTTGTCGAACAGCAGGATGCGGCCGCTTTCGAGCAGCGTCGCGTCGTGCGGGCCGTCGAGCTGCCCTTCGCCCCAGGCCCAGACCACCTCGCGCCGCTTGAAGTCGACGATGAACACGCGATCCTGGTGCCGCGAGCAGACGAGCACGTGATCCTGCGAGTACAGCGGGTGCGTCCCGAACAGGTTCTGGCGGCGCATCCACTCCACGGAATTGCAGTGAAACAAGTCGACCCAGGCCGTGTCCGCCTCGCGCTCCGGCCGCACGGTCTGGAACCGGAACACCTCCGGCCGCTTGCGGAGGACGTCGTAGAGCCCAAGCCGATCGACGACCGTGCCTTCCATGTCCAGAAGACTGATCGCGTCGTCACGCGTTTCGACCGCGGCGTGAACCTCCGGAATCACTCGACGCTCAAATGAAAGCGTCAGCAGCCCCCCCTGCGGCGTGACTTCGACGTCGTGGTGCGCAGTCATCGGCCGCTTCCAGACCACGCGGCTGTCCGGCGCGATGCGCATCAGGAAGCGCTTGTCGTCCTCGATCCCGGTCAGCCCCGGGCGCGTCCGGTCGGCGCCGGTGACGACCAGGTCGCCGTCGGGCAGCAGCTCGCAGTTGTCCCAGTGGCGGCCCGGCTCGTACTTCCAGCGCTGCACGACCGTGCCCGACGGGTCGATCAGCTCCGCCGTGCACAGGCGGAAGAGCACGTACAGGTTGTACCCCGGGTACGACCGCTCCGGGTCGATGTCCACCACGCCGTCGGC
>CAYMXT010000392.1:0-2126 GCA_964394415.1 uncultured Planctomycetales bacterium
ACGGGGCTGCTCGACTGCCCGCAGGTGACGGTCACCACGGACTACGAGACGCATCGCATCTGGGTGCAGGAGCCGACCGAGCGCTACTACACCGCCACCGCGGATGGCAAGACCTACCTGGCGACGTTCGGCGCCGACCCCGGCCGCATCCGCGTCACCGGCATCCCCGTCCGGCCGGGCTTCGATGGCGAGCTGCCCGTCGCGGAAGCCCGGCAGCGCTGCGCACTCGCCGCGGACCGACCGGTGGTCCTGCTCCTGTGTGGCGGCTTCGGCGTGGGGCCAATTCGCGAACTGCTGGCCGAGCTGATCGGGCTGCCGGCGGATGTCCAGATCGTCGTGATCGCTGGCCGCAACGAGCAGCTTCGTCTCCGGCTGGAGTCACAGGCCCGCGTCGCCGGTCGCCCCGTGCGGGTCGTGGGCTTCACCGACGTGATGCACGAATGGATGCGATCCGCGGACCTGGTCGTCACCAAGCCCGGTGGATTGACGGTGGCCGAGTGCCTGGCCTGTGGCGTACCGCTGGTCATCGTCAACCCGATCCCCGGACAGGAGACGCGGAACAGCGACTACCTGCTCGAGCACGGCGCCGCGATCAAGGTAAACAACGCCCGGCTGCTCGGTCCCCGCGTGGCGGCGCTGCTGGCGGGCCGCGCGCGTCTCGCGGCGCTGCGCGCCGCCGCGGAACGCCTGGCCCGTCCCCACGCCGCCCGCGACATCGCGGCGGATGCGCTCGGGCTGCTTGCCTACGCTGGGCTACTTCTTGCTCGTGCCAGGCCCTCCGCTGCGCAGAGCAGGTAGTAGTCGAGGTGCTTGACGGTCGGCTCCAGACCGGCGGCACGGGCCTGCTGGTAGAGTTGCCAGAAGCGCAGAACATACCAGGCGTACTCCTCGTCCGTGCCGCTGGGCAGGTCGAACAGGCAGAACGACTTCTGCCAGCGGATCAGCTTCTGGCAGGCCCGGTCGGCGTAAGTGTCGATGATCGGGACGGCCGGGCAGTGGAAGTGCATGTACTTCGAGGCGAAGGACCGCGGCGACTGATTCCGCCGGAGCACCGGCCGGATCACGCCGAGAAACCGCCCGTGCAGGTCGAGAACGGTCCGCAGCTTGGGCGGGTCAAGCGGTTCCTTCACGCGGCGCAGGGGCGCGAACAGATTGTCGAGTTCGCGCGCGTGCTTGAGCAGATGGCCGGCCAGTTGGGACATGCTGCCGCCCTGCTTGCCGTTGGCCGGAATCTTCCGCTCGATGCCCGTGGCGTACGTGCGGCCGATGATCCACAGCTTGGCGTTGACGCCGCCGGGGTCGGCGTGGCCGGGATGTCGGCGGCAGAGCACGTACAGGGCTTCGTCCGTGGCCTGCCAGGAGCGGCCGTAGTCGGCGACGGCGCGGCGATAGTCGTCGGCTGAAAACACTGTGCTCATGCCGCACCACCGTTCGCTGAGTCTGGACCGGGCGGCGTCGCCAGGGCGTTCAGGATCGGCTCGGCGAGCCAGAAGCGGCCCCATTCGCGGCCAGTGACCTCCTTGAGGATGCCGGCACGCTCCAGATCGCGGATCGTCTTGCTGGCGGTCGGCGCGGTGACGCCCAGGCTGCTGGCCGCCCGGGCCACCGTCGTGTACGGGTTGATGAACAGGTCGTCCACCAGCGTGAGCGCGCGATGGTGCTTAGCGAGCTTCTGCCGGAACGCGTCGCGCAGGTTGATGATCGCCTGGCTCTGGTCGATGGCACTGCGGGCCGTGTCCCGGACGGCGACCAGGAAGTAACGAATCCACGCGGGCCACTCGCCGTGCGTGCGGATGCGCTGGAGCAGCTCGTAATAGTCGGTGCGGTGCTGCTCGATGTGGCTCGACAGGTACAGCAGCGGCTTGCTGAGCCGGCCGCGCTCGATCAGGAACAGGGTGATGAGCAGCCGGCCGATGCGGCCGTTGCCGTCCAGGAACGGGTGGATGGCCTCGAAGTGCTCGTGAATCAGGGCGCACTGGATCAGTTCCGGCATCTGGCCGCGCTGGTGCAGGAACAGCTCCCAGTGCTTGAGGCACTCGTGCATCTCCGGCTCGGGCGGCGGGACGTACGTGGCGTCCGCCAGCGTGCAGCCGGGCGGGCCGATCCAGTTCTGGCTGCGCCGGAAA
>CAYMXT010000393.1:0-2089 GCA_964394415.1 uncultured Planctomycetales bacterium
GGTGTACGCGGCATGCGCACCGGTGTCAGCCACGCGGTTCGCGGAACAGATAGTGGCCTTCGGCTGTCCGATCCGCCCAGCGCTCAGCATCAGCTGCGGCGCGCAGCGCCGTCAGCTGCATGCTGTTGTTAGACCGCCGCCGTGCGAGGTCGGCCGCCTCGCCGTCCGTTCGCGCGCGCCGCGGCCGCCTTCGCCGCAGACGTCGCGCGCCCCGCAAGGGCAGCGAGGTGTCGCACCCGCTCCCGCGGCTCGACCGCCGACAGCAGGAGCCCAGCCACACTGAGGTCGACGTCCATCGTCTCCCACTGCAACGTGCTGCCGGAGGCCGACACCGTCACCCCGGCCAAAGCCGCGGAGGTCGCCCGCCGGAGCGCGGGAATCCGGCTCACGGGAAACGCGAAGAGGATCCCGCTCGACAATTCCACCACCACTCGGCCCGTGGCCCGATCAAATCGCGCGGCGCGCGCTCGGTGCCCCTGACGTCGGGCCGCTTGCTCGCGAGCCCGAGCTGGACCAACCTGGCGCCGAATCTCCGCTACCGTCAACCGACGTTCACTCATGGTACATACTCCAAGCAGCCTGTAGCTGCGCGAGATGGGTCTCGACGACTCGTACCGCGGCGATGACGTCCGCCGCGCGCATGCGATACACCGTCCGGACGGCAACTGGGCCGTCGCCCGTCGGCAAGAGAATCACGACCTCCCCGTCTCCCCGAACCACATGGACGTGAGGCGGCGAATGCTCCCGGGGCGGCAGCAGGATACGCATCCGGAACCCATCAACCTGCAGGACGGTCGGCACTGCGGGAGGATAAACCCAACTGCTGGGTTCTGCCAGTCGTCACGCGCTCTTTCCTAGCGGTCTAACATGGAGTAGACGGGGCACCGCTCGACGTGCAGATCCGGCGCGACGGGACTGCCTGCGGCGAGCCCTGGCAAGGGCGGCGGCTGGCTGCGGTGGCGGCTGGCCACATGGCGGCTGGCCGGGGTGACGGGGCCGGGGTTGACCGGTGATCCGTGCGCGGCGTATAGGCCGGGCCATTCAGCGGACGCCGCGCGTGCCGGAGGGCCAGGCTTCGGTCGGGGGGCGAGATGCACACCGCGGAACGGACACGGCCGATGGCTCGCCGACGCGCCCGCAGAGGCGCCGGCGGCCCTGCCGCACGAAGCCCGCCGCGTACCGGCTGCCCGGGCAGCGGGCTTCGGCTCGCTTCGCCACCCATGGCTTTCGTCGTCTTCTGGAAGGTCGTCAATCTATAGATCGGCTGCGCCGAGGAGGTGAACGAGATGGCTACCGGCAACTTGCCCGGCATGGGATACCTACCCGACATTCCGAGCGTGAAGGACTTCACCGAGAGTACGCCCGAGATCGCAGGCCTCCTACGAAAGACCGCGCTTCGCGCGCAGGCGCCAGAGGCCACGGCGGGCAAGCCCACGGGCCGAGGTGGCGGAGCGGCCGCCGCCCCAGCAGGCGCCACCAAGGTCGACCTGCGTGCACGCTTCTCGCCCATCGAGGACCAGGGGCAGCTCGGCTCCTGCACCGCCAACGCCGCGGTCGCACTGGTCGAATACTACGAGCGGCGCGCCAGCGGGAAACACATCGACGCCTCGCGGCTGTTCGTCTACAAGGTCACTCGAAATCTTCTCGGCTGGACCGGCGATACCGGGGCCTACATTCGCAGCGCCATGGGGGCCCTCGTGCTCTTCGGGGCACCCCCTGAGCGCTACTGGCCGTACGATGGCCGACCCGCAGGTCAGAACGAGCAGCTCGACGCCGAGCCAAGCTCGTTTTGCTACGCGTTCGCGGCGGACTTCAAGGCGATCAAGTATCTTCGCCTGGATCCCAATGGCGCGTCGCCCAGCCGGGTTCTGCAGAACGTCAAGGACTACATCGCCTCCGGGCTGCCCGCGATGTTCGGCTTCCCGGTCTACGACGAGTTCATGAGCCCGCCGGCCAGCGGCCACGTCGCCTTCCCGACACAGAGCAGCACCCTCTACGGCGGCCACGCGATCGTCGCCTGCGGGTACGACGACGATCTCCAGATCGGCACCGATCGAGGCGCGCTGCTGATCCGCAACTCCTGGGGAAC
>CAYMXT010000394.1:0-2085 GCA_964394415.1 uncultured Planctomycetales bacterium
ATCTCTGCCCGGTGTTTGTGTCGACGACCTTCTGCGATAGCGCCTTGGTCTTGGGGGCCAAGCCCATTCCCCAGAAGAACGGCGGCGCCGGTGGCGTCGGCGGCGGGGGCGTCGGCTCCACTGACCCCGCGACTGAATCACCCAGCGCCAGGCTTGCTACCGCAGTCCCATGCCCGACATTGTCGTAGCCGTTCGGCTCTGTTGTGTAGTTCAAGTAGGTGATGGATCGACCATTCGTGATGTCCGGGTGGCTCTGCGGCAGCCCCGAGTCAACGAAGGCGATGCGGTAGTTGGACGTGTCGATCACGCCGCGGTTCGACAGCCAGGTCCGATAGTCCGGCGCAGGGGTTGGGCTCGGCAAGGCAACTTTGATCGGCTGCTGGCCGTTCTGATAGGGCTCGGGGGTCGGCGGTGGCGACGATCGCAACGTCGTCGCCGCAATTGCCTCGCGCTCGCCAGAAGGCATCAACAGGCCTGCGTACTCGACCCCGACGACGTAGGGGTCCCTTAGGAGCTCGGGGATGATGGCGCTGGTTGCGCTGACGCGGACGACCTGGTACTTCAGGTAAGTCGAGGCCTTTTCGGTGATGGTGCTGGAGGCCCGGAGGAACGCCCATGTGGCCTCGTTTTTCGGCGTATCGACGAGCTGAACCAGCAGGTCTTGTATCTCCTCGGCGGGCGCTAGCTTCGTGGGCTGGGCACGAAACTCTGGTTGATATATCGACGCCCACTGCAGCTTCTTGGTCGCGGCAAGAGCCGCAACATCGGTGGCCTTGCCGCAGACAAGAGCGCCGTTGTAGGGGACGTAGGCAACGTGCAGAAGCCCGCTATCGGGAATCTGCTGCACCATTTCCTCGGTCAGCGGCCCGTCGAACTGGACGACATAAAGGCCCTCGTCGTCAGGGTACTTTCTGATGCTGCCAAGCCCTGAAGGCGTGGCCGCCTTAGTGTCAAGCACCATGCCCGGCATCAGGAGGCGATCCCAGTCCCTCTCGAGTTGGAGGCGCAAGCCGAGACTGGCCGCGGCACCTTCAGCCTGTTGGGCTAACGACGTTGGCACGCGAACAAGCGCGAAGCTCTCGTAGTCGCGAACGCGCTCGGCGCCAATGATGGCCAGCTCCTCCGATCGCACCGATTCGCCTGGCACCGCTGGCCAGACCACGGCTTTCGACCATCCCGACCCAAGGGCCTCTGATGCTGCCGCCGGTGTTGTCCAGATGGGAATCAGTGTCGCGATGAGCCAAAACGTTAGATGGGCTAGCATTTGTCTTCTCCTCTCATTACCGCCCCAGGACCTGCTACACCTGCGCCTTGACTATGTTGTGACAATGTAGCCCCCCCCCCAACGGGATTGTCAAGACCCAGATCGCGGGCGACGTTCGGAGTCCCAAGGCGACTTCGCCTGTCGACTTGTGCGCCCTACACAGCGGAAGGAGGCCGAGCGCGACACTTTTCGAGGAAAGTGCCAGATGCACTTTCTCGTGGCCAGCACCAGGCTCGGAGACTAGCGCTAGCCGCAGGCGGTGCCGGTGAAATGACCGTCCCGCCTCAACCCTCGATCTGTCGGCAGTGAGCCGTCGGCTATTTCCCCCACGGCGCGGCATCGCGCGGCGGCTGGACGCCGGCGAGGTAGGAGACCATCGCGGCGACCTCGGTGAGCGACGCCTCGGAGCGGCGGCGGCGGGGGACGGCGGCGCCGCGCGCCATGAGGACGCCGTGCATCTCGGGGTGGTGGCTGCGGAAGCCGTGTTGTCCGGCGTACGCCGCCGGCTCGTGGAGCGCGCCGCCGATGGAGCCGGTGACCGCGATCCCCGGCCGCATGAACAGCACGAGGTCGCCGCTGTTCGGGCTGGCGAGGCCGGCGGCGGCGAGCTGGTCGCGGGTGAGCGCGGCCTCGACCATCGGCTCACCGGCAAGCTCGAGGCCGGCGAACGCGCGCGCCGCCGCCGCCACCACCTCCGCGGCACGCTCCGAGGGGACCACGCCGGCCGGCTCGCGACCGATCAGGTTGACGTACAGGTGCGCGCAGCCGCCGGAGGCGACCACGGCCGCCTGCGAGGTCTCGGCGAGCGTCTTGCGGCCGCC
>CAYMXT010000395.1:0-2083 GCA_964394415.1 uncultured Planctomycetales bacterium
GGCACGTCGAGCACGGCATCGACCTGGCCGAGTTCGACGAGTTCGGCGATGTCGCCGCCCACGCCGACCCACTGGCCGACTTCAGCGAGCTTGATGACGATCACGCCGTCGAAGGGCGCGAGGATGGTCTTGTTTTCGAGGCGCTGCTTGATGAGATCGATCCGCGCCTGGGCGAGGCGGACACTCTCCTGCGCCTGGCGCAGGGCCGCGCGTTCGGCGAGGGCCTCGCTGCGCTTGTCGGAGATTTCCTTGGGCTGGGCGGCGCCGCGAGCCTGCAGTTCCTCGAGCGACTGGAGATCGGCATCGGCCCACTCGCTGCGGGCCCGATGTTCATCAACGCTCGCCTGGGCCTCGGCCAGTTCGGCTTCCTGCTCGCGCAGGTTGAGTTCGAGTATGGCCGAGTCGAGCTCGGCAAGCACTTCGCCAGCCTTGACCGTATCACCCGCGTCAAAGGGCACGCGGAGGACGATGCCGGGCTCTTCGGAAGCGACCGTCGAGCGGCGGCGGGCGGCGATCTCGCCCGTGATGCGGTGCATGCGCGTGACCGACTCGCGGCGGACGGGATCGACCGCCACGGGCGAAGCGGGCTGGGCCAGCGCGGCCGGCGCCAGCAAGGCCGTGGCAAGAAGCGCAAACAAAAGCCTGGGAAGCGTCCGCGGGCTCGCCGCGGGCGTCGGGTCATACTGCATTCCGCATGTCCTCCGCTGCCGATCGGGCAGCCGCTGCATTGGCCCAATCATATGGAGACCGTCAAGGGCCCATCCGCCGGGCGGGTGAAAAGCCACAACCCGCCTGAGGAGGTCGGGGGTTGCAGCACCATCTCGGGCGACACGCGGCGCAATGAAAACCGGGGCGGCGCTGAGCCTTGCCCCGGCTTGATTTCGACGATCGTTTCCGGCGCGCTACTGCACCTGCGTGGCCACGACATTGCTTGCCTGGTTGTACTGCGCGGCCTGGAACCACACGCTGGCCCCGGAAGATCCCCGTGGAATGGGCAGCGTCCAGACCGCGGTGCCCGCCGGATCGCTGACCGCCACGCCCCCCGCCTGCTGCGGGTTCTGCAGCGAGAGCGTGACATTGAGGAATGGGACAAAGAGGTTGCTCGTCCCGGACAGGCTGTACCCGAGGTAGCAGTCGGAGGAGGGCTCCACGTTGGAGAAGGTAAAGGTCGCGGGCTGACCGGGCAGGAGCGGGTCAGGATTGACGACGAGCAGCGGTGGCGGCGCGGTGGTGTACTTGGCGACGAGCGAGTCGGTTCCTGTGCCGATACCGACCGAAGAGCCGCAGACTACGACGCGGCCCAGGTCATCCACGTCCACGGCGGACCAGAAGTCATCCGCATGCGCGGGGGCGTCGGTGATCACGGTGTCGAGCAATTGCCCGTCGGGTGAATACTTGAGCAGCCAGGCGTCGTCGCCGCGGCCATAGCCGTACCAGCCGAAGCCGGCGACGAGCAGGTTGCCGTCGGCGTCGAGGGCGAGGTCGTTGCCCCAGTCGTCGCCGAACCAGTCGCTGCGGAAGATCTGCGCCCAGGCGAGGTTGCCATTGCTGTCCCAGTGGACGGTGCCGGCGTCGTTTTCGCCGCCCGTGGTCATGGTTGAGCCGGAGACGTAGGCGCCGCCGGCGCCATCGGGCAGGACGAGCCAGCTGTAGTGATAGCCGCTGTTGCCGCCGTAGCGTCCTTCCCACTGGAACGACCCGTTGGTGTCGTACTTGACAGTGCAGTATTCAAAGTCGCTGTTAAGGAAGGCGGAATCGGAGATGCCGGTGGCAAAGACGTTTTCGGAGCCGTCGATGGAGATGGCGTAGAGCGATTCGTCGCCGTGGTACTGGCTGTCGAAGAGTCGGGACCAGAGGAGGTTGCCGGCGGAGTCATACTTGAGCAGGCCGTAGTCGCGATCTCCGTTGTTGTTGCTCACGTCGCCGCCGACGTAGGCGTTGCCCGATGGCGAGACCGCGATCACCCAGCCGTAGGAATTGTCCAGCGGGCCCCGGAAAGTCCGCACCCACAACTGGCTGCCGGCGGTGGAGTACTTGATCGTGACGTATTCCCAGTACCCGTCGGCGGCGTTGTGATAGCCGG
>CAYMXT010000396.1:0-2069 GCA_964394415.1 uncultured Planctomycetales bacterium
CCGGCCCGTGCGAATCCCGGCGCGCCGGGACACGGGCCGGAGGCCCATGCTCCCCTCTAAGCGCAGGGGTTCCGGCTGCTACTGCCGCGGCGGGTACTTCGACAGCAGCGCGCGGATGCGCTCCGCGCTGCAAAAGGAGAGGGCGAACCGCGCGTTGTGCGCGACGATACGCGATGGATGGGCCAGCAACTCGATGAGTTGCCCCCGGCTGGCGGGATCGTCCGATCGGCCGAGCCAGATGCACGCGGCCCGAACCAGGTTGTAATCGACGGTGGGGATACGCAGGAGCGTTGGTTCCTGGCGGCCGGCGGCACAGAGCACGGCCCGCAGCTCGGGTTGATAGAGCCAGCGGTCGGCGTAGCGACGGGCGAGCAGGGACCAGAGGTCCGTAGACCGCGGCGTGAGGCGGCGTGTAGTGATCGATGCGTCGGTTGTTGAACGCCGCGCCAGCCACCACGCGCGCAAAGCCCGACGATCGGCTTCGAGGTCGACCTGCGCGGCGCGGGCGTGATCGAAGCCGGCGGGGTAGAGCTCCAGCCACGTGTGCGGGCGCGCAGCGGCGGAAAGCGCCAGCTCGCCGAGCGGCTGGCCGCGGACTTTCAGGTCGAAGTGCAGCAGGTCGTGCGTGATCTCGAAGCACGTCGCGGTCAGCCGCGGGGGCTGGGTCGCCGGGTCGGCCAGCAGCCGGGCGAGCGAGGTGTGTACCAGGACGGCCAAGTCATCGGGCGCGGCGGGGCGCGTGAGCGCGGGCTGGTTCATCAGGTGATCCAGCGCGTCCGGCCCCAGCGCGGCCAAGTCGTTGTACGCCTCCGTCCAGACCGCGTTGGGATCGAGCGTAAGCAGCGGGCGCGCCGCCGCGGCGACGCGCTGCGCCACGGCGGATGGTGCGCGCGGCGGTGTGGCGCAGCCCGCCCACAGCACGGCCGCCGCTACGACGATCACGCACGCGGACCGCTTGGGCGCACGGCGGCCCGCCGGTACAATCCGCGGCGTTTTCGTGGACGAGTTGGGAGTACGCATGGAACGAACGCTGATTATCTTCAAGCCGGACGCGATGAACCGCAACCTGGTGGGCCGCATTCTGACGCGGTTCGAGGACAAGGGGTTGCGGATCGCGGCGCTCAAGCTCCAGCAGTCGCCGCGCGCGCAGGTAGAAAAGCACTACACGGTCCACCAGGAGCGGCCGTTCTACGGTTCGCTCGTCGAATTCATGACGGCGGGGCCGGTGATTCTGGCGGTGCTGGAAGGGCCGGAGGCGATTACGGTCGTCCGCAATCTGCTCGGGGCCACCAACGGCCGCAAGGCCGCGCCGGGGACGATCCGCGGCGATTTCGGCTTGGATCAGCAATACAACCTCGTCCACGCGAGCGACGGCCCCGAGACGGCGAAGATGGAAATCGAGTTGTTTTTCAAGCCGGACGAAGTCGTCCGTTACGAGCGCGTGACGGATCGGTGGATTAGTAGCAAGGACTGAATGCAGAATGAAGAAGGCAGAATGCAGAAAGGCCCGCGGCGAAGCGGCGTGGAGCGCCCCCAGGAAGCGCTTTCTGCATTCTTCCTCCTGAATTCCGCCTTCGTGTGGCCCGGGAGTTTGTGATGAAAGTCAAACCGATCGCCGCTCACGAACAGAACGACGTAACGCTGCCCGGGGCGCACGATGTGAAGATGCGGATGCTCATCGGCCCGCAAGATGGGGCGCGCGTGTTCCACATGCGGCATTTCGAGGTCGCGCCCGGTGGGCACACACCGCACCATTCCCACGACTATGAACACGAGGTGTTGATCCTGAAGGGGCGTGGGCTGGTGAAGAGCGCGGCGGGCGACCGGCCGTGTCAACCGGGCGATGTCGTGTGGATGCCGCCGAACATGCAGCATCAGTTTCAGAACGCCGGCGCGGAGCCGTTCGAGTTCATTTGTCTGATTCCGGCGCCGCGGGAGTGCGCGTAGCGCTCCGTCGGACTCGGAGGTCCGACGCTACAGGTAGCGGTTCGTCGGACGCGGAGGTCCGACGCTACAGGTGGCGGTTCGTCGGACTCGGAGGTCCGACGCTACAGGTGGCGGTTTGTCGG
>CAYMXT010000397.1:0-2069 GCA_964394415.1 uncultured Planctomycetales bacterium
GGCCGAGGAGTACCAGTATCAGCCCTACGGCCTGCCGCTGGTCAAGCGGCATCTGGCCTTCGGCGACAGCGACGCGGACGGCGACGTGGATTCGACGGACAACACGGCGCACTTCACCGCGCTGCGCACGGGAGTCAGATGGAGACTCAGGTTACTGATTTCCCGTTGCAGCGGCTTCAAGGCGATACGGCGGAGGCGGTTGAAGTTTTCGGCGGTGTGGCATTTGCGGACGCGGCATGGATCTTCGGCAAGGCCCAGGACGAGGATAGCGTGCAGGCGGTTTTGGATGCCCCGAGGGTTCCGGGCTGTGGTGGCGAAGCGCTTCGCATTGAGGCCGTCGAGCGTGCTGATGTCATCACCTCGCTCACGAAGGATGACCGGCGCGCCGGTGGATCGCACGCTCGCGGTCCTTTCCCCTTGGACGGGCACGTGCTCCGAACCGGGCCGCCCTGCCGTCACCGGGCGTGCACGCGGTACACTGGCCACGGCCTGTTCCCGCCTGCGCGGGAATGACGGAGTACGCCAGACTGTGCCACCCGACTGCGGTAAGCCAAGCCACCCGGCGGTCAGGGTCTTTCAGTTGTCATCCATCCGGTCGGACACGGGCCAGGGCTTGGAGGGGGTAAGCGGCGTCGCGGCGGAGGGCGGCGGCGATGTTGGGCATGTGGTTCCAGCGCAGCAGAGTCAAGGTCACGTTGCGCAGCAGGTTGAGGGTCACGTTGCGCAGCGTGGATAGGATCCTCGGCGCCGCGCCGGTTCGGATTCGGCAGGGGTTCTCGCCCCAGGCCACGTCGCGGACGTGGCACACGCGGTTTTCAATGCCCCCGTGTTCCCGCGTCAGACGCAGCAAGGTTGACGCGTCGGCAACGTCAGACGCAGCAACGTCAGCGCGTCGGCGAGCTTGACGCGTCGGCCTGTTCGGCGGGCAGGGAGCTGATGCCGTAGGCCACCTCGGTCGTCGTCTTTCCGCGAACGGTCCGTTGGCGCGTGAGCTTGAAGGTCTGCGCCAGGTCCGGCCATTCCACGTCATCGCGCAGACTCGTGCTGCGGATTCCCGCAGTATTCGATTTCGTGTAGCGGGTTGCGCGGAGCGAAGGAACCCTCCCTTTCCGAGAATCTGCGCGGACTGAAGTCCGCGGCTCGCTACACGAAAACCGAGCTTGCCTTGGCGTGCGCGTTTCGAGGCGACCTTGGCCTTGGGGGGTGGACGAGGCGGTCTGGCGCTCGGCGGTCACGCGCCGGCGGTCTGAGGCTCGGCGGTCACGCGTCGGCGTTCCCAGGGAGAGACGCCGTCCGCGGCGAGTTCCGCGGCGAGACTCCGTTCGAACGGGATCTGATCATCCTCCTCCACCCGCAGTTTCTGCCTCGGCGCCTGCGGGCAACTGCATTCCCGTAGTAAAAGGTCCGATACATCCGAGCCGCCGCGGCGAGTGTCCGCGCCGGCGGGCGAGGTCGGGCTTGCTGTTTAATAGCGCTGAATTCGGCATCTTCCTGCTGATCGTGTACGTCGCGTACGTGGCCACGATGCGGCGGCTGCGCTTGCAGAACGCGATGCTGCTGGCGGCCAGCTATCTGTTTTACGGCTGGTGGGACTGGCGGTTCTTGTCGCTGCTCTTGTTGTCCACGGTGGTGGATTACTGGGTGGCGCGGGTGCTGGACGCGCGTCGCGGGACTGAGGCGGACACGGCGGTAGCGGCTGATGTTCCCGCCACGGATGTTCCGGCGGCGCATACACCGGCGACGGGCGCTTCGTTTGCGTACCGATTGTCCCCTCGTGCCCGTCGGGCCGTGATGCTCATCTCCCTGGCTGCGAACCTGGGGCTGCTGGGGTTTTTCAAATACTACGACTTCTTCGCCGCCAGCCTCACCGCAGGGCTTCAGCAACTTGGCGTGACCGTCAACCCGCTGACCCTCGACATCATCCTGCCGGTGGGCATCTCGTTCTACACGTTTCAGACGCTCAGCTACACGATTGACGTGTACCGCGGCGATCTGCGAGCGCATCGCAGCCTCGTCGAGTTCGCGCTGTTCGTCGCGTTCTTTCCGCAGCTCGTGGCCGGGCCCATCGT
>CAYMXT010000398.1:0-2059 GCA_964394415.1 uncultured Planctomycetales bacterium
GATCCGGCGGACGACGCCGGGACGCCGACGCAGCACCGATCGGAAGCCAACTACACGATCTACGGCGTCGTTCTCAGCACGAACGAGGCTTGTCCTGCACCTGGCGCCATCGACAACATCACCTTCTCGGCGACGGGAACCGAGTTGTGGCTCTTCCCGGAACCCGGCGCGCGAGACGTGTATGTCTTGAAGTGAACCCGCCAGGTCCCGCTCGGCTCACTCCCCGGGCACACACGAGAAGCTGACTGTCCAGCTCGACATCGCGGGGGTCGCTGGCGGGGTGAGTGGGGCTGCGCACGCCATGCAGAACGGCGTCGCCTTGCTGAAGGTGTCGTTGTTGTTGCAGCCTGCACCGGTCCCGTTGGGCGTGGTCCACGTCGCGGCGCTCCCGCCGGGCGCACCGCCGTTGCACTCCTTGTTTCCGTTCACGTCCACGACGGTGTTGCCCGGATTCACCTGGAGACAGCGATTTCCGTTGCCCGCGTCACAGTTCGCCGACGGTGGGACGTTCACGCACTGCCCGGGGCCGAGCGGTGCAGTCAGCGTGAAGCTGCAGTTGGCGGCTCCCGCGCCGGCGCACGCCTTTGCACAGCTGGCCCCATACACCGTGCTCGTGATGTTGACTACCTGACCGGCCGGGATCGCCGCACCGCCGCGGTTGCACACCGGCACGTTGTAGCTCGTGCCGCCGTTGGTGCTGCAGGGGGGTTCGATCGTCAGGTCGAACCCCAGCTTCCCGCCGACCACGCAGTTGGGGTCGATCCACACCATGGTCCCGTTGTTCCAGATGCAGGTCTTGTAGGTCGGGCTGGCGGCATCCAGGTCGCAGTGGTGGTCCTGGTTGCAGGCGGTGTACTGGGTGGCGGCGTCGCAGGCGGCGCCCTGGATATCCTTCGCGCCAGGGCAGGTGGTGACACCGTTGTTTCCGACGGTGAGCAGCCCGGGAGAGATGGAGCCGGCGCAGGAGCCCGACGACGGAATGAGCCGCGCGTTCAGCTGCAGCTTCTGCAGCTGCTGAGCGGTCGAGAGGACCGGCAGGAGGCTGATCGGACACTCGCACGAGGCCGGACAGGCGGATGTCATGGGAGCCCCGATCGTCGCGGCGCAGTTGTTGCCGCAGGGGAACGGACCGGTAGTGGTGCACGAAGGATTGCCCGCTCCGTCACCGCCGGGGTGATCGAGCGGGACGTCGGCGATCGCAACGCCGGCCGGCGTGCCCGCGGCGGGTGACCACGTCCCCGCGTTGCCCGTCGCGCTGGTCTGCGCCGCGAACTTGACCTCGGTCCCCAGTGGGGTGGACACCTTGTAGGTGAACGAAGTCCACTTCCCCTTGGTACCGGGGGGACACGCTCCCATGTCGTACGTGTTGGAGTAGTCGAGGGGCTGGGGTGGCGTAGGGGTTGGGACGGGCGTGGGGACCGGCGGCGCGCCGACCGTGCAGGCCGTCAGCGCGAAGATCATGTACGCGAGTACCTTCTCGTCCTCGGTGAGCGGCGCCGCGCTGCAAGCGGCGGGGAACCCCATGCCCTGCACGCCGCGCGCCGGGTTCACGTGCATGTCGGTGTAGACCACTCGGCCGCACGTGGTTGCCGCGGCCGGCGGCGTCTCGAACGAATAGCTGAGCGTGTAGTCGCCGGCTGGGAGGCCTGCCCAATCGTTGTTGTCGCGGCCCCGCGTCCATTCGAGCGCGGTGGCCGGGTTCACCGCGGTGACCATCTTCTTCGGGGTTCCCACCCTGAAGTAGGGCGCTCCATAGGTCGCCGTTCCGCCCACCGCCGGCAACGCCATCCAGGTCGCCAGCTGGGCGGGGCCCGCCATTCCGCTGAGCAGCTTGCCCTTGGCCGGCACCGCGGTCGGCGTATTCGGACCCACCGGCGCGAACGTCGCCGTTGCAGGCCAGTTCGTCCCGGCCGGCTGCTTGGCGATGTAGCCGTCACCTGGCACGTGGTTGATGAACAGCCGCCCACCTTGATCCGCATAGCTCTGCACGTTGGCACGCTGGCCCACGGTGGTGCTGTTGTTCGTCACGTCGCCGCCGGCGCCGCAGGCGAAGAGCACC
>CAYMXT010000399.1:0-2051 GCA_964394415.1 uncultured Planctomycetales bacterium
GAAGGCGATCCGCGAGCTGACGGCGATCATCGGCAGCCCGGTCTCGACCGAGCAGCTCCTGCCGCGCGTGCTGGACATCGTCTTCGAGCAGGTGCCGGTGGATCGCGGCGTGATCTTCGTGCGCGACGAGGAGACCGGCGAGCTGCTGCCGGAGGTGGTGCGCTTCTACTCGCGCAAGACGCGGGCGGAGGCGGCCCGCAACTCGATCGTCACCTCGCGGACGATCATCGACCACGTGGTGAAGACGCACGAGGGCGTGCTGAGCACCAACGCGATCAACGACGAGCGCTTCCTGAGCGGCAAGAGCATCGCCGACCTGGGGATGCGCTCGGTGATCTGCGCCCCGATCGTCTCGCGCGACCAGATTCTGGGGGTGATCCACCTGGACGTCCCGGTCGCGCGGCACACCTACAACGAGCACGAGCTGCGGCTGGTCACGGCCCTGGGCTACCAGACCGGCCTGGCGATCGAGAACGCGCGGCTGGTGCAGTCGCTGGTCGAGCGCGAACGCCTGGCGGCGACCGGCCAGACGGTCGCGTATCTCTCGCATTCCATAAAGAACATCCTCCAGGGCATGCGCAGCGGGGCCGACCTGGTGCAGCGCGGGCTGAAAAACACGGACATGAACCAGACCAACCAGGGCTGGCGGATTCTGGACCGCAACCTGGACCGCTGCTACGAGCTGATGCTGAACATGCTGGCGTTCAGCAAGCCGCGCGAGCCGAACCTCGAACCCTACATGATCAACCAGATCATCGAGGAGGTGCTGGACCTGGTGCGCGGCCAGGCCGCCGAGGCGCAGGTGCGGCTGGAAACCGAGCTCGACCAGGCCATCCCGCCGATCCCGATCGACCGTGAGGGCTTCCACCAGGTGATTCTGAACCTGGTCAGCAACGCGCTGGACGCCGTGCCGCGCGGCGAGGGGCTGATCCGCGTCACGACCTCGCTGGACAGCGACGAGCGCCGCGTGACGATCCGCGTCGTGGACAACGGGCCGGGCATCCCGCCGGACCTGCGCGAGAGGGTCTTCGAACCGTTCTATTCGACCAAGGGCCATTCCGGGACCGGGCTTGGGCTGGCGGTGGCACGGAAGGTCGTCACCGAGCTGGGCGGCGTGCTGCGGCTTCACGGCCCCGAAAGCGGCGGGGCGGAGTTCCAGATTCTGCTGCCGACGGCCGAGGGTCGGCGCACGCCGACCGGGGACACGCTGGGGCCGAAGACTTCGCACCCGCGGTGACCCGTCCGTGACCGCGGCGTCGGCCCTCCGGTCGGTCGAGCAAATCCCTCACTTCGGGCGCTGGAAAATCGACCGCGGGTTGCTATCATACCCCGCTTCGAATCCGGAACGCCGAGCGGTCTGAACGCCGAACCCGGAGCGCGGTCGAGGGCGCTGCCTGCCGTACCGCGCACGCTCGCGCCCAGACGCGCCGGCTGGGTCGATGGCTCCTGACCGGCCGGGCACCGACCCTGGTGGCCGGTCGGGGTGCTGCGCCCGCGGACAGGGGAGTCCGCGGCGGGATTGCCGCCGCGGCGCAGTTCCGTTAGGTTCATCGACGGGCTGAAAGCATCCGTATTGCATCAGGGGGCCGACGCTCAAGGAAGTTGATCCATCGACCCGTTCGTGTTTCCAAAATGGACAAACGGCCTGCGGGTGCTGTTTGCCGGCGCCCTCGGCTTCGTCGCGATCTACGTCGGCGGCATCGTGACGTTCGGCTTCACTCCGTACGCCACGGACGTGGGATACATGCCGGTGCAGCCGGTGCAGTACAGCCACGCGCGGCACGCGGGCCAGTTGGGCCTTGACTGCCGCTACTGCCACGTGGCGGTGGAAGAGGCGGCGAACGCGACGATTCCGCCGACGCAGACGTGCATGGGCTGCCACGCGAACGTGACGCTCGACGACGCGCGCAAGGCGCTCGTGGAGCCGGTGCTGGAGAGCTACAAGACCGGCATGCCGATCGAATGGATTCGCGTCCACGACCTTCCCGACTATGCGTATTTCAACCACAGCGCGCATGTCCGCCGGGGCATCGGGTGCGTATCGTGCCACG
>CAYMXT010000400.1:0-1687 GCA_964394415.1 uncultured Planctomycetales bacterium
GAAGTGTTCGCCGAGGCCGGCGCCCGGCTGATTTTGCTGGCGCGGCGGCGCGAACGCCTGCACGAACTCGCCGCCCGGCTGCATGATTTGCACGGCACGGAGACCTGCACGGTAGAATGCGACGTGCGTTACCGCGCTGCGGCAACCGCCGCCGTGGAATCGTTGCCCGATGAATGGAGCGCCATTGACGTGCTGATAAACAACGCCGGACTCTCCCGCGGACTCGATAAATTTCAGACCGGCAGCATTGACGACTGGGAAGAGATGATTGACGCCAACATAAAGGGTTTGCTGTACATTACGCGGGCGGCGCTGCCCGGCATGATTGCCCGCGCCGGCGGCGTGATTATCAACATCGCTTCGGTTGCAGGGCGCATCATGTATCCGGCGGGGAATGTGTACTGCGCCACGAAAGCGGCGGTCAAAGCAATCTCCGACTCGCTGCAACTCGATGTCAACGGTACGGGAGTCCGCGTCTGCAACATTGACCCCGGTCTAGTCGAAACCGAATTTTCGCTCGTGCGGTTCCATGGCGACGTCGGCCGCGCCGCCTCGGTTTACCGCGGGTTCACGCCGCTGTCGGGGCGCGACGTAGCCGAAGCCGCGCTGTTCTGCGCCACCCGCCCGAAGCACGTGAGCATCCACGATCTGCTCATCATGCCCACAGCGCAGGCGTCGCCGTATGTTATTGCAAAACAAGAAGTTTCACAGAAATTCTAACCGCCCGCCCCATGCACACCGTTTCCATTCTGACCATCGGCGATGAAATCTGCATCGGACAGATAGTCAACACCAACGCCGCGTGGCTTGCCGCCGAATGTACGCGGCTGGGCTGCCACGTTGCCGCGCATGCCGTTACGGGCGACGCACTGACCGACATTACCGGCGAGCTCGGGCGGCTGCTGGCCGCTTCCGACACGGTGATACTTACCGGCGGGCTTGGCCCCACGCACGACGACCGCACCAAAGCCGCCTTGTGCGAATTTTTCGGCGACGTTCTCGTCCTGCACGAGCCGACGCTGGCATTCCTGACCGAACTCTACGGGCGGCGCGGACTCGATGTGTCGGAGCGCAACCGCACGCAGGCATTGCTGCCCTCCACGTGCCGCGTTCTGGCAAATTCCCGCGGCACGGCGCCCGGCATGATGTTCGAGACAGGAGGAAAAACCGTATTTTCTCTGCCCGGCGTTCCCGCCGAAATGAAGGGAATTATGACCGAGCAGGTCTTGCCATTTCTTGAAAAAATAACCGAAAAACAGGAGCAGGCGCGCTTCCGCACGCTGCAAACCACCGGCATTACCGAGGCAAATTTAGCCGACCTCATCGGCGACCCCGAAGAGTTTCTCGTCGGGGGGACGCTGGCGTTTTTGCCGTCGTATCAAGGGGTTCGATTGCGGATAGGAGTGCGGGCAAATTCGGCGGACGAGGCGACGGCACGCATCGCCGGCGTCGAAGAAATACTGCGCGCGCGCGCGGGGCGCTTTATGTTCGGCGCGGACGACGACTCGCTTGCCTCGGTTGCCGGACAACTCCTGACCGTCCGCGGCGAAACGGTGGCAGTCGCCGAATCCTGCACCGGCGGGCTGCTCGGCGCGGCGTTGACCGACGTTCCCGGCAGTTCGGCCTATTTCCCGGGCGGAGTGCTGACCTACAGCTACGAGTCGAAGACCGTACAACTCGGAGTGCG
>CAYMXT010000400.1:1697-2046 GCA_964394415.1 uncultured Planctomycetales bacterium
GCGGCGAAACAGTATGCGAAATGGCCGCCGCCGTGCGCGAAAAATTCGGCGCAACCTACGGCATTGCCATCAGCGGCATCGCTGGCCCGGACGGCGGACTGCCCGATAAACCCGTCGGAACGGTGTGGATTGCCCTCGCGCAGCCCGGCGGCGTGGAGCCGAAAAAATTCGTGTTCGGCAACGACCGCCGCATCAACCGCGAACGCTCGGTCGGCGCGGCATTGGCGATGTTGGTGGGCGCTCTGCGGCGGGAGTAACGGCAAGCGCAAATCCCGATGCGACGCTGTGCTTCATTACCGTGCCAGAGTATGATTGCCCCCATTTTCGGGGTAAAAACTTCCCTCAACCC
>CAYMXT010000401.1:0-2041 GCA_964394415.1 uncultured Planctomycetales bacterium
CGCTCGACCCGGCCTGCCCGAGGACGCCTACTTCGGAATCGCTCCAGCCCTGCACGCCGATGGAGCCGCCGGCGCCGTAGACGCCGATCCCCGACGACGAGGCGCTCGCACTGCCTTTCACGCCATACGTGGTGCCGCTGGCGCTGGAGGCGGACCCGGAGACCCCGACGCCGGAGCTGCTGCCGGCTTCGAACTCCCCGCCTGCCGTGCCGCCAGCAGCGAACACGCCGGTGCCCTGGTTGCTGTCAGTCTCGAAGTAGCCGCCGTACGTGACGCCCGAGGCGTTGGCGGCCCAGCCGTACACGGCGCGTCCAAGCTGGCTGTTGCTCCGGAAAGATCCCCCGTAGGTCGTCGAAAGCCCGGTGTTGGTGGCGATGCCGTAAACGCCGGTCCCTGTCGAGCTGTCGCTCTGGCCGTAGACGCCGTACGTGGTGCCCGAGCCGGCGGTGGCCTGCCCGACCGTCCCCACTCCGGACGTGCTTGCGCTCGCGCCGTGAACGCCGTAGGCGAGTCCGGTGGCGGAGGTGGTCGTGCCATAGACACCCTTGCCGGAGGTGCTGTCGCTCCGGCCGTAAACGCCGGACGTGCTCCCGGTGGACGTGCTCGCCAAGCCGTAAACTCCCTTCCCGGACGTGCTGTCACTTTGTCCGAACAGGCCGGAGGTGGTCCCGCTCACCGCTGTTGCGTATCCGAATGCGCCGACGCCTGACGTGCTCTGATTCTGGAAGTAGCCGCCGTACGTCGAGCCGCTGCCCGCGCTGACATAGCCGAACACGCCGCGCCCGCCGCTGCTGGCGCTGCGGCCGTACACGCCGTTCGTCGTCCCGCTGGCTGCTGTTACTTCACCGAACACGCCGAACCCGGCAGCGCTGTCGCTCTGGGCCCACAGGCCAAAGGTGTCGCCGCTGGTCGCGGTGGCCCGCGCAAAAACGCCGAACCCGCTGGTGCTGTTGCTTTCGAAGCGACCGCCGTAGTTGACGCCGCTGGCCGCCGTTGCGCTGCCGAAGACGCCCCGCCCGCTGGTGCTGTCGCTCTGACCCCATAGACCGTAGGTGGTCCCGGTTCCCGCCCCGGCCAGGCTGAATACGCCTATCCCCTCCGTGCTCCCGTTCTGGAAGTAGCCGGCGCGGGTTGGCCCGCTGGCCGCCCCCGCAAAGCCGACGACGCCCCACCCGTCCGTACTGTCGCTCGCGCCATACACGCCGAACGTGAGGCCGCTCGCCGCAGCGGACCGGCCGTAGACGCCGACGGAGCCGCTGGCCGTGGACGCATTGTCGCCGCGGATGATGTGCGTCGCGCTTGTTCCGCTGAGCGTGAGCGGGTTGGGGACAGACTGGAGGAACGCCGTGGAATCCAGTCCGTCGAGCTGGCCGGCGTTCAGCGCAAACAGGGAGTTGGGCGCAGCGGTCAGCGCCTGCCGGGGGCTGAGCATGACGAAGCCGGTCACGTTGCCGCAATCCAGGCCCGTGTCGGACCGCACCTCGATTCCGAGAAACCGTTCCTGGCCGGCGAACTGCGCGCCGAAGTCGAGCTCCAGCGTAAACAGCCCGTCGGTGACTGCGACGTTGTCGGCGCAGTTCGGCGAACCTTGCGGCGTGCCGCCGACCAACGAATCGTACAGCGTGAAGCGCACGTCATACGTCCCGTTGACCGGGCCGCCGCCGTCATCGAGGCGCCCCTGGTAGGTGAACGCCGTGCCCAGCGGCGCCTGTGCAACGGCCGAGGCGGCCAACGGCACGGTTACCAGGGCAATTCGAATCGTGTGCACCTGCACCTCCTTCGATTAAGCGCACGAATGACGGCCGCGCAACTTCGCGATTCGCGTATGGGAGGCGGGGCCGCGTCGAAGACTTTGAACCGGCCGCACCGACTCGGGACGAGAAAGCGTCCTGGATGCGGCATTTACAGAGTTGAATATCAATATATCTGCAATGTCCACGAAACTGCAAGCGAAATCCGCGGACTGCGGAATACCCCGGTTCCAAGCGGTGCGACCAATGATCCCGGTCGGCAAGCTGATCCGCGCGCCGCGATCACGATC
>CAYMXT010000402.1:0-2040 GCA_964394415.1 uncultured Planctomycetales bacterium
TATCGGCTTCGCGGCCATTGCGGGGGGTGGTTCGCCAGCCACCCAGAGCGTGACAACCGACGCGAATGGACGCGCCAGCTTCGCACTGACACTCGGCCCGCCGGGCGCCGACACGGTGAAGGCGTGCCTGCCGAGTTGCGCCACGGCGCAGGTGTTGTTCAGTGCACTGTCGATTCCGGCGGGGGCGGACGCCATCTGGAACGGTTCGACGAGTGCGAGTTGGGCCACCGCAGCGAACTGGAGCCCGGCAGTCGTGCCGGGCTCAGGGAACAAGGTGTTCATTCCCGCGGGGCAGCCATTCAACCCGGCGCTGGGCGGCAATGTGAGCGTCGCAGACCTCACGCTCGCCGCAGGCGCGACGCTCGACGTCGGGGTGTCGCAGCTGGCGCTGAGCGGCGCACTGCGGGCGACGGGCGCAACGATGAGCGCGTCCACCGGGCACGTGTACTTCTGCGGCGGATCGCACCCCTTCGCCGGCGCGAGCGTCACGATGGTCGTCGACTGCGGCGCGACGGTGACGCCCGAGGGAGCGGCGACGATCGCCGGCGGTCTCACGGTGCAGGGTGGATCGGTCTTCGACGTCGGCACGGCGAACGTGACGGTGACCGGCAACGTCGGTGTGTATGGCGGCGCGCGCATCAAGATGATCGCCGCCGGCGGGCACCTGACCGTCAACGGTAACTACGACTCGAACCCGGGCGGTGACATCGGTGACACGTGGATGACCGACGGCGTGCTGGAGCTGAAGGGGAACCTGACGGCGACGAGCAGCTGCTGTTCGCAGAGCTTCCGCGCGGTGGGGGCGCACGTGACGCGCTTCAGCGGGAGCGCGCCGCAGACGGTGAACTTCTACTACACCGACAACTGGAGCCGGAGCACCTTCGGCAACGTGGAGTTCACGGGCAACAACACCGTGACGCTCGCGAACAACATGCGGGTGCACGGCGCGGTGACGGTGACGGGCACGTCGAAGGTGGCGGGCGGCACGATCTACCATGGCGGGCAGTTGACCGCCGGAGCGAGCACTGATCTGAGCGGTCTCGGATATACGCAACTCAACGGTGGCGGCGCAGTCTTCCCGCTCATTGGGGGTATCGGTCCCGGCGAAGTGCAAATCGCGGGCGCGATGACGGTGACATTGCCGCAGGCGGCCGTGACGCTGCCGACGAACCTGACGACGCACAGCAGTGCGGTGCTCGACCTGGAAGGGAAGGAACTCACGGTCACCGGCAACTTCGGGATGTACTCGAGTTCGCGCGTGCGCATGGTCAATGCTCCGGCGCGCTTCACCGTGCATGGCACGTTCGACGCGAATCCCGGTGGCGATGTCGGCGACACGTGGATGACCGACGGCCTGCTCGAACTGAAGGGGGACCTCACGGCGACGAGCAGCTGCTGTTCGCAGAGCTTCCGCGCGGTGGGGGCGCACGTGACGCGCTTCAGCGGGAGCGCGCCGCAGACGGTGAACTTCTACTACACCGACAACTGGAGCCGGAGCACCTTCGGCAACGTGGAGTTCACGGGCAACAACACCGTGACGCTCGCGAACAACATGCGGGTGCACGGCGCGGTGACGGTGACGGGCACGTCGAAGGTGGCGGGCGGCACGATCTACCATGGCGGCCAGCTGACGACGAGCGCCGGGAGCGACCTGAGCGGGCTCGGTTATACGCAGCTCAACGGCGGCGGCGCGATCTTCCCGCTTATCGCCGGCGTCGGGCCCGGGGAGGTGCAGATCGCCGGCGCGATGACGGTGACGTTGCCGCAGGCGGCCGTGACGCTGCCGACCAACCTGACGACGCACAGCAGTGCGGTGCTCGACCTGGAAGGGAAGGAGCTCACGGTCACGGGTAACTACGGGATGTACTCCGGTTCGCGCGTGAAGATGGTGCTGTCCGCGGCGCACTTCACGGTGAACGGGAACTACGACTCCAATCCCGGCGGTGACCTCGGTGACACGTGGATGACCGATGGTCTGCTGGAGTTGAAGGGGAACCTGACGGCGACGAGCAGCTGCTGTTCGCAGAGCTTCCGCGCGGT
>CAYMXT010000403.1:0-2026 GCA_964394415.1 uncultured Planctomycetales bacterium
CCTGACCAGCCTGCCGTTCTGTTCCTACGCCGGGCCGTTGGCGGCACCGCCCGCGGTGGGGCAGGCGTTGGTCGACGAGGCCGTGTCGCTGGCACGCCGGATCGGGGCGCAGCGGGTCGAATTGCGCGGGCTGCGCCCGCTGTCGGAGTCGGCGCCGAAGCAGGAGCTCTACTTCACGTTCCGCGGCCCGATCCCCGCCGGTCTCGAATCGATGAAGGGCATTCCCCAGAAGCGGCGCAACGTGGTGCGACGGGCGGTTTCGCTGGGGCTCGGTGCGACGGTGAACCGTGACGCGGAACGCTTCTTCGAACTGTACGCCGAGAACGCGCGCGCACACGGGACGCCAGCGCTGGCGAGGCGATTCTTCAGGACCCTGGTCGAGACGTTTCCCGACGATTGCGACATCCTGTTCGTGACCGACGCCTCGGGGCGCGACCTGAGCGCGATCCTGAACTTCTATCATGCCGGCGAGGTGCTGGCGTACTTCGCCGGCGAAGTCGATGCCGCGCGCGAGACCAACGCCAACGATTTCAAGTACTGGTCGTTGATGAAGCACGCCGCCGGGCGGGGCTGCACCCGTTTCGATTTCGGCCGCAGCAAGGCCGGGACCGGGTCCTTCCAGTTCAAGAAGCTCTGGGGGTTCGAGCCCCTTCAGCTCCACTACGAGTATCCCCACCTGTCGTCGGGTGGAGTACCCGAGAACAACCCGATGAACCCGAAGTACCGGGCGGCGATCGCCCTGTGGCGGCGGCTGCCGCGCTTCGCCGTCGACCGCCTCGGTCCGCTGGTGGTGACCGGCCTGGGATGAGCCGGACGTTCGCGCGGACGCCGATCGAAACGTGCAGGCCGTTCGTCAGGGTCTGTTGCATGGTGGCAAAAGTCCGCGCGCACCCGGCGACGGGGGCCGTATGATCAGAACTTCGAACCGAGCACGGGAATGACTTTGGACTCAACGACAGGATTGGGGATGCACGCGAAGCGCGCCCCCGTTGTCATTCGGCCGCGCGAGGGTTGGTTCGACATCGACCTGGCCGCGGTGTGGAAGCACCGGGAACTGCTGTACTTCCTGGTCTGGCGCGACCTCAAGGTCCGCTACGCGCAGGCGGCGCTCGGAGCGCTGTGGGCCATTGTCCAGCCGTTGTTCGCCGTGCTGATCTTCACCGCGGTGTTCGGCATGTTCGCGAAGGTGCCGTCCGACGGGTTCCCGTACGCCGTGTTCGCCTTTGCGGCGGTGTTGCCGTGGACCTACTTCTCGGAGGCTGCCAGGCGCAGTTCGCTCGGCCTGGTCGGGGACGCCAATCTCGTGCGCAAGATCTACTTTCCGCGCCTGATCATTCCGATCGCGAACATCCTGTCGCCGCTGGTCGACTTCGCGGTGTCCCTGGTGGCGTTCGTCGCCATCATGCTCTGGTACGGCGTCGCGCCCACCTGGAACCTGCTCGGGCTGATTCCGCTGCTGCTGATGACGATGGCCCTGTCGCTGTCCATAGGCTTGTGGATGGCGCCGATCAACGTCCACTTCCGCGACGTCACGCACACGATTCCGTTCCTGCTGCAGCTGTGGATGTACGCGACGCCGGTCGTCTATCCGCTCAGCATGGTGCCGGAACAGTGGCGGGCGCTGTACAGCCTGAACCCGATGGTCGGCATCATCGAGGCCTTCCGCTGGTCGCTGCTCGGCAAGGGCAACGTCGACCTGTTCGCGCTCGGTGCGAGCGCGGCGTTCATCGTCGTCCTGATGGTGCCGGGCCTGGTGTTCTTCCGGAGCAGTGAACGGTCGTTCGCGGACATCATATGAGCAAGGACCTTGCGATCAAGGCCGAGGGCCTCGGCAAGCGGTACATGGTCGGCAGCGCGCAGCCGCGGCACGACTCGATCCGCCACCTGCTCGCCGCCGGAGCGCGTTCGCTCGCGAAAGGGGGAGGCCAGAGGCGTCCGGCAGCAACGGAATTCTGGGCCCTGCGCGACACCTCGTTCGAGCAGGGCCGGGCGAAATGAAGCGGGCGGCTCGGGGCGCATCGCCTCG
>CAYMXT010000404.1:0-2015 GCA_964394415.1 uncultured Planctomycetales bacterium
CGCTTGCTTGCGCTGCGCGTTCTGACGGCGGGCTTGCTTGCGCTGCGCGTTCTGATGGCGCGCTTGCTTGCGCTGCGCGTTCTGACGGCGGGCTTGCTTGCGCTGCGCGTTCTGACGGCGCGCTTGCTTGCGCTGCGCGTTCTGATGCCGGGCTTGCTTGCGCTGCGCGTTCTGATTCGGATACGCCGGCGGCTTTGGCCAAATCGCGGACCGCGTCGCGGAGTTTGTAGGAACCCGTCTCGGCGGCCTTCAGGGCCTCGTTCGAGAAATCGAGCGGGGCGCGGTAGTGGCTGGTCAGGATGAAATGGCGGATCACGGCGGGCTCGAAGCACTTTTCGACCAGCACATTCCCCACCCGGTCGCGCAACGGCTCGGTCGTGTGGAAGAGGTCCTTCAGGTACACCGAATTGCCCAGGCTCTTGCCCATCTTCTGGCCGTCCAGGGTCACCATGTTGTTGTGCAGCCAGTAGCGGCAGAACGGCCGGCTGGTCATGCACTCACCCTGGGCGATCTCGCATTCGTGGTGGGGGAACTGGTTCTCCAGGCCGCCGCCGTGGATGTCGAGGGTGTCCCCGATGTACTTCTGGCTCATCACGGAGCATTCGAGGTGCCAGCCGGGGAAGCCTTCGCCCCAGGGACTCGGCCAACGCATGATGTGCCCCGGCTCCGCCCGCTTCCACAACGCGAAATCGGCCGGGTGGCGCTTCTCCGCGTTTACCTCGACCCGCGCCCCGGCCTCCAGCTCGGCGACGGTCCGCCCGCTCAGCCGGCCGTACGTCGCGAACGAGCCGACGTCGAAATAGACCGAGCCGTTGGCCTCGTACGCATGACCCCTGGCGAGTAGCTCGCGCGTGCATTCGATCTGCTCAGGGATGTGGCCGCTGGCCCGCGGGCTGATGTCCGGGCGCAGCAGGTTGAGCGCGTCCATGTCCTCGAAGTAGCTGCGTGTGAAGAACTCGGCGACCGCCATCGGGTGCAACCCGCGCCGCCGACCCTCGGCGATCAGCTTGTCCTCGCCGGCGTCCTCGTCGTTGTCGGTCATGTGTCCGACGTCGGTGATGTTCTGGACGTAGTTGACGACGTAGCCGGACAGCCGCAGCCAGCGGAGAATCGCGTCGAAGCTGACGTAGCTCTTGGCGTGGCCGAGGTGGCTGTGTCCGTAAACGGTCGGGCCGCAAACGTACATCCCGACCCGCGGGGGGTCTTGCGGGACGAACTCCTCCAGTCGCCGGCCGAGCGTGTTGAATACACGTAGCGCCATGTTGCACCCTGTCGGCCGGGTCCGCGGCCGAAAACCGCATTGTACGAAATACGGGCCGGGGCGAATAGAATTCCCGCGGCGGCGTTCTGAGACGTGCCCCCAAGGAGCCCGAGCATGAAGATCGGCTGGCCCACCGTGTTCATCGTAGCCCTGATCGGCGTCGTCGCCCTGCAACTGCGCGGCACGTTCGGCGGGCGGTGAGGGACCGGCGTCACGCGGTCCGGTCCGGGCCGCCCACCCGCCGTTGGCGAGCGTGCCGCGGATTTCTCGGCCACCACGCTGGCCGGTCAACCGCTCAACTTCCCCGCCGACTACCGCGGCAAGCTCGTGCTGCTGGATTTCTGGGCCACGTGGTGTGGACCGTGCAAGGCGGAGTTGCCCAACGTAGCTGCCGCGTACGAGCAATTCCGCGACCGCGGCTTTGAGGTCATCGGCATTACGCTGGACAACACGCAGGGAATCAGTGCCGAGCGCGTCCGGCAATTCTGCCGCGACCAGAAGCTGGCCTGGCCGCAGGTCTACGCCGGCGGCACGACGCTCCCGGAGACGTTCGGCGTCAGCGGGATTCCCGCCGCGTTTCTGATCGACGGGCGGACGGGCGCGCTCCTGGCGACCGACGCAAACTTGCGCGGCGAGAACCTGCGGGCGGCCATCGAGCGTCACTTGCCAGCGGTGGCCAGGGCCGGCGATCACTAAATGGAGGTGCGCGAATGGGCGGCGCCGGTCCGAGCCGCGTGCGCAAGCTCGCGGACAA
>CAYMXT010000405.1:0-2004 GCA_964394415.1 uncultured Planctomycetales bacterium
CTCCACCGCCAGGCCTTGGACGTGAAGCGGCGGCGGGAGGGCGCGGAGAGCGGCGCGACGCTGTGGAGCTTGCGTGGCCTGGTGCGGGCGTTGCTCGGCCAGGGCAAGACGGAGGAAGCCCGCGTACTCGCCGGAGAACTCCTGGAGGGCCGGCGCAAGCTCGCCGCGCGGCCCGATGCGGATGTGTACCAACTCTGCACGTACGCGCGCGAGTTGTTGACGATCGAACCGGCGGACCTGCGCGACGCGGCGACAGCGGTCGCAATCGCCGTCCGCGCGGTCGCGCAGAGTCCAAGCGATCACTCTGCACACTACTACCTGGGGCTGGCGCACCGCGAGTCGGGCGACGTAGCGCGAGCTGTGCAGGCGTTGAACCAGGCCGTAGCACTCTGCCCGGCGGACGCGAGCGTGCTCCGCGGAACCTATCAACGTGCCCTGGCAGAACTCGGAGGTCCCCCCACAGGTCCTCGCGCCCCGGGGAACGACGCCGACCCCTCCGGGTCATGAGCACAGAACTCCGCACTTGCGTAACTTCTTGCCCAAACTTGCGTTGCACGTAACTCGTTTGCCCGTCGGAAGAGGCGCGTAAGTCGTTTCCCGCAGAGACGTAACCAAACCTGCATGTTGCGCATTCTCAGATCGGCGCCGGCCGTCGTCCGCGCGCGCCGCAGGTCACGCCGGCCAAACGGGGCACACACCCGAGAGCTCGCCAGACGGTGCGGGTCGGCTCCGGCACGCGCACGTGGTTCGTTCACACCGCCCGCGGCTTGAAGCCCAACGCCTGCGCCTGTGTCCAAACGCCCGGAATCGCCGTGTCGCACTTCGGGCAGCGACCGCCCTTCAGGTGGTTGGCCGCGACCTTGAAACCGACCCGCCGGATCAGCTCGTTGTGACAATGGTGGCAGTACGTGTTCTCGCCGGGATGCATGGGCACGTTGCCCGCGTAGACGTAACGCACGCCGGCGTCGAGCGCGATCTTCCGGCATGTCTCCAGCGTCGCTACCGGCGTCGCCGGCAGGTTCGTTACGCGATACGTCGGGTGAAACCGCGTGAAGTGCAGCGGCACATCCGGCCCCAGGTGCTGCACGACCCACCGGCTCATCTGCCGCACCTCGTCCGCCGCGTCGTTCAGCGTCGGGATGATGAGCACGACGATCTCGAACCAGATGCCGATGTCCTTCAGGCACTCGAGCGTCGCCAGCACCGGCTTCAGCTCCGCCGCACACTGCTCACGGTAGAACTTCTCCGTAAACGCTTTGAAGTCGATCTTCACGCCGGTGAGCTGGCGGCAGAGCTGGCGCAGCGGCTTCTCCTGAATGTACCCGTTCGAGATCATCACGCTGCCGATGCCCTGCGCCCGCGCGACGGTTGCGGCGTCGTGCATGTACTCATAGAAAATAACCGGCTCGGAGTACGTGTACGCGATCGTCGGCGCTTGCCGGGCCTTGCACGCCGCGACGAGCCTCTCGGGCGCAATGACGGTGCTCTCGACCTGTTCCGGACGGAACTGGCTGATCTGCCAGTTTTGGCAGAACTTGCATTCAATGTTGCAGCCGGCGGTCGCGATCGAGAAGGCGGTCGTGCCGGGCAAATAGTGGAAGAGCGGTTTCTTCTCAATCGGATCGACGTTGGCGGAGCAAAGCGCCCCGTAAACGAGCGTCTGGTAGCGGCCGCCGACATTCTCGCGCACGCCGCAGTAACCGCGCTCTTCGTCGGCGACGTCGCACTCGCGCGGGCAGAGCGAACACTTCACCCGCTGCTCGGCGACGGATTCCCAGAACAGCGCCTCGTGGCGGGCGACGCCGGGCAGACGCAGGCCGGGCAGCTCGTTGGAACCCGCGGCGTCCTGGGCCCAGAGTCGTCGCGTCGCCAGCGCACACACCGCCCCGCACGCCGCGCTCCAGCGGAGCACGTCGCGGCGGGTCGGCTCGGCGAAGATGTTTCGCAGGTCATCCAGAAGACTAACACCATGCACAGACGAATCGTCTGTGCTACACGACACAG
>CAYMXT010000406.1:0-1993 GCA_964394415.1 uncultured Planctomycetales bacterium
AGATTGCAGCACGCTGCCGCGTGGCAGCGTGAAACTGCCCGTGCCGGTGCTCACCAGCAGCGCGCCAGCCTCGATGCGTAGCCCGTCGTTGAAGCTGTAATGGCTGCCGGCGCCAAGCTCGAGCGTGCCACCGACGAAGCGCTCTGCCGCGAGGCCTCCGAACCGCGCCCCGTTGCGCAGCAACACGCGACCGCCTTCAAACGACGCGCTGCCGCCACCCTCGAGGCGTGCGGTCGTGCCGTCGAACACGAAATCGCCGCCGGAGAACGCCAGGGTGGCGCCAGAGCCGACGTCGAAGCCTGCGTCGCTGCTGCCACCGCCGGAGAGCCGCATTACGCCGCGTTCGATCGCCAGCGTTCCACCAAGGACATCGAAACGGCCGCGATACAGCGCCACGCCCCCGCCCTCGACGCGCGAAACAAACGGACCGCGCGCCTCGACCGCCGGGTCGAACACCCGCGCTGCCGCGCCGGTGAACGACGACAGACCCGACAAGGCCAGGGTACCCGTACCGACCACATCGCCCCCGCTCCACGTGGCCGGTCCGTTGACGACCAGGCGGCGATCGAGTTGCTTGAGCCCCGGCCCATCGATGGAAAGCGTCACCGGGTTGTTCAGCATCATGCCTTCCGGCCCATACAACCGACCGCCGCTCCAGTCGAAACGGCCGGCGGTCTGCACGAACAGGTCGCTGCCGCCGAAGGCGCCGCTGCGCAGGGCAATGTCGCGACCGTAGTTGTGGAACGAGCCGGTGGACAACATCAGGTCGCTGCCCTCGATCGCGAATGCATTCGGGAGATTGATGCTGCTGCCCGCGAGCATCCGGACGGTACCGCCCAGGAATCGCATCCGGGCGAACTCCGGGCTCGCCAGCGGGCTGGCCCACAACACGCTCCCGCCCCCAAATTCGACATTCGCACCGCTGAACTCGACGCTGCCCCCCGAAGTGGCATGGACGCCAACAATACCGCCGCCCCCTGCGGCGGATTCCGAAAATGCATGAACGCCACCAGCGAAGCTCAGGGTGGCGTTCCCGATTACTGAAAAACTCCCGCTGTGCGAGCCACTGGCGGTGAAGCGCGCCACCGCGGTCGTGTCCGCCAGGTTGCTCCGCGCGATCACCGTCCCGTTGTTGCTGAACGGACCGTTCCAGTCGTATCGGGTCTCGGTGCCGGCCCGTGAGTCGGCCGGGTGCAGGACCAGCCACCCAGGAGCCGCGACGCGTGTGGTACCGGTGCCGCTCGACCCGCCGCCAAGCCACAGAACACCGTCCTCGACGTCGAGCGTGCCGGCCTGCGTGACCGGACCGTCGAAGTTCGCACGGCCCGAAACCACTCCGGAGCCAGTCGCGACCTTGCGCCAGCTGCCGAAGTTGACTATTTCGGGGGCGAACCATTGGCCATTGGGGAAGCCGGGCTGCGCAGGGCCCATGTCCACCACCAGGGACCCGCCGTTGGCAATCGTCAGGCGCGGCCGCTGCGACCCGCTCGCGAAGACGCCCCCATCCTGGCCAAGCCATTCGATGCGGCCTGCCACGTCCAAAGAGTCGACCCGATCCAGGGTGACGTTCCCGAGCTGCAGCAGCCCGCCGGCAGCAACGTTCACGCGCAACAGGTTGTCGGCACCGACCGGCCCGAGTACTCCACCGGTCATGCGCACGCTGCCTTGCGCTCCGACATGCAGGAGCTGGGCCTCGCCATGGCCGACGGCAATCGACGACTGCGTGGCGTTCAGGCTGGCAGGGCCGTCCGCGCCCACGGTCAACGAGCCGCCATCGACGCGCAGATTGCCGCGGTCCAGCACAATCGTCGCGACCCCGGCTCCGGAGGAGCCGGCGGACAGACCGGCCGTGACATCGACCGAGCCGCCGCTCGAGATCGCGAGCTGGCCAGCCTCGCGCAGCAGGACCTGCGTGGCTAACAGCCGGCTGCCGGCGCCCGCGACGCCGAGCACCCCGGTATTGGTCACCACTGCGCCACCACCCGGGCCGACC
>CAYMXT010000407.1:0-109 GCA_964394415.1 uncultured Planctomycetales bacterium
GCAAGCCGACAGCCCTTGGGTGCCACTGCCCTAGCGAGTTCGGACACCCGTCTCACCGGCCGACTATCCGAACCCCGGACGCAAGTCCGGGGCCGTCGTCTCAGAGCGT
>CAYMXT010000407.1:209-1992 GCA_964394415.1 uncultured Planctomycetales bacterium
GCAAGCCGACAGCCCTTGGGTGCCACTGCCCTAGCGAGTTCGGACACCCGTCTCAAACGAACGGCGCCCGGCGGGAGGGAGCGCGCCGGGCGCCTGACCAACCCCGCCCAGAGGGACGGCGGAATTGGGAGGAGAGTGCAGCCGCCGGCGGGTCCGGCGGCTGCCGGAGAAACCCACCGGCCGGAGGGGGAGGGCAGCCGGTGGGGAGCGAGAGAGAGACGTTTGCCACGGCACTCGCGGCGCCCGTTGGGCCGCGCAGTCCCGGAAACCGCGAATCCCGGCGCGCCGGGACCGCGTCGCTTGGAGCACGGACAATTCGTCTGTGAGCGGCGGGGAACGGGAGCCATGTTCCACGCCATTGTGCCATCCAATCTCCCGCCGGCAGCCGGGCCGCCCCGGTGGCGGCGGCCCGCGCTGCGCGGCGGTTGCTTCTTCCCACTCCGACCGGTCGATCTACGGACAACCCTGCCCGCCGCTCATCACGGCCACAAACGGGTTGATGTCGCCGAAGTCAATCACGCCATCGCTGTTCAGGTCGCAGTTGCCGAAGTTGCACGGCGTGCCGCCCGAGATGGCCGCCACGAACGGGTTGATGTCGTTGAAATCAACCTCGCCGTCGCAGTTGGCGTCGCCGGGGCAGGAGCAGATGTACGGCGTGCAAGGGACGTTGTCGCCCATGTAGACGCCATTGTTCGCGATGCACTCAGCCTCCGTCAGCAGCGTGCAGTCGTACCCTTCGCAGCATGCGCCGTCCACCGCCGGCGGCGGGCACTCGTCGCAGGTCGTGTCCGCACCCAGCCACGTACCCGTGCAATCCGCCCAGGTGGTGATTGCGCAAGTGTAGTCCGCGTAGCAGCATGCGCCCGTCGGCTGCGGGCAGGGGTTCGGATCACACGTGGTGAAGTTACCCCAATACGTGCCTTGGTAGAGGGCGCAGTCCGCTTCCGTCAGCTCCGCACAGGTTCCATCGGCGAAGCAGCACGCGCCGGTTGGCTGCGGGCAGGGGTTCGGATCGCACGTGCTGAAGTTGCCCCAATACGTGCCTTGGTAGAGGGCGCAGTCCGCTTCCGTCAGTTCCGCACAGGTTCCATCGGCGAAGCAGCACGCGCCGGTTGGTTGCGGGCACTGGTCGCACGTCGTGTCCGCGCCCAGCCAGTTGCCGGTGCAATCCGTCTGTGTCGTGATCGCGCAGGTGTAATCCGGGTAGCAGCAAGCTCCGGTCGGCGGCTGCGGGCACTGGTCGCAGGTCGTGTTTGCACCGAGCCACGTGCCGGTGCAACCCGCCTGTGACGTGATGGCGCACGTGTAGTCCGCGTAGCAGCACGCGCCGGTCGCGGTATACCCGCCGTCATACTTGATTGTCGCGTAGTCCTGACCATGCGCGATGCTGGCACGGCTGTCGCCCGTCACATAGACGTTGCCCGCCCCGTCCAAGGCGATGGCGGTGGCGTGGTCACTGTCGCCGCCGGGGCCGTCATAGCGCGCCGCCCACTGCTGCACGCCGGCGGCGTCGTACTTGATTGTCGCGTAGTCCGGACCATGCCAGACGCTGGTATAGCTGTAGCCCGTCACGCAGACGTTGCCAGCGCCGTCCAAAGCGATCGCCGTCGCCCGGTCGTCGCCGTGGTACGGGCCGTTATAGCGCGCCACCCACTGCTGGACGCCGGCCGCGTTGTACTTGATGGTGGCGTAGTCGTCGTCCGCTGTGCCGCTGCCCCAGCTAGAGCCCGTCACGTACACGTTTCCGTCCGCGTCAACGGCCAGCGCAGTCGCTTGGTCGTCC
>CAYMXT010000408.1:0-1988 GCA_964394415.1 uncultured Planctomycetales bacterium
GAATAATAATCACGTCCCAACCAGGCCGGCCAAACGTGACCGGCTGCGGCTCGACTCCATCATCGACAATGACCCACCGCACAGCACCAGCATAGGTCTGCCGCGCCATCCATCGCTCACACAGCGCCCACGCGGCCGGACGGCAGCCTGTGGCGGTGAGCAGTTGCAGCGTCATAGCACGGATTCCAGATCCGCCATCCGAAAACAAGCCAGCGACGTGTGGCGCGAGCAATTCACCACGTCCACGCCAAGCCGAACATAATCCCGAGCCGCCTCCGCAAACCGCTCAGACCACATCGGCCAGTTGAACGCCTTTCGGTACTCATCCGGGTGCTCGCCGTGCCAGTGCGCACCTGCGGCGGCTGACTGGTCGAAGCCCAGCATGACGATCTGTGCCGCGCCGAACTGGAGCGCGAGGTTCATCGCCGCATACCCGCTGTTTCCTCCCCACGCCAGCACGCCGGGAACCCGCGATACGCCCCGCACCCGCTTGTCATACGGAATGGATCGCACGCCGACATGGCGCCACGTCGGGTGGCCGCACCAGATCTCGCCCCGTGCGTGCTGCGCCATTTCAGACAACTGAGCAGCGAGAAGATCATGGTCGTTGGTGTAGTGCGCGTCCGCCCACGGGGCGAGCCGCCACGTGCTGTTGACCGTCATAACTCGAGCCTTGCCGCGCACGTACTCCGCATCGGCCGCGGTCATGCTCGGGCCGCTGGCCAGCACGACCACCGTCTGTCCACTCCAACGCATCCACTCCGTCACGGCCGCGCGACCGCAAACAGGTGCCGTCCGCGAACAGTGCGGCAACGCACGATGCGGAAGTACCGCATCAGCCGCCTGCGCCACCATGCCGGTGGGAATACTGACAGGTGCAACGTGTCCCCGATCTGCGAACCAAAGTGGTCGTCAAACAGCGCGATTTGAAAATAGCACGCCTGGCGCGTGCGCTTGGCGATGCCCTGCAACGCCGCCTCGACATGCTCAGGCGGCAAATGTTCCATCACGTCGGCGCAGTACCCGTAGTCCGTCCGCCCCAGATCAGGCGGCAGATCCCACAGGCACGCGCGCACGAACGGCAGCGCGCCGCCGTACGCGTTATCCGCGATGTCCACGCAACGAACGATAAACCCGAGCGCTGAAAGCGCCTCGGCTGCCGCCCCCGTTCCGCACCCCCAGTCCGTGACGCTCGCCCCCCGCGACGCGCGCAGCACGCGGAGTGCGTCTGGGAGGTGCCGCAGCCCCGGGGAGCGCTCCCGGTACTCCGGCAGATTCCATATCTGCTGATACTTCGCGCGTTCCTCAGCCTCGCGCACGCAACGCCTCCTCGATCGTCATACGCGGCCAGTCCAGTGCGGTGGCGCGAGAACAGTTGACGTACTCCACCCCTGCGGCATCAAGCCGCGTGCGCAACTCACCGAAGCGCACCAACCACCTGTCCACGGATGTCTGACGCGCGTTGCCGAGTGGTCTAGGATGGTCCGCATGATGATGCGCCCGCCCGCCCGTATGCTGTAGGTCGTAGCCGAGCATCAAGACGCGCGACGCACCACCGTACTGCGCCAGACTGATCGCGCCGGCGCCAGAGTTGTTGTACGGACGAAACCCAGACACGCCCTTCATCGTAGCCAAACGGTAACGGGCCGGCATCAGGTGCATACCCACACGCGCACCAGAGAACGTGCGTTCGATCTCCGGCAGATAGTGCTGCCAGAACCCGCGATCCATCGCGTACAGCACCGCCGCCCACGGCGCAACGCGGAACGTGCAATTGACTGCAATGACCACATGCCCGGACATCTGCACCGTTGCCACATCGCCTGGCGTGAGCGACGGGCCGCTCGCGAGACATACGACGGTCTGCCCGCGCCACAGGCCCGCGAACTCAGCCGCCGCCCGGATTGACGCCTTCGCCGACGGCAAACGTGATGAACTCACGGCCCGAATCCTGATCGGCCAGCACGCCGACGATCTGATAGACCTTG
>CAYMXT010000409.1:0-1971 GCA_964394415.1 uncultured Planctomycetales bacterium
CTCCACGCCGCTGCGCAACGCCGCCGACGCGCTGATCGCCGCCGACCCGTGGACGGCGCCGAGCGCGTGAGCGTTCGCTCGGGCGCCGGCGTTTGTCAGCTCTTCGCGTCGGCCGCGATCAATTCGGGGCGGAAGGGCAGCGGAGGGTGCCTGCCGTCCACCCAGTTGCCGCGGGCTGGACGGGGCGCCCTCGCGCGCCGCCGCTGCTCGCGCGCGGGACCCAGCTCGGGGCGATCCGCTCTCACCCGCAGCTCGCCGCCGAAGGCAACTTGCACGTCCCGTTCACGCAGCTCGCAGGCTGCAGGCAGTCCGGGCCGGTTTCGTCGTTGCACGCGGCCCCATCAGCCGCGTACTCGGCACAGGTGCCGTTGTAGCAGTTGCTTTGCTGACACGCGACGTACTTCCCACCGACGAGCCCGCAGGCCTCCCCCACCTTTGCCCACGAGGCCGCCGCGCAGACCTTGCTCTCCGGATCGCAGTACAGCCCCTGGAAGGAAGCGCAGCCCTGCTGCTGCGGCTCGCAGGGCGCGCCCGCGGCCCCGCCCTTGGCGCAGGTTCCGTTTTTGCACAGCAAGGACCTCAGGCATTGATCCGTGGTCGCGCACGCGCCCCCCGCGGGCACGGGCGTCGCGCAGACGCCGTTGGCGCAGGTCAAGTTAGCGTCGCAGTCGTCGTCGACGTCGCAACTGCCCCCGGCTGCCACTCTCGGGGCGCAGGCACCGCACTCGCCGCTGTTGATCTTGCAGTTCGTGCTCTTGCACTGGGTGTCGACCCCGCACGGCTCTCCGTCGTTGCGCGTGCCGGGCACGTTGCACTCCTCGGGCTCGGACCCACTGAACAGCAGGTCGCAGGATTGTTTGGAGTAGGCACTGGCGCAGGCGCCGATCTGCGCCGGGGTCGTGGCGGCCCCCGGAGCCGCCAGATCCGCTTCGCAGCTCAGCTTGGAGCGCGAAGCACACTCGGCGACGCTGCCCCAGAATGCCTGGACCAAGTCGGGGAAACACGCGTTGATGTGCTCACACAGCACCTGCGTGGCCCCGGTGCAGTCGCTGGCGCTCGACCCGCCGCCGCTGTCGCTGCTTCCGCCGCAAGCCGCCGCCACTGCCAAAGACAGAACCCCGGCACCGAGAACACGCTTCATTGGTTACCCTCACCTCGACGACGCCGACCCGCGCCCCGCAACCCCGACAGCATACTTCACGAGCAGACCGATGCCGAGGGCTGCGCGGCCTGCTCGCAGACGGGGCCCGGGCCCCACGGGGGGCAAAGCGTGGACCTCACGGGAATTTCGGAGACGCCGCTCTCGTAGCACCCTGCATGAGAACCCTGAGTGTCGCGCTCGTCCTTGCCGTTGGGACCCTCTGGGGCTGTTCGTCGGATTCGGGCTCGGGATCCGGGCCCGGGTCGTCGCTCACGACCCCTGCGGAGGTCTGCGACGGGACCGTCGGACTCATGGTGGGCTACTTCGATCAGAAGTGCACCGCGGCCGACAAGCAGAGCCCGGACTTCGCTTTCATCGGAGCGTTCCTGCCGCTGCTCACGGCGAGCTGTACCAGCACGCTCGACAAGAGCGTTTCCAGCGGACGCGCCAGCATCGACTACCAGAAGGCCTCCGAGTGCAGCAGCGCCATGCAGCAGGCGATGCAGAGCGGGTTCAAGGCCGGTGCGGGGCTCCCCGGCGCCGCGGCCTGCGACGCATTCGTAGTCGGCAAGCAGGCTGCCGGGGCGCCCTGCGCCCAGCCCTACGAGTGCGCCGGCGAAGCCACTTGCGTGGGTTTCACCGACCAGCAGCTCGGCACCTGCAAGGTCCCGGCGGTGGGCGAGGACTGCGGCCAGGGCCAAGGCAGCGCATCGACTCTCGACTTCGGAGCCGACAAAGCCGAGTGTGCCGCGGGTGCATTCTGTGATTTCGGTCAGTGCCAGCCAGTCAAGTCCGACGGAGGCTCCTGCTCCGACAAAGAGGAGTGCAAG
>CAYMXT010000410.1:0-1575 GCA_964394415.1 uncultured Planctomycetales bacterium
GGACCGCGTGGAAAGCGCCGGCACCTGAAACGGCATTGCACGTCGCGTGCCGCGGACTGCGCACTGCCGGCCCGATACAGGCATGGGTCGCTGCGAACCGGCTGTGTTTCGTGCCAATCGGTTCGCTAGACGGGTCGTCACCTTCGGGAGGAGCCATGCTCGGCAACCGGGACTCGAGTCCGCTGTTCACCGTCGATGAGCCGCAAGGCTTTCGCATCGTCGAGTACATGGGTCTGGTCAGCGGACAGGCCATCGTCGGCGCCAACTTTGTGCGCGACTACTTCGCGCGCGTCGTTGACAAGCTTGGCGGCCGTGCGGGCGGCTGGGAAAACGTTCAGCGTGCCGCCATTGGCGCCGCCACAGAGCAGGTGCTCGCCGAAGCCGCACGTAGCGGAGCCAACGCCGTCGTCGGTGTGCGCGTCACGTGCCAGGTCGCGGGTTCGATGCTGGCTGCCGTCGTCTTCGGCACGGCGGTGCGTTTGCGCGCCGTCGACATGCCCGGGCACGGCGCAAGCTGTGCGGCGCTGCCGCCTGGGCAGAAGTACCTGCACCCAGAGCCGCTCGGTTAGCGGCGTCTGCCCCAGTGGCCCAGAAAGCGTATGCGCCGTGTGGCCGCCTGCCAGGGCTTGCGCTTGGACGCGCCCGCCCGCCTCAACCCGCGCTGGCCGAGCAAAGCGCTGTGCGCCGCCAACCGATAGCGAAAGGCCCGCAATACGTTGACGTGCTCTGACTCGCACGGCCAGGCCAATCCGGCCCGCAGCAGCGCTTCCGCAATGTCGGCGCTTTCGTTAGCGACGAACCCGAGCCTGCGGCCGTAGCGGTCACGACCGACCAGTCGCACCGTAATCCAGCGATACCCTACGAGCCGTTTGAGAAAATGCAGCGCTTCCTGCCCGTACGGCTGGCACAGATCCGGCGCATCGATGCCCGCCAGCCGCACAAGCTCGCGGCGGCCATTGGCCAGCATGACCTCCAGAGTATCGCCGTCGATGACGGCGACGACACGTGCGTGTTGTGGCCGCCGTGGCCACCACCACAGCAGCAGCGCCAACGCTCCAAGCGCCGCGCCTGACCAGTACAGTCCGTCCAAAGTCATTTCGCGTCTAGCTAACCCACTGTCCCAATGCACCGCCTTTGGCGCCGCGAAAAAGGCCGCGCAAAAGGCCCCGCAAGCATGGCTTGCGGGGCGCGAATCCGTTCAGGTGCGCTTCAGTGGCGGAATTCGCTCATTTTCGGCGCGGGCAGGCAAGGACAGCGCGAACGCTTCCGCGGCAGCCGCGTCGTCGAAGCGTGCGTACCAGTGTCGCGGCCCATCCCATGCATGGCAGCGCCAGCCGCACGCGCCGGCTGGCAGTTGCAGTGGCGGACTGTCGTACGTCTCTTCATCCGCCGAGTCTGCTTCCTCCCAGCCTACCCATACCTGGTACACATCCCAGATTTCGTCCGGTAATCCCGCGAGTCGGTCGAACGGACCCGGGTAGTACGTCGTGCGCAATACCTGCCGGCCCTGCCCCAGCTCCTTGACGGCGTATTCGAACGCCGAGAAGCCGCGGCCGGGCTGTACGTCCTTGACCA
>CAYMXT010000410.1:1585-1956 GCA_964394415.1 uncultured Planctomycetales bacterium
CCGTCTTCCTGCCCCTCGTGTTCGAGGAGGGCGGCCACCGATTGCCGCGCAATACGAGCTAGCGACGTCGTGGGCGCAGAATCGTTTGATGCGTGGTGCACCATGTTGTCCTCCGTGCGGCGGTGTCCTGCCGCATATAGGTAGCCTGTCTCGCAATTCGGCTGTCAGCCGAGGTTCTCGGGCTTGCAACCGCAAGCCTTTCGGGTTCGCCTGCCGCCCCCGGCGGCAGATTTGGCGTGCTGGCCGCGTAAGGGCCGACGGTGCGGGTCCGTCGGTCCGGACGGGGCGCTTTGTCCTGGCGACGTCAGACTGCCTTGCGGTTGTCCAGGCCGCGCAGCACCGCTATCACCTGCTCGAGCGCGCAATCGAGT
>CAYMXT010000411.1:0-1947 GCA_964394415.1 uncultured Planctomycetales bacterium
CAAGTCCGGGGCCACGCTGGCCGACGGCCCACCACTCGCGTGGTGGGTTCGGATAGGGCGTGCGTATCCGAACCCCGGACGCAAGTCCGGGGCCACGCTGGCCGACGGCCCACCACTCGCGTGGTGGGTTCGGATAAAGCGTGCGTATCCGAACCCCGGACGCAAGTCCGGGGCCAGCCCACCCAACGCCCACGCCCGCGCGTCAAACCTGGAGCTACCAGGTCTATATTCGGGCGAATCCAACTCGGGCGTCGAAGCACAAGCCCCGCTTCCCAACGAGTACCAGGCTGTTTGACACGCCGCACGGTGCGGCGCACGGGGCCGTTCTCCGCGCCCGCCAACTACGCAGGAGCTGAAGATGTTGCGGACCCGAACCGGGCGCGGAGCAACGGTGATCGTGGCGGTGTTTGGCCTCGGCGCGCCGCTGGCGGGCGCGGCGGACCTTTTCATGCGGTTCTTCGACTCGACCAACGCCGCGACCGCGACCGTGGAGGTCATCGTCCAGACGCGGAACCCCGACGGTTCGTGGGGGTCGGTCTCGGTCTTCGCCGACATTCCGCCGAGCACACCCGCGGCCGAAAAGCGCGATCTAATCAAGGCGGCCCTTCAGCAGACCTACGGCGCGGCGGCGGTCACCGACGCCGGACCGGCGGGCCTGAGGCTGCACGTCGCGACGACCGCCGCGGCCCGCCTGCGGTTTGATCCCGGTGCGACGGGCGAAGCCTCGGACCGCGTGGTCTGTTCGGCCGCGCTCGGCGGCGAGTCCGCCTTTCAGGGCTTCTTCGAGCCGTTTGATTCCGGCCACCAGCCGGCGATCTTCACCGCGGGCATCGTCACGGATGTCGGCGAGTTGACGGAGGTGATCTCGGCACAGGAACTGAACTTCCAGACCGACGGCCCGATCATCTGCCAGGCCCTCTTCCAGCGGCTCGCGCCGCGCGCCCCGCACTATGGCGCCCAGATCAACTTCGCCGGCGACCGCCTGGAGATCTACTTCGACCCGGCCTATACCGTCACGCAAGGCGGCATCATCTTCGGCACGAACTCGCTCAGCCCCGGCTGCTCCGGCACGCTGGAGATCCCGCCGACGACCCCGCCGTCGCTGCCGGGCGATCTGAATTGCGACGGCGTCGTGGACTTCCTTGACATCAACGCCTTCGTGCTCGCGATCAGCGATCCGGTCGGTTATGCGACGGCCTACCCCGGCTGCAACATCATGAACGGCGACTGCAACGGCGATGGTGTGGTGGACTTCAACGACATCAACGACTTTGTGGCGCTGCTGACGCACTGAACACGCGCCTCGCAGGCGAGCGCCATTCGAGCCGCGACCGCCAGAGTGCGGTCCGTCGCGTCCGACTTCCGCACGCTCCGAGCCGTAGCGCCCCGCCCATCCGTGCGGCGCTACGGCTCGCCCAGCCCCAGCGCCGACGCGATTGCGTACTCCCCGCAATGTGACAGCGACACCACGACGCGCGCGATGCCCAGCCTCTCCGCCAGCCGCGCGCTGACCCCGTGCAGCGCCACCAGCGGCTTGCCGAGCGGGTCCGGGAGCGTCTCGATGTCCGTCCATTCCACCCCGCCGCGCCACCCCGTCCCGAGCACCTTCATCACCGCTTCCTTCGCGGCGAACCGCGCCGCCAGCCGCGGCACCGGATCGACGGCCTTCAGGCAGTACTCGCGCTCCTGCTCCGTGTAGAGCCGCCGCAGAAACCGCTCGCCATGTTCTTGATACAGCCGCGCCACGCGTGGGCAATGCACGAGATCTACGCCGTGGGCGATCACGCTGAACACTCGCCCAGTGTACTAACCGCCGTCCGCCCCGGCGAGCGTCAAGTACTTCGGAACTTCGTCCCCGCCGTGTAGCGGCCGACCCCCATGTCGGCCGGAGTGTAGCGGCCGGGCTCCGCACCGGCCGAATCCGAGCCGCGACCGGCAGGGAGCGAT
>CAYMXT010000412.1:0-1935 GCA_964394415.1 uncultured Planctomycetales bacterium
GCGCCGTCGCCGCGCCGGCGGAGGGCGTGGCCGCATCGGCGTCGGGTGCGCCGATTACGATCGTGTCGCCGTCGATGGCGACCGCCGACCCGAACGAATCGAGGCTGCTGGCGTCGGACGCATGCAGCTTGGCTTTCTCGAGCCAGGAGCCGCCCGGCTGGCGCTCGAAGACGTACGCCGCGCCGGAGGTGAAGCCGAAGTCGTCGTCCTGGGCGGCGCCGACGACGAGCGTGTCGCCGGAGATCGCCAGCGCGCCGCCGAAGTAGTCCCCGGTCTGTCCGTCGCTTGCCGCCAGGACGTCGGTTTCGAGCCAGCCGCCGTCCGGTTGGCGCTCGAATACGATCGTCAAACCGGTCGAGGCGAACTGTCCATTCGCTTCCGGGCACCCAATCACGGCGCAATCGGATTGAAGCGCGACAACATCTCCAAACTCGTCGTAGTCCATCGGAACGCTCGGGCTCAAGATCGCCGTCTCGATCCATGTGCCTTCCGCATTCTCAATCACTTGAATCCAGCCAGTGGACCCAACGAGCGTCTGGTTTCCGGCCAAGGCGAGCGGTCGGCCGTACCCTGCGCCCTGCCCCATCGGGAGTGCCAGCGCTTGAGACTGCAACCACGTGCCGCCGCAAGCGGTGTAGATGTAGAGCGCCCCGGACAGGTCGTAATAGAGGTCGTGCCACGGCGAGCCGATCATAAGCGCCCGCCCACATAGCGCAACCGTCCAGCCAAAACGGTCGTTCATGGTTCCGGCATCGTCGCCCAATTTCACCACCTGGCAGTCGCCAAGCGCAGGAGTGGACGCGCTGGCAGTAACGACCAGCCCAGCAGCTCGCCATACTAGCGTCCGAGTCCTCACGTGCTGACCCGCGATCACGGCAGGACGTTGATCTGACTGGACCAGAGCATCGACTCGTTGTTCGGATTCGGCGGCCCGTAGTCACCGGTCCATGTCCCGGAATACGCCGTCCATACAGTATCGCCGTACCAGCAAATCCCGATGTAGTCACGAATCTCAAAGATCTCGAGTGCCAAGTCCAGAGCCGGCTCGTCGTTGGGATTCTGCGTCAGGAAGAGCCGCTGGTTTCGCTCGGGGTGGTCTTCGAAAACCAGATTGCTAACGGGCGCCCACGCGTAATAGACGTCGAACTTCGGCGTCTGGCACGTCGGGTTGGGCCCGCAACCGTCTGGCTGAAGATCATCCTCCGGACCGTCGGTGTGATCGCGATCGTCGTAGAAGATGAAGTGGACGAGCCCGTTGTCGTCCACCGTCATCGCCGGCATGAACTGGTCGCTCTCGAACGTCGTGCTGTCGTTGTTCACGAGCACCCGCGGCCCCACGACCCAGCCCGTCCCCTGGCGCGTCACGGTCTGCACGTAGACGTTGACGTCCTTGTCCAGCAGGCTCGGCGTGGCCGTGTCGTGATACGCGACGAACAGCCGGTTCGCATTGGTGGGGTCCGCCGCGAGCTGAATGACGCGCTGCGGCGACACGCCGGCGCCGCCGCGCGGGAGCATCTGCGAAATGTCCGCGTGGGAGTGCAGCGGAATGGAGACCATCGTCGTGGGCGGATACGTCGGCGACGGTTCGTACAGTGCCAGGAACCGCACGCCGACGTCTTTCGGGTTGGTGCAGTCGAAATCCTGCGGATCGCTCGGGTTGACGTCCTGCCCGACCAAGAAACGGATGTTGTCGTTCTTGACGTACGCCACGTAGACAGGCCCGCCGCCGGTCACCGCCGGCTGCGCGTTGAAGTTGCCCTTGACGCGCTCGCCGGTATCCGCGAAACGCACGTCGTCGCGCGACCAGCACTGTCCGCCGTCGATCGAGCGGAGCACGGCGTAGCCGTCCGCCAGCCCGCTCCCGGCGTTGTCGATGTAGAAAATGTAGAACTCCTGGCCGCTGCTCAGGAGCTGCCCGGCGACAATCCAGGGCTT
>CAYMXT010000413.1:0-1929 GCA_964394415.1 uncultured Planctomycetales bacterium
CGGTATCGCCGATCTGGATCTGCGTGACCGGATCGGCGATGCCTTCCGGGTGACGATTGGCCGCAGCCAACTCGACCACGCCGTCCGCGAGCTGGCCGCCGCTGGTCCGCGTGGCGGCTTGGGCGTAGCGGTACACCTGGACGTCGTGCCGATCCACGACCCACAGATCCCCCGTGGACCGCTGCAGCGTAATCCCGCGGGGCAGCCCGTTGGCCGGATCCAGGAACCACGACCCCAACGGCTGGCCGTCCAGCGTGTACACGAACACGCGGCTTCGGCCCAAGCGGGCGTCGGTGACCCAGAGCAGGTTCCCGTCGGTCGTCAGCCCGCTGGGCATGGCATTGTCCGGGTGCAGAGCGAACGAACCGGTCGGGTTCCACTTGCCCGCCCGCCAGGTGGCCGCGTCGGCGTAGAAGAACACTCGGTCCTGGGCGTCGTCGACGATCCACACGTGCCGGCCGTCGGTGGCGATGTCGCGCGGCTGGCGCACGCCGTTGGCCCACCACGAGCCCAGCAGCGTCCCGCCGGCGTCGTAGGCGAATACCTCCCTGCTGCTGTTGACGACCCACAGCGTGTCGCCCGCCGGATTGGCGGCCACGCCCCGCGGCGACGAGTTCCTGCGGGCCAGGCTCCAGATCCCCGTAGCGGCGAACTGAGCGTCGTACAGGAACGTGGCCCGGCTGCTCCGGTCGACGACGAAGAACCGGGTGTCCTGCACCGCTTGGACCTGCAGCGTGAACGACCGAGCGTCGGCACCGCCTCCGTCATCGGCGACCGTCACCGTCACTTGGTACGTGCCCGCCGCCGCGTAGGCGTGACTGCCATGGATCGCGCCGGTGGTCGAGCGGCTGGCGGAGTCCGCCCACACCGTCACCGCGCCCGCTGCCGGCGCCGTCCCGTCGCCCCAATCGATCGTGGCCGTAAACGATTCCGCCGTGCCCGCCGCTGCATTCGAGAAGCCCGGATCGGTAAACGTGCCGGCTTGCAACGCCACCTCCAGCCCCGTGTGACGCACGGTTCCGGCCGGCACCGTCAGCACGGGCGGCGCGTTGCCGATCTGAGCGACGACCTCGAACACGGCCGGCGGCAGCACGAGCGATTCGTCCGTCACCTGCAGCCGCACCGGATAGCGGCCGGCGCCCGCGTACACGTGGCTGGCGACGACGGAGCCGGAGATGGGAGACAAGTATACGGCGGGAGGGAACGAGGAAGGTGCGTCAGAGGCAGGAACAGGACCGAGGGTGGAGCCGCCGGCTCCCGTCACCAACTGGCTAAAGGTCGGCACGACGGTGTCCACACTGCCGTCGCCCCAATCGATCGTAGCCGTGTGCGGGCCCGGGCTGCCCGGATTGCGGAACGAAGCGACCAACGCCACGGCCTGGCCTTCGTCGCCTGCCAGATGGGCCGCGTGCAGATCGACCGGCCCGGAAACGTTGACGGCGAAAAAGAACGCCGCGCCGCCGCCGTTGGCCAGCGGGTTGCCCGTCAAATCAACCAGCGTCTCGCGGGCGTCGTCGCCGCTGACCAGCAACACGTACGTTCCGTCCGGCAGCGGGCCGCCATCCCACGAGAGGACGGCTTCATGCGTCGCCGCCAGGTAACGGACCGGCCCCAGCGGAACCAGCCAATCGTCGCCGCCGCCGCGCTCGAACACTCCGTTCGCACCCACCAGGTACAGCCGGTAGGCCGCCGGGTTGGTCACCGAGTGCTCGCCGGCCGGCCCCGCGTCCTGCATGGCCTCGGAAAACTGCAACTCGATCTGCGTCACCGCCGCGTCGGTCGCTCGGCCCGGCGCGGGCTGGACCAGCGTTACCTGCGGCGGCAACGCCTGAAACGCCAGCGGTGTGAGCACGGCCCCGCTGGCCGCCAAGCCGATCGCCGCGTCCAACACGCCGTCCTGGTTCGTCAGCCGGCCCAACGCCACCGCTT
>CAYMXT010000414.1:0-1929 GCA_964394415.1 uncultured Planctomycetales bacterium
CTGTGCGTCGATCTGAGGCGTTACCGCCGGGCCGTCGTGGAGGATCGCGCTGGCGAAACCGAGCTTGGCGACGAGTGGTTGCAACTGGGGCGGATCCGAAACCAGTGCCGCTAGAATCCTGAAGAAATCGAGAAAGTTCGACTTGCCAGCGCCGTTCGCGCCAATCAGCACCGTCAGCGGCCTAAGCTCGAAACCGTCGAGCTCGCGAATCGATCGGAAGCCCCGCAGCGTGATTCGTTCAAGCTGTGCCCGCTTCTTCCGCACGCCACACGCACCTTGCCAACTGCTAAACTGCAAATTCGCTCGCCTCGTACATCACCCGGCAGCCCTTCTCCACCGCGTCGTTGGCCTTCAACACCGACACCGCCGTCTCGTAGCCCACCTCCGGCGGGCAGCTCAGCGGCGTGCCGTGGCGGATCGCGTTGAAGAAGTTCTCCAGGTGGAGCTGGTGCACGTCCTTCTTGCTCTCCTCGAGCAGCCGCTGGCCCTCGGGGTCCTTCGAGCCGTCCGGCGCCAGCGTCTCGCCCAGCTTCAGCGTGATCGCCTCGCGGTCCATCTTCTCGATCTTTTCCGACTCGTCCTCCCACTCGCGGCGCTTGGCCTCCTGCTCGCGGAAGAACTCGCCCCGGCGGCTGTCCTCCGAAACCACCATCGAGCCTTCGTCGCCCATGAAGCACTCGAAGAAGCCGCCGTGGCTGGTCGTGTTGAGCACCTGGTAGAACGCGCGGACCGGGCCTTTCTCGGTGTGGTACTCAAAGATCGCCATCACGTTGTCGTACCAGTCGCGGCCGGCCTGCTCGTTGTAGTAGTCCAGACCGCCGCTGGCCATCACCGACGCGGGCCGGGCCTTGAGCACCCAGTTGAACACATCCACCTGGTGCGATCCCAGGTCGGCCATCGGTCCGCCGGAGTACTTCCGGTACCAGCGCCAGTTGCGGAACTGCTCCATCGACTCGTACCCGAAGCGCTTGAGCGTGTCCGCCTCGACCACCTGGTTCTCGGGCCAGCCGATCTCGTACAGCCGCGCCCGGTTCCACTGCCCGTTGCAGTGCGTGATGCGGCCGAGCACCTTGTCGTTCTCGATCAGCTTGATCGCGTGCCAGTAGCGCGGGTTGCTGCGGCGCTGGTGCCCGATCTGGAGCAGCTTGCCCGTCTCGCGCGCCGCCAGCACCATCTGCCGCGCCCCCGCGAGCGTGTTCGACATCTCCTTCTCGCAGTACACGTGCTTGCCCGCCTTCAGGCAGGCGATGCTCTGCTCGGCGTGCATCCAGTCCGGCGTCGCCACGATCACGGCGTCGAGATGCTTCTCCTTGTCGAGCATTTCGCGGTAGTCGTCGTAGACGGTCACGATCTGCTCGTACTTCTTCAGAATGTTCGCCGCGTACTTCTGGTGGTACTCCCAGATGTCGCAGACCGCGACGAAGCGGATGCCCGGGATCTTCAGGCAGTTGTTCATCAGGTTCCGGCCCTGGCTGCCCGGACCGATGATCGCCACCGCAAGCTCCTCGGCCTTCTCGCCCGCGGGGGCCGTCGCCGCCTGCTCCTGCGCCCAGGCGGGCAGGCTGGCCACGATTCCCGCGGCCGCGGCGGTCTGTACGAACTGCCGCCGCGTGAAGCCCGCGGCGGATTCCGGCACGTTCCCAGCGCTCATGAAGCACCTCGACTTTGCGGTCGCCGCCGCGTGCGCGGTTCGGCGTGAAAGCACACGGCTCAAGCAAGGCGGAGTCGCCCGCCGCCGTCCGGGCCGCGGCCGCGATACGCGCCACGATTCGAACGGCGGCGCTCAATCTATCGACGGGCGCGCGGGTCCGTCAAACGCCGCGGAATCTCACGCCGTAGTTCGGGGCCTACACCCGGCGGATCGACGCGCTGCCCGCACGATTTGGGGGATATCACGCATGGACTGGGGCTTCTCACGCGGCCCGACCG
>CAYMXT010000415.1:0-1927 GCA_964394415.1 uncultured Planctomycetales bacterium
CGACCGGTCGCCCACATCCAGTCCGAGCCCGAAGCGCAAGCGAGGCATTCCGAGATCGCCTCCCCGAGCCCGAAGCGCAAGCGAGCGAATCTCCCCTCGGCGCTTCGAATTCCCTCGCTTGCGCTTCGCGCTCTGACCGCGGTGCGCAAACCGCTTGGGCGCCGCGGCGCCGCTCGCTAAGATGATGATCGGGAAGGCCGCCACGGGCTGAGAGGGAGCCCGTCCGCCCGGCGCGTGCCCATGTCTCGGGGTGAGTTGCAGAGAATGTCACGCCGCTCGTCGCACTGCGCTCGGTTCGTGCCTTGCTTCGTCCTGATCGGACTTGCGCACGCGGCGCTCCCCGCGCACGCCCAATCCGCGACGTTTTCAGAGCGCGCCGCCGAAGCCGGCATCGCCGTCACGCATGATCGGCCCGAGCCGACGTTCCATTTCTACGGCGGGGGCGCCTGCGGCGACTTCGACAACGACGGTTGGCAGGACCTCTACGTCGCGATGGGCGGCGTAGAGCCCGATCGCCTCTTCATCAACAACCGCGACGGCACGTTCAGCGACCGGGCCGCGGCCTGGGGCGTCGACATCCGGCATCGCGGCAACGGTGTTGCCGTGGGCGATTTCAACAACGACGGCCGGCTCGACATCTTCCTGACGAGCGATGGCGGTCCCGAGCAGCCCGAGCCGGGGCGGCACGTCCTGTGGCGCAACGACGGCGGCCATTTCACCGACGTCGCCGCCCAGGCCGGCGTTCAGTGGACGTCGGTCGATACGTACGACGGGTTCAGCGCCGCGTTCGGCGATTATGACCTCGACGGCGATCTCGACCTGGCCGTCGCGGGCTGGTACACCGGCTCCGGCGGGAACCGGCTGTTCCGCAACAACGCCGATGAGACCTTCACCGACGTGACCGCGGGAGCGATTCTGCGGAGCATGTCCGGCGTCCGCGGATACTCGCCGCGCTTTCTCGACATGAACGGCGATCGTTATCCCGAGTTGCTCTGGGTCGCCGACTTCGGCACGACGGCCTATCTGGTGAACAACCGCGACGGGACGTTTTCCGACCAGACCGCCGCCGCCGGCGCGGGCGTCGAACGGAACGGCATGGGGCAGGCGGTCGGGGACTTCAACAACGACGGACTCCCCGACTGGTACATCTCGTCGATCTTCGCCGACTACGGTCCGATCGGTGAGCGGCAGGGCAACGTACTCTACATCCACCAGCCGGACGACACGTTTGCGGAAATCGCGGAGGCCGCGGGCGTGATCAATGGCGGCTGGGGCTGGGGCACGGTGGCCGTGGACCTGAATCACGACGGCTGGACGGACATCGTCGAGACCAACGGCTGGTTCCCGATCGAGTGGCGCTACGAGCAGACGTACGTGTTCATGAACAACGGCGATCTGCACTTCACGGAATCCGCGGCGGCGGTCGGCATCAACCACTTCGGCCAGGGGCGCGGGCTGCTGCACTTCGACTATGACAACGACGGCGACCAGGACCTCGTGCTGATCGCGTTCCGCGAGCCGCTCTGCCTGTATCGCAACGAGATCAGCGGCGCAGAGACGAACTGGCTGCGCGTCGTCCTGGACACCACGCGCCGGGCGGACGTAGCCCCAAACGGCTTTGGCGCGAAGGTGCGTGTCCGCACGGGCGTGTCGTGGCAGACGCGCTGGATCGACGGCGGCTCAAACTACCTCTCTCAGAGCGAGCTCGCGGCGCATTTCGGATTGGGCAGTGCGACCGTCATCGACGAATTGCGCGTGGACTGGCCCAACGGCCGGCAGACCGTCCTGCACGAACTCGCCGTGAACCAGACGCTCACGGTTTTCGCGTCGCTGAGCGGCGACCTGGACGGCGATCTCGATGTGGACCTGGCCGATCTCTCGGGTGTGCTCACTTCGTTCGACACCTGCGCGGGCGACGACGGCTTCG
>CAYMXT010000416.1:0-1921 GCA_964394415.1 uncultured Planctomycetales bacterium
CACCATGCGTGGGCGGTCGTCGCGAATGTCGCCGATCATCGGGTGCTGTTCGCGCTAGCCGCACTGCGGCGTCTTGAGCGCGACCGCTGAACTGGGATCGAGACACGAGGAAACCGAAATATCCCTATGGAATTCAGACGCGAGCGGACCTGCGGAGGGCGGTCATAAGCTCGCGCGCTCATAGGTCGTGATACGCCGTCCGCAATTGCGGCACTCACGTCGTCGGATGATTCGACCACCCCACGAAGCCCTTGTGTAAATGACGCGGAAGTGTCGGCCGCCGCACTTCGGGCACGCGAGCCCTCGCGGTTCGGCCGGTTCCACGACGCTTTTTGGTGCGCGCTTCATCGCTTGTTTCTCTGGAGCTCCGACAGCCGGATGCGCCGCCGCGGTCCCAGCTTGCCGCCGACGAGCCCGGGCGGTGCCGCGCCACCCATCGAAGCGGCGACGGCGGAACCGACCAGGCAATCGAGCCAGTGGTTGTCCAGCCCATCGACACGCAGCTTCCATTCGTCCACCGTCCGGCCGCGGCCTTCCGTTTTCACCCGGTACTCGCTGGTCAGGTGGTCAGCTAGTAGCCGATGCTGCTCCGGTTTTCTGCCGAACAGGGAGAGACAGCCGGGATCGCCCATCGGCACTGCCAGCCGGGCGTGGACGAACGACTTCCAGTAGTTCGTGTCGAACACCACGTGCCGTACAGTGCGCTTGCCCGTGATGACCGGGATGCGCCAGTTCAGCCCCACGCGATCGCCGCGCTTGCGCTTGTAGTCGGCAAAGGGAATTGATGACGCACCGACGTACCGGCCGTGGCTGGGCATCACGACGCCGGCGTGCTTCGATTGCCGGCAGAACTGGTACACGAGGTCAGACGATTGGCCCCAATTCGCGTCGATCAGGCATCGATCTATCCGCACGTGAGCGCCATCTTCGCGTTTCCACTCCCGGCCGAGCGTGGCCTCTGTGAGCCGCTCCAGGCCGGCGTAGATCGCGCCCTCCAGCCCCGCCCGCGGCGCCGCCGTGGCGAGCGTGCGCCGGATGTCGCGCAGCGTGAAGTACTCCGCGCGCTGGTCGGGTTCCGTGCCGTAATCCAGGACGTAACCCGTGAAGTCGTCCTCCCACGCCGCGATGAGCCAGAACAGCGCTTTGCCCTGCACGTCGACGAACATCGTCAGGTGCGTGGCCGCCAGCGGCACCTCGCCACGGCGATGGCCGTTCACCTTCGCCATGATCTCGTCGGCGGTCAGCAGCTCGTCATCGGCCTGCTCCTCGGGCAGCGGCTCGTTCTGATACTCGGCCCAGAACGCCGCCTCGCCACGGTCGAGCTTCAGGTTCATGGCGTGCTGGACGGCGGAGAGCTCGTCAGGATGATGCCGCTCCGGCCAGGCGACGACCGCCCCCTCATCCATCGCCTCCCGGTTCGCGCGGTAGAACTCCGTGGCCTCGACGATGCCGCGGTCGGCCTGCATGCCCAGCCGCCACAGTTCCGCGTACCTGGCCCACAACGTCTCGTTCGTCGGAAACGCGTAGACCATCTTCGTGCGTTCACCCTGCCACTGCGGGTGCTTCTCGCGGTCGAGGATGCGGTCGGCCAGGTCGTCGGGTCGCACGACCGTGAGCGTCATCAGCCCGGCGATCTTCCGCCCCGGGCCCGCCAGGCCCAGGATCGCGCCGGCCAGGATGCGCTCGCGCGTGGCGCACTGCGATGGCGAGCGCGCCGACTCGTCGGTCTGCGGGTCGTCAATGAGCACGAGCGACGGGCGCACGGACGACCCGTCCACGCGCTTGTGCTTCATGCCACGGATGCGGCCGGTGATCCCCGCGACCTTGATGATCCCGCCGTTGGACTTCGGCGGCCGATCGTCGAGCCAAGGCAGCGGCGGCAGCGTGGGCAGCACGATCTCGCGCGTTGTACAGCCGATGT
>CAYMXT010000417.1:0-969 GCA_964394415.1 uncultured Planctomycetales bacterium
TGGGGGGGTGGCGGGGAGTCGACGGCGAGGGGGGGGGGGTCGAGGGTCGAGGGTCGAGGGTTGAGGGCCGGAATGGATTCCAGGCGTTTGAGGCGTGATTTCACGTGCCGGCCGGCGAGGCCGCCGGCGACAACCACGGCGGCGGCGAGGGGGCCGCTTAGGCCGAGTGCGCCGACGGCGACCTTGCCGATGGATACGCCGCGTAGGAATCCTTCGCGGTCGGTGGCGATCATCGCCACGCGGTTCCGCACCGATTCGACCACCGAGTGGACGGACTCGAAGCGAGACGCAATCGCGGCGAGCTTGGTTTCGACTTCGGCCCGGGCGGCCAATGGGGCGATGCGTTGCGCCACGTCTTCGGCCCGCATGTAGCCGTTCAACTCGCCGTGTTGCAGGTAATCGCCCTTGTCTTGTTTCTTGGCGTCGAGAGCACGGATGCGGGAATCGAGTTCGTCGGCGAGTGTTTGCCAGTGGGGAGAGGGGTTGGGGGCTGGGGGTTGGGGGCTTGGGGCTGGGGTTTGTTTTTGGTCTTGGTCGAGGGGGTGTGCAACGATGCGCTGGCCGAACACCTTGGTTCGCACGTTGTGGAGGAAGTTGCGGACGGGTTGGCCGCAGGTGGCGTAGGTCTGGCCGTCGCGCTGGCCCCAGATGATGCCAACGACGTTGCCGCTCGTATCGAGGACGGCGCCGCCGCTGTCGCCGGGGCGGACGGCACAGGACAGCGTGATGGACGGGAATGTCGCACCGACGGCCACGGCATGACCTGCGACATTGCCGACGATGCCGCGGAATGCTCCGTTCGGACCGAAACCACAGGCGGCCAGCACGCCGGAAGGTTCGCGGTCGCTCACGCCGAGCGGCTCGATGTTTGGACGGCGGATCGCCACGGCAGCCAGGTCGTTGGCGCGGTCGATCTCGACCGCCCGGGCGGCGAATCGATCGCCATTCGGAAACGTGACAAGGATCGGC
>CAYMXT010000417.1:979-1914 GCA_964394415.1 uncultured Planctomycetales bacterium
GACAAGCGTGCCGCTGCCGAGCGTGCCATCGCCGACGCGAATTCGGCAGTGGGCGGCTGAAGCGACGTTCGGCAAATTCGAGCCGACACTCGGCGGACAGTTGCCCGCGGGTTGAGTGCACATTCGTTGGCCCGAATAGGGATCGATGTAGCACTGCGATTGAGAATTGCTGGCGACACAGGCGGTGGCTGCAAGAAGGAATAGTTGAACAGGAGTGAACAGAGGGAACGGAGTTCCGCGCTTGCGCTGTAGCACTGGATTCAGATTGTCGTGCGAATTGAATGTTTTCATGGGTGGAGTGATGTTTGGGCGTAGCGGAATTCGTAAGACTTCCGCGGTATACTGGTTTCTTGTTGGATGGTGTTTTGTGACCGGTTGAATTCGGGCGGGCGGAATTCTGACGAATTCCGCTACAGATGTGGGGGCGGAATTCTGACGAATTCCGCTACGGGGTGAGGGTGAAGGCGTATTCGTAAAACGGGCTGCGGGCGAGGTCGGCGGGTTCGGTGAGGCGGTCGGCCAGGTGCGGCACGGGGTCGACGTGGCCGCCGAGGCGGTCGGCCATCGCGCAGGCCTGGCTGCAAAACGGCGGGCGGCGATCGACCGCGTCGTCTTCGACGTCTGCCCGCACTGCCAGGCGAACCAGCGGCAGGTGGAGCAGCGCGGCGGCCAGCACGGCGGTGTAGCCGTAGTCGCAACCGGCCAGGCGCCGCATCATGGTGATTGCCCGCGTACGGTCGTACTCCGGCCAGCGATTGGCGGGGTTCGCGCGGTAGACATCAATTCGTCCAGGGAACTTGCGCACCTGGCTTTCGAGCGTGACGGCCCGCCCGCCGTGCCACTCGCGCACTTCGATGCAAAACAGGTCGGGGCCCCACCAAGCGGCCTTGGCCGCGTGCGAGTGGATTCCGCGACCGGCGATGGCGATCAGGCCG
>CAYMXT010000418.1:0-1912 GCA_964394415.1 uncultured Planctomycetales bacterium
GGTTCGCGCTCGCGACGCTCAATGTGTGCGGCCTGTTTTGGCTGCAAGCGGCGCCGTTCCTGGCGGCGGCCACGGTCATCGTGTATGCCGGCGCTATTGTCGTGACGTTCGTGTTTGTGATCATGCTCGCCCAACAAAGCGGGGCCACCACCTACGATCAGCACGCGCGGCAGCCGCTGCTGGCAACCTTGGCCGCGTTCCTGGTGCTGGGCCTCCTGCTCGGAACGCTGCACGACGCCCAACCGGCAGACGTACTTACCAACCACGTCCACTCGCCCGGTGTGGCGGCAAACGTGCTCAGCCAACCCGCGCCCGGCAAGGCCCTCGGCGATGACACCATGCGCGGCCTGGGGCGTTCGTTGTTCGGCGATTATCTGTTCGCCGTCGAGCTCGCGGGCACGTTGCTGTTGATCGCGACCATCGGTGCAATTGCGATTGCGCCCCGACGTAGCCGGGGGACCTTATGACCGGCGAAGTTGATCGATACCTGGTCGTTGGGGCAACGCTGTTCGTGTTGGGCGCGCTCGGGTTCTTCACGCGCCGCAACCTCATTCTGATGGTGCTCTCGGCCGAACTGATGCTGCACGGCGTTTCACTCACATTCGTCACGTTTGGCCGCCTGCACAACAGCTTCCAGGGCCAGTCGTTTACGATTTTCATTTTGACCGTGGCGGCCTGCGAGGCGGGGCTGGCGCTGTCGTTGATCTTGGCGTTGTACCAGCGGTCGAAGACGTTGGACATCGACTTCTGGTCGGAACTGCGCGAGCCCGATTTGCCATCGCCGCGCATTGCCGACGAACGGGAAGCCCGCGATGTGGTGGCGCCCCCGCCGCTGGAATTCCCCCACTTAACGCCGGCCGGCCACGTGCCCGATCTGCCGGACGAATTCAGCCAGTTGATGGACGATGCCCGCGGCCCCGGCGGGGCCGAATTGCCGCCTGAACCAGCGCCGGCGAAGGAGTTGGTGAAGTCCGCAGCGCGGTAGCCGCTTCCGCCCCGTTGCCGCTCGTGTTTTTCAATGCATGATGCCTGAGAATATTCAACACCTGGTCATGTGGCTGATTCCGCTGGCGCCGCTGGCGGCGGCCATCGTCACGGCGCTGTTCGGCCCCAGGGGCCTGCGCGAGAAAAGCCATCTGCCCTGCTGGTTCGGGCTGGCCGTGGCCGTCGTGTGCGCCTACGTGCTCTTGTTCTCGATCGTGCCCGGCGGCTTCGGCGAACACGAGAGCAAGGCCGTGGTGGCGCCCGGTTATCAATGGCTCGACGTCGGCGGCATGAACGTCCGCGTCGAGCTTCGGGCCGATGCCATGACCGCCATCATGCTCTCGATGGTCACGCTCGTGAGCTTGCTGGTGGCCGTGTTCGCCGCCGGCTACATGCACGGCGATCCGGGCTACGCCCGCTTCTTCGCCTGCTTCTCGCTATTCGTGTTCTCGATGTGCATGCTCGTGCTCGCCTCGAGCTTCTTGCTGCTGTTCGTGTTTTGGGAAGGCGTCGGCCTGTGCAGCTACTTGCTGATCGGCTTCTGGTTCCAGAAGCCCAGCGCGGCCGCGGCCGCCAAAAAGGCGTTTGTCGTCAACCGGATCGGCGATTTCGGCTTTCTCATCGGCATCTTCTTGATCTGGCTGACATTTCATTCGTTGGATTTCGCGGCCGTGCTCGATCAGCCCGAGCGGCTGGCGGAACTGGCGGCGGCACAACCGGGACGCATCACCGCGATTTGCCTGCTGCTCCTGCTCGGAGCAATGGGCAAAAGCGCCCAGTTCCCGCTGCACGTGTGGCTGCCCGATGCGATGGAAGGCCCCACGCCCGTGAGCGCGCTCATCCACGCCGCCACGATGGTCACCGCCGGCGTGTACGCCCTGGCCCGCTGCACGCCGTTGTTCGTGCATTCGCCAACCGCCCAACTGGC
>CAYMXT010000419.1:0-1890 GCA_964394415.1 uncultured Planctomycetales bacterium
GAACGTGTTCGCGGCAAACGTGAACACGAACGGCGAATCGACGATGGCGGTTTGATCGGGGATCGCGTTCGCCACCACCGGCGCCGTATTGCCGGGCGCGGGCGGCTGGTATTCGTAAGCGCCCATATCGACCGTCGTGTTGAACACGCGCACGTAGGGCAAACCGCGCTGATCGCCGAAACTCGAACTGGTGGCCAGGCTGTTCTTGCCGCGGTCGATGACAATGGCGCCGGTAAGAAGCGCGATGGTCGGGGTGGGACCGCCATTATTGGCAAGCGTGCTGCCGCCCGCGCCGAATACATCGGTCACCGAGATGGCGTTCGCGCCGCCTGGTTGACCGATGATGTTGCCCGAGCCGTTCACGCCCCCGGCCGGTCCGGTGACCGTAAACTGGGCTCCCAGGGGAAGTCCTGTACTGTCGGCAATCAGGCTCGATTTGACCTTGCTGCTATTGCCGGCTGGGATCTCCAATTCAGGATGCGTCGCAACGCCGATGTTATGAACGGCGATCGAGTTTTGCATCGTGAATTTATTGGTGGCAAACACGCCGCCGCCGCCGCCGACAATTCCGCCATCCGAATTCGCGGTGTTGTTGGCGATCGTGGTGTTTTGTAGCGTAACATTCGCGCCGTAGATGCCGCCGCCATGGTCCTTTGCCGTGTTACCTTCCACGGTACTGTTTTTGACCATGGCGCTCGAAGTGACGAAGATGCCGCCGCCATTCGAGCCACCGCCGACCGCGTCGTTTCCCGCGATCGTGCTGTTCTGCAGCGTGACGCTCCCAGCGTAGATGCCGCCGCCCGCGTCGTTGGCCGTGTTGCCGTCGGCACTGGCGATGCCGCCGACGGTGCTGTTGGTCAGGCTGACGCTGAGCAAGCTGTTGATGCCCCCGCCGTCGTCGCCGGCCGTATTGCCGGAAACCGTGCTGTTTTGCAGCGTGACACTTGCCTTGGCATAAATGCCGCCGCCGTCGAACGCCGTGGCCGTGTTGCCGGAAATCGTGCTGTTGGTGACCGAGACGGTCGTGGCAAAAATGCCACCGCCCGACGAGGCCGCCGTATTGCCCGCCCCCGCCCCCGATCCGCCGATCGTCGAATCGGTCACGGTGGCTGTCCCCACGGCATACACGCCGCCGCCATCGCCGCCGGCCGTGTTGCCGGAAATGGTGCTGTTGCCAATCGTCACATTGCCGGCCGCGTAAACGCCGCCGCCCTCATTGGCCGCCGCATTGGCCGCGCCAATCGCCGAACCGCCAATCGTCACGTTCGTCAGCGAAATGTTGCCCACCGTGTAAACCGCGCCGCCGTCGTCGCCGGCCGAACTACCGGTGATCGTGCTGTCGGCAATCGAGACGAGCCCCAACGATTCGGAATAGACGGCCCCACCGTCGTTGAGCGCGCCGGCCATGCCCTTGGTGAGCGCAAGGCCTTTGATCGTCACGTCGCCCGCGGCATCGGTCAGGTGAAAAATGCGTGAGGTCGATAAGGTGGCATCGATCGTGACGTTGGCGACCCCGGGGCCATTGACCGTGAGCGGATCGCTGATTTGCATTTCCCCCGCACCAGCCGCCATCGCCAACGTGCCCGTCAAGCCGCTTTGGAACTGGATCACGTCCGGCCCGGCCGATGCGTTGGCCTGGTTGATCGCGTCGCGCAGCGAACCGGCCGGAGCCACCGCGGCATCGCTCAGGTTCGTCACGGTGAAGACCGTGAGCAGGTGCCGGGCTTCGAGTTCCTCGAACAGCGGCCGCCGACGCATGGACCCGCGTTTGCGGCGCTGTGGCGATGAGGTTTTCCGCGAATCTGTTGGCTGCTTCGGACCCAAGAAAGACCACGTCATGGCGTCTCGTCCCTGATGCAGTAATGTGGATGTGAATTGGACCCAAGACGG
>CAYMXT010000420.1:0-1889 GCA_964394415.1 uncultured Planctomycetales bacterium
GACGCCGACGGCAATCCGCTGACGTACACGGCGACGCTCAGCAGCGGCGGCGCGTTGCCGGCGTGGCTGACCTTTAACAGCGGCGCGCGAACGTTTATTGGCGTGCCTACCGCCGCGGAATTGGGGTCGATTACGATCCGCGTCACCGCCAGCGATGGCAACGGCGGCGTCGTGTTCGACGACTTCGTATTGACGGTTACGACCAACCCACCGCCGACACTGGCGAATGCGATACCGGATCGAACGGCCACGGTCGGCGTGCCTTTCTCGTTCACCTTTGCGGCCAACACGTTCAGCGACCCGAATGGAGACCCGCTGACCTACACGGCAACGCTAACAGGCGGCGGCGCCTTGCCCGCATGGCTCAATTTCAATGCCGCCACGGGGACTTTTTCGGGGACCCCTGCCCTCGGCGATATCGGCACGGTTGCCGTTCGCGTGACCGCGACCGATACCGGCGGCGGCGCCGCAGCCGACGACTTCAATATCGTCGTCTCGAATTCCGAATTGCCCTTCAACGAGGAATTCGAAGGCGGCGTCGATGCTCGAATCGTGGAGAAGTCGCCCAGTTTTGCGACGACAACCACGAACCCGATCACCGGCACCACCAGCTACCAGGCAACGCGACCAACCGTCGGGGCGCGGCCGGTCGCGACGGTGGACTTCGGACTTCCCACATCCGCTGGTAGCGTTGCGAATGTCAGCGTGAACGTCAGCACGAACGGCGGCAACGGCTCGACGTTGTGGAGCAACGCGGTGATCGTGTTCGATTACGTGTCGCCGACGAACTACAAGTTTGCGGGCGTCTTCGAGATCATCGACAAGCTGATCATTGGCCAGGTGGTGAACGGCAAGGTGCAGTACTTGCAACAGAAGGCCTTCGCGGCGCAACCCAATACGACTATTCCGCTTTCGCTCGCGATCAACCGCGCGGCGAGGCAAGTGACACTTACCTCGGGGGCCACATCGCTGAATTACACGTACAGGTCGCTGGGCACCGGTACGGTTGGCATCGGCACGATCAACGCCAATTCGCGCTTCGATTCACTGAACATCAGTTGAGAACGTGTTGAGGAATACCCCCGGCCAAGCCGGGGGCTGACGACGGCTCTGCGGGAAACATAGCCGCCCCGTCTCGGGTCGGCGACCGAGCGCGAGCGAGACAGGGGAAGCGTGGGGGTCGTTTCTCCCGGCCCAGAGGGCCGGGTTGTGTTTTCTACAGAGCCAGCCAGTTGCCTTTTTCCACACGCTGCTAGGCGGCGGCGCGCCGCGGGACGCGCGCCTCGTACAATTTGACGACCTCGGCCACGTTTCGTTCAAATGGGTTGCGCAGGGCCACTCGGCGGGCTGCCACGCTGAGCCTGCCGCGCAGCCGTTCGTCGAAGATGGCGTCGACGCGGTCGAGCAAGTCGCTGCGACAAGCGGGCGATTCAATCGTCAGTATCTCCTCATCTTCCCGAAACAACTCGACTGCACCGTTGCATTGCCGCGTGGTAACAATTGGCAGGCCCGATGCCGACGCCTCGAGCAGCACCAGGCTGCACGGGTCGTAATAGGTGGGATGGACGTAGGCATCGGCCGCGGCGTAGTACGGCGCCACATCGGAAACCATTCCCAGAAACGTCACGCGGTTTCCGATCCCGAGCCGGGCAGCCCCCAGCCGCCAGCGGTCGAGGTGGCGTCCGCCGGCCACGACCACGTGCAGCCGCCGGCCGTTTTTCACGAGCCGCGCGGCCGCTTGCAACAGTTCTGGCACGCCCTTCAAGCGGAAGTTATGGGCGGCAAGGAGCAGCACGAGCGTGTCGTCGGCAATCCCGAGCCGCCGCCGCACCGAACCGCGGAACTCGCCGCGGCGCAGGGATCGCGGCAACTCGCGGAGGACCGCCAGT
>CAYMXT010000421.1:0-1884 GCA_964394415.1 uncultured Planctomycetales bacterium
CCCGCGCATCGCGCCGCACGCTTTCGGACTGTCCTGTAAGACCCCGCTGCCCGGGCGCCAACATCCCGCAGACGACAAGTTCGCCGGCCGAGCGCCCGCAGAGGGCCGTGGGGCTAGGCGATCAACACCCTGGCAAGGAGAGCAAGATGTTCCGAGCGTTCCTGGCAACGAGGCCGATGCGGCAATCGCGGCGGCGCCTGGGCGGCACGCGCCTGGCCCTGGCGGCGGCGCTGGCGGCCGCGTCGCTTCCGGCGGCGCAGGCCATCCTCGAAACGCACACCTACGGTGTGGCGGAGTTCGGCGACACGGGCGAATGTCTCGACAAGGAAGATACGCACAAAGTCCACACGAAGACCGCGGACCGGTTCGCGGACCACTTCGACGACCTGATCGCCGCGGGCGACTGGGACGATGTCAACCGGCACGACAACTCGAGCTGCCGCGGCGGCTACTGGTCCGATCCGAGCAAGGACGCCTCGGGCGACGACTCGCACTCGGGTTACGGCGCGGACGAGGCGGACGTAGTCTTCATCCACACGCACGGCGGCCATACCGCGAACACCAACAGCTCGATCTCCATGGGCAGCGACGCCGACGAGTGCAGCGCCGAGACCGACTTCGACATGTTCTTCGACGACGACCTGGACATCGCCATCATCAAGGCCTGCCAGAGCGGCGACTACGGCGTATGGTCCAACGGCGGATACCGCCAACAGATCACCGAGCCGACCAGCAGTCTGCGGGTCTGGAACGCGTTCCACGGCGACAGCGATTGCGGGTCGTTCGTGAAGGGTTACGTCGAAGACTACGCCGAGGAGAGCGACTACAACGGCGTGGGCGAGAACTGGATCGACGAGGCGTACGACGATTCGTCCAGCGGCAACAACGACGACTGCCCGACGTCGATCGTCATGGGCGACAACGCCGACGACCGCGAGCACATGTACGAGTACGGCGGCTGGCTGGACATCGAGGACACGGGCGACAAGACCGGCAGCACGATCTTCTACATCTCGGGCTGCGACCCCGACAGCGGCACCGTGCTCCCGTAGCGGCTCAATCATTCAACATTAAGAGACTTGCGACACGACGAATCAGGAGAAACAGAATGTTCGCGAATGCGATGATAAATGCCGTAACGATCCTGCTGTTTGCCGGCGGTCCGGTGCAGCCCCCGGGCGGCGAATCGGACGTAGGCGGCTTCGACATCGACGCCAGCGCCCTGGCGAACCGTCCAGCAGACACGCTGCCGCAGCAGAGGCTTCCGGCCGGTGCGTTTGCGATCGAGGCGATCTGGGGCGGGCTGGTGCAGTCGAGCGTGCAGCCGGGAATGGTGGACGCGATCAACGACCGCGAATACTACGAGTCACCCACCTGGTATCTGGAGCGAAACGAGCTGACCGGCGCCGTGCTGGTATTGCGCAAGCCCGTGCCGGTCGACCCGCAGCCGCAGGACGAGAACGAACTGCGCCTGGATTCGCTCCAGCGGCTGAGCGCCTGGGGACTGCCGGCGACGGAAGTGCAGCGCGTGCTCCAGCGCCGCGTCCTGGTGCAGCACGAGTCCGAAAACTTGCAGCAGCCGACGCCGCCGATCGTCCACCGCTACAAGACCTTCGTCTTCCGCGGCATCAACGGCGTGCCGATCGAGGGCAGCCGCGCCGTGCTGACGCACCACCGCGACGGTTCGTTCAACCGCGCCCTGATCAACTGGCCGCCGCTGGCCCCCACCGGGCACAAGCTGCGATCGGACCTCACGGTGCAGGAGATCGCGGCGCGTGCGATCGCGGCTCTGCGGCGGGCGGGCGAGCGGGAAGGTCAGGCCACGCTGACGTGGAATTACCTCCCGACCGAACTGGAGGACGGCTCGATTGTGCTGGAGCTGGT
>CAYMXT010000422.1:0-1872 GCA_964394415.1 uncultured Planctomycetales bacterium
ACCGTGAAAAACGCTCACGACGCGGGCGTGATGGTCGTCTCGAGCGCAGGCAACTCGGCTGGCGCCGGGTGCAGTGTGACCCCGTGGGCAGAGGCCACATCCGCGTTCGTGGTCGGGGGGACGCTCGACCCGCCAGACAACGGGTACTCGAATGCCGCGAGGAATCCCGCGTGGTCGACCGGCCCGATGAATGCGTACGTCTACGGGACCGCGGGAACCTGGGTGTTCCGCACCAGCGTGCTCAGCGCAGTCACCGCGGTCACGCCAGGTTCTTGGAGGTTCGGCGCGTCCACCCCAGACAACTTCCAGCAGACCGGTGGAACGAGCCTTGCGGCACCTCAGATCGCCGGCGCGGCGATGCTCGTCAAGGACGCGTTCCTGTCGGCGGGTCTCACGTACATCAACTCGCCCGGCGTAGCGTACGCGGCGCTGCTCGCGATGACCGACCGGTCCCAAGGTGCAGGTTTCCGGACCGCCGGGTTCGACCCAGGATACGGCGGCGGTCGATTCCAGCTCCGGTACTTCGGCGGGTCGAGCGACCACCCAGCCGGGGGCGCGTGGGGTTTCGACCTGTGGGAGGTCACGATTCACAACAACGAGATCATCGACTTCCCCGTTCGCGGCACGGCGGCAGAGCCGTCGACGATCCAGCAGTTCAAGGTATACGCGGTCGTGTTCGAGCAGGATTGGCGAACCGTTGCGGACGTGGACTTGTACGTCCTTGATCAGAACTGCGCTGGCAGCACATTGGGGTACGACACGAGCTTCGACACCAAGAGCATGGTGCGGCTCGGTGCCGAATCGGCAGGGAAAGCGCTGTGCGTCCGCGTCAAGGGGTATGCCATTCCTCCCGCCGGTCGGCGGGTCGTGCTGGCGAGCTATTTCAGCGTCGACACTTCGATGCGCTGAGGAGGCACCATGAACACACGGGCTCGAATGGTCTGGCTCATCAGCGTGGCAGTAGTCGTGCACGCGGCGTGTGCCCCCGAGGACGATACCGGGGCCGGGCAGTCCGGCGTAGAATGCAGCACGCTGAATCAGATGGACTGCGCGGGGCAGGTCGGATGCACATGGAGCGGCTCTGCTTGCATCGCGTCAGACGCGGGTGGTGCCGACGCTCCAGAGTGCACGCTGCCGGCCTGTCCTGGACCTAAGTGCGGCCAAATCTGGTCCGATGCGGGATTCGTCTGCATCGCGCGGCCCGATTGCAGCGGGCTCAGCGCTGCGGCTTGCGGCGCAACGCTCGGCTGCCGCTCGATCGCCGGACGTCTGCCCGGGGATGCGGGCGGACCACAGTTCGTGGGTTGCGGCGATGGGATCGACTCTCCAGGGTCGGCTATCACGTGCACGGCGAGTGGCCCTTCGGGCGATTGCTGGGTGCTGCCCGACACCGCCGTGCCCAGCGGGTGGAAAGGCTGGCCCTGCGCGGATCCAAAGAGCCGGGCCGAATGCATGGAGCAGGGGCCGTACGGCACAGGCTGAGCGTTCGCCTGAAGCTTGCCCGTGCAACCCCTGGCAGTGACCGGCACCTGCCAGTGAACCCGGCCGGCGGGTGGCCGAGCGATTTTCTTTGAACGCCCTCGGGGCGTGCGGGCACACAGGGGCGAAACGTCGTTCACGCGCCGCCGCTGGCGCCTTCGGAGCGACGCGAGAGGACCCCCGTGCGCCGTCGTCTCATCGCATCGATCTGGCTTGCAGCCCTGCTCTGGCCTGCGGTCTCCCGCGGCCAGGAAGAAGAGGGTGACGACCTCGAATTCGGCGCGACCGTCGAGGTCGAAGCGCCGCCCACCGAGCCCGTTCGTCGCAGCGTGCCCGCGGAGGACCTGCGCCAGGTGGCGGGTGCCCGCGGCGACGCGCTGCGCGCGGTCGAGA
>CAYMXT010000423.1:0-1867 GCA_964394415.1 uncultured Planctomycetales bacterium
CCCCAGCTTCTCGACCAGGTTCAGCGCGTCGTGAAAGCCGGCCCGCGGCCCGGTCATCAGCACGTTCTGCGCGCGGTTCGCGCCCGAGACGCCGCCGCCGCGCTTCCCGCCCACGCTGCGGTGCGCGTTGTCCACCTGCGGATCGTTCGCCACGGCCGGATTGCGGTTGCGCTCGTCGTCGATGTACTTCTTCGGGTGGCCGGTCATGTTGAACGTGAACGGCGTTGGCGGAGTGGTCGTGGTGGAGTTGTTCTGGCTGTTGGTCACGGGCGCGGTGCGCAACGGCGGCTGCCCGGCGAAGGAGCCGGACGGCGCGTCGTCCGGCGGGATCAGTTGGAAATGGACCTTGTGCCCGGCGGTCGCCGGGCCCCAGGTCTCGCCGTCGCGCTCCTCGACGATGGCGACGATCGGCAGCAGGCCGAGCGCGTCATTCGCATTCCACGCGGCGGTCTCGGCCTGGAACTTGCGGTGCGGCGTCCCGGCGGGCGTGGAGGGGTTGCCGAAGAACCCGCCCGCCAGGTCGGCGTTTGTCACCGCCCATACGCCCGGCAAGCGGATGCGGTTCAGCTCGTCCTTGCCGGGGAGCTGGCCGTCCGCCAGGATCACGTTGCGGACGCGGTTCTTGAGTTCCTCCACCGCCGCGGCGTCGTCGGCGATTCCCGCGACCGTCTTGAAGTGATCCCAGGCGTGTTGCGCGATCGTGCCGATGTTCGCGCTGTTGAGCGGCTCGTACAGGAAGCCGATCGCCTGAAGCCGCTTGCGCACCCCGTCGTCGGTATGCGTGGCCGCGGCCACGTCGGGGAAAATCCTGTCGATCTCGCCGTACTCGAGGCGGATGCGCAGCCGCCGGCCCACTTCGTGCGGATTGCACGGCAGCGGATCGAAGCGGAAGATGCGGTTCGGACCGTAGAGCTGGCATTTTGCCGGGTCGCAGGTGGCGCCGATAGGGTGACACTCCATCTCCGGCACTTCCGGCGGATCGAAGAACAGCACGTGCACGCGGCGGTCGATCTGGCTTCGCTGGTTCTCGACCAGGTCGGGCGTGATCGGCCAGTTCTCGCCGCAGCCGACGGTGTGCCGGGCGGAGTCGAGGAACTTCACACGGCCGCGCGCGGCGGCGAGCCCGGCGTCGTCGGTCTGCATGATCTTTTTCAGACCAGCCATGTACATGTCGAAGAACGCGCCCCAGGTCTCCTTGCCCAGGATGCCGTCAACCGAGATGTTCTGGTTGAATGCGGCGTTGTACTGCTCCTGGAATTTGCGCAGCGCGGCCTGCGTCTGCGCGTTCCAGACATTGTTCTTCGGGCCGGGGTCGGTGTCCCAGCCGAAGAAGCCCTTGATCCAGATGAGAATCTGCTGCACGTCCTCGGTCTTGTGCTTCGCGTCGCAGATGTCCACCCACTGGGGCTTCTCGCCCATCAGCACGTGGTGCACATTCTTCGAGCGATAGTCCGACAGGCCGAGGTTGTAGTCGGGCGAGCCGCTGCGGTCGGTGTGACCGGCGATCAGGATCACGTTCGACGGCATGTTCTCCGCGTGCAGGTAGACGGCGTGGATCGCGTCGAGGCCGGCGACGTGGTTCGCATCCGCCGGGTCGACGTTCGGATCGCACGCGCCGTAGTCCGGCAGCATCACCGCGCTGTCCCAGTGGAAGTGAACGTCCTCCACTTCCAGGATGTAGGCGTGGTTGAGCAGCAGCCGGAACTTGTGCAGCTCGTTCGTCGGCCGGCCGAACTTGCGGTCACGGTCGCGGACCGTGATGTCCTGTACCGGGCGCTGCGTTTGCGGGGGCGATGACATGATGCGCGGCTCTCACTCTACGGCGTCGTCGTCGAACCATGCAGACCGAGCATGGGGAACTGCACCC
>CAYMXT010000424.1:0-1860 GCA_964394415.1 uncultured Planctomycetales bacterium
TTTCCCTGCGGATAGAAATGCACGTCGATCAGGTCTACCGGACGCTGGCCGCCATGCGCCGTGGCGTAGTCGCAGACCTGCTTGGCGTACCACTCGACGAAGGGCAGGCCGCCATGTGCCTGGCGATCGGGACCGTCGATGCAGCTGACGCCGCCGGCGGCATCGGCCGCGGAGCTGAACAGGTCGCACCAGCCCCAGGTCACCGGGCCCATCACCTTCGCGGCCGGGTCGGCCTGCTTGATCGCGAGCGCCGTGTCGAGTCCGCGCTGCCAGACCTCGTCGTAGGTCGGCGGCACCGGGTGCACGTCGCGGTGGGTCGAGTTCCACAGCATCGGTTCGTTGTCGAGCGCATACCAGCGCACCACCCCGGGCGCGTTCGCACCCGGTCGCGCCGCGAGATGCTGGATCCACTGGCCGATCTCGGTGAGCGGGAACGGTACCGAGGTATCGGCCGGGTCGTTGTTCACGATCTGCCCGCCGACGCAGTAGCCGGTGTTGTTGACCACGTTCTGGCAGCGGCCGTTGCCGGCGTCGGCGCTGCACCAGTTGGGCGGATTGGCGCCGAAGTAGGAGCATTCGTCCTGGTCCTGCGGGCCGTACTTGAGCTTGGAGAAGCTCCAGCGCTTGACGCGGTCGCCGATCGGCTTCAGGCCGATGGTGGGAATGGTGGCCAGCGCCTGGCCGCCGTTGGCGCGGGTGAACTCGATGAACTGGTTCAGCGTGGAATTGCCCGGCAGGCTCGTGCCCGAGCCGTCGGCGATGTTCTGCCAGAACCAGTCGAAGGCGGTGCTGTGCGAATCCGACTGCCAGTTGTAGCGCGTGGTGCTGTTGCCGCCGGAGCGGCGCAGCGGGTAGCGCAGGTCGGCGTGCTGGGCATCGCTGCCGAAGTTGACGCCATAGACCATCGGGTCGAGCGTGCGGCGCGTGCCGGCGAGATCGACGCTGGCGGCGAGCGTGCCGCCCGGGAGCGGCAGGGTGCGCGCGACGAATTCGATGTCGTCGAGGTACACCGTGCCCTGGTTGCCGCCGGTGTCGTCCATCACGAACAGACCGTCGAAGGCACCGTGGGTCAGGGTGGTGACGGCGTCGAAGGGAATCGTCACCTGGCGCCACTGGCCGGCGACCACGTTGCCGCCGCTGATGTAGTCGTTGAGGTCGAGGGCGGCGACGTTCAGGCCGTCGTAGGCCAGGTACAGGTGCAATTGCTGTCCGCCGGCGCTGCCGCCGTGCACCCAGAGACTGAGCGCCTGGTAGTCGACGAAGCGGTGTTTCTCGGCCTGGTTGACCAGGTACACGCCGCCCCAGTTGTCCGGCTCCATGCTGATCGAGCGCGTGCCCGCATGTACCGGCGTGGTGTTGGCCAGGTTGTGCGTGGTCCAGCTCCAGTCCTGCAGCCCGGCGCGCGGGGCATCCGCGTACCAGACCAGGTTCTGGGCGTGGCCGGGCAGGGCGAACAGGGCGAGCAGGAGCAGCAGGACTCTGGGCATGGAGGCATTCCGAAGTGGCGCGGGGATGCTAGCCGGTACGCTGAAACAGGCTGTGACCTGTCGCGCAATGCCTTGAAAAGGCAGGTGCAAACCCCAGTGTTCGGGGCCCCATCGCAAACCCGAGGCGACGCCATGACCACAGCCACCGAAACCCGCCGATTCGAAGCCGAAGTCGAACAGGTGCTCAAGCTCGTCACCCATTCGCTGTACTCGCACAAGGAAATCTTCCTGCGCGAGCTGGTCTCGAACGCCTCCGATGCACTCGACAAGCTGCGCTTCGAGGCGATTGCCAAGCCGGAACTGACCGCCGGCGACACCGACCTGCACGTCGAGATCGAGTTCGACAAGGCCGCGCGTACCCTGACCCTGCGCG
>CAYMXT010000425.1:0-1857 GCA_964394415.1 uncultured Planctomycetales bacterium
TGCTTGGTCAGCACGCGGTCGCCAACCTGCACGAACTCGATCGGCACCGGGCCGTCGGATGTCTCGACCAGCGTTCCGGACACGAAGCAATTGCAGGCCCTTGAAAGGTAGCCGCGGGCCTTCGCGAGTCCTCGGAACGCCTGCAAACCCTCGCCGACAAGCTTGGCGGCCGGGAACGCGACCATCGCGACGTTCATCGCGTCCCAGAACCCGCCGGCGCCATTCAGCAGCAAGTGAACGGAATTGAACGCATCGACCAGGCCGCTGCCGGGAAGGAGCGAGCCGGCGACGCTTAGCGCCGTTCCGAGCGCCAGCGAGGCCCACTTGGCCCCCTCGTTCAGAGCGCCGAGCGTGTAGAGGGCCTGCCCGGTTCGGTCGGCGATTGCGTCGTCGATCTCATCGTCCCAGCCATACAGGCCCAGCGGGTCGCTGCCGGTGATCGGACTCGAGGACGCATAGGTGTAGAGATTCAGCCCGTCAATGAAGTGCGCTTGGGTGCCGAACGCGGTAATACCCGAATGCATCGTCGCCGCGTTCGACGCCAGGGTTTCGAGAATGAGCAGCGCCGTCTCGTTCAAGTCGCGCTGCTGAAAGCGGCCGAGGTGCGGCAGCAGGTTGCGATTGCGGTTGTAGCAAATGCCGACAGATTCGCCGGTTAGCGGCGGATCGCTCCACGCGGAAGGCGTGATGGATGCCGCTCCGGAGCCGCCGCCGATTCCCGGCCCGCCGGGGACTTGCGTCCCCAGCCGGATGAAGAACAGCCCCTGGTGGCCGGGAACGGTTGCGGGGAAAACCGCGCCGGGTCCACCGCCGCCACCTGAACCTTCGAGCGGGTATTCCGCCGCCAGCGGCTGGCCGTAAGGTGTGTAGACGTACTGGCTTACGACGATTCCAGCGCCGGGGGAGTCCGCGTCCAGCTCGCAGCCCGTCTCGGCCGTGTCGCAGGTCCAGCCGACGACGTTGTAGTTCGCATCGACCAGCGCGTAGAGCGCCTCGCCGCCGGGGGCCACGAGGAACGCGTGCTCATCCACGTAGTCCGGGCCGTAGACGTACTCGGTGTCGGTCCACTCCGGGTCGCCGCCGAAGCCGTCCATCATCGCCCCGAAACCGCCGAAGCCGTTCGGGTCGAAGCCGTTCGGGTCGTTGGGATCGCCCCAGAAGCCGCCGCCGAACCAATCGCCCATCGCCCCCATGCCGCCGGGGTCGGCCAGCGGCGGCGTGTTCACCTGCGTCGCGATGCGGCGGACGCCGTCGTAGACGTAACGCTCCTTCCGCCACGGCGACGTGTAGCCCTCGGGCATCGGGCGGTCCAGGCGCACGAGCCGGCCGACGGCCGGAATATCCGGCCGCAGGCGAACGGCGTGTTCGCTCACTCGGTGCCCAAGTCCAGAGCAAGGAACACCCACATGATGATCGCGAGAGCCCGCACGCTATCAGTAGCGCCTCCAAAACGCCGCTGAATCGCGGGGCTCGAAGACGCCCTTAATCCTGCCGTCATCTGGGTCAGCAAAGACAAACACATTGCTGCGTCGGTCCCAGCGGAGCAAATCTCCGGTCGCGACGATTCGTTCCAATATGGGGTCGCCGACAGGCTGCGCCAGAATCGGTTTCGCTCGATCGAAGCCTTCCCACGGACACTGATCCCTCCAGTAACGCTCAATGGGTATGAAGGCTACATTTGTCATTTCGTGACTCACGCATACGTCGCGAAAACGCGATGTTACAACATACTGACTCCCGCCCCGAGGCCTGAAAATGTCCTCCCCCGACCACGACCCTTCTTCGAGAACGATTCGCTCCGCTCGCTTGAAGTTTCGTCCATTCAGGCGGCACTCGTCGCATGTCGGATGTACTTCC
>CAYMXT010000426.1:0-1854 GCA_964394415.1 uncultured Planctomycetales bacterium
GCGCCGGTTACCCTGGTCCGCCGGGACTCCCCACGCCCGGGCGCAAAACAAGACGCCGCGGCGCCTTCGAACTGAACGCGCCGCGACGTCCGCTCGTGACCATTCCCCTCCTCGCCTCGTTCGCCCTCCCTGCCGCCTTCACCCTCCTGCGCTTCCCGCCGCTCCTACGGACACGTCAGGCCATACCACTCGAGGAGCGACGAAAGATCGGCCAGGCCCACGTAGCCGTCGTTATCGAAGTCCGCGTACGGGTTGAACAGCGGCTGGCCCGCGCTCAGCCCGTAGCAGGTCAGCAGCGCGGACAGGTCCGCGATGCCGACGTAGCCGTCCTGGTCGATGTCCTCCGGACAGACGCGCGTCCACAGCTCAAACGACATGTTCACCGGATCCGGCGGAATGAACGGACAATCCCACGGCTGCGGAGACCAGGCGCCGTAGTCCCAGCAGTCCGGCGGATATGCCGCGAAGCTCACGATGCCGCCGGTCGCGGCCGCGTGCGTGGGCGCCGGCAGGCCGAGCGGCTCGATGCCGTTGTGCCAGCCCCAGAATCTGCCGTTGCCGCCCGTGTCGAGTGGAGGCAGATGTCCGGTCGGGCTGGCCAGGCACGGCCAGGGCAGCCACTCGATTCCCGTCACGGCCTGGATGCTCATCCAGTAGCGGTACCCGGCGTATTCCTGGAAGTTGCCCGGCAGGCCCGGCTGCGGGAACGTGTTCCGCGGGTCGCGGTGCGAGCACAGCAGGCAGCACGCGTCGAGGTCCACGGTGTACTCGTACAGCGCGTGCCCCTTGCAATCGACCGCGTCGATCGGCTGGATGCTCACCGCGCCCAGCGGCGCGAAGTACACCGCCAGCACCGTCGGGTGGCCGTCGAGCAGCATGTCCGGCGGGAACTGCGGCATCACGTTCACGTCCGCCCAGTGAAACGCGATGAACCAGCCGTCCACCTCGTGAATCGCGTCCGGGTACTCCGGCTCATAGCGCCAGTCGAAGTAGCTGCCCCACCACTTCACGTCCAGGATGTCGCGGCCGTCCGAGATGAAGTCGTCCGCCACGTCCCGGTTGACGTCGATCGGCGAGTCCTCCGACGTGATGGCGAACGCCAGCTCGCTGTAGGTCTCATTCGGCCAGCCGATCGGCGTCCAGCCCAGGCCGATGTTGGTCATCGCCGGGTTCAATCGCGGCGGGAAGTTCCGCCCGTACTCCTGCCAGCGCCAGGCCGGCATCGGTCCGGGGTTCGGGAACATCTGCACCTCGAACCAGTAAACGCTGCCGGCGGCCTGCGAGAACGGCGGATCCACGTCGTACTCATAGAGGTAGATCGGGCTGCCCTCGCTGTTGTACAGCCCGGTCCACTGCTCGGCGAGCGCGGCGAACGGCACGAACGTCTGCCACTGCACCGGTCCGGGGAAGCCGCCGGCGTCAGCGTAGATCCGCAGCGCGAACGCCTGGACGCCCGCGCCGCGCTTCTCCTGCCCGAGATCGTCCAGCTCGTAGTTGCCGTACCAGTGCAGGTCGGTCACCAGCCCGCCCTCGCACAGCCAGTCGTCCGCAAGCTCGATCGTCGGATCGGTGTGCAGCCCCGGCCAGTTCGTGTCCGGTCCCTGGAACCACTTCGGCACATCCTCCGTTTGCCACCACAGGTTCGATTCCGCGTCGAAGCCCATCGGCGGCGGGTATGGCGGCTGGCGCCACTTCGGCTCCGTCAGCCCCGTCGCGTGCCGGCTGGTGAGCCGGAACGCCGCGTCCCAGGACTGCTCCGGCGTCGGCCAGAAGATCGGCTCGCCCTGCGCGAATGCGTCGCCGGCGTGCGGCGCGGTGGGTGCGAAGATGCGCACGGCGTCGTCCGGCGCGAGC
>CAYMXT010000427.1:0-1854 GCA_964394415.1 uncultured Planctomycetales bacterium
CCTGGCCAGCAACGGCAATGCCCTGAGCGGCTTGTGGATCCGCGGCTTCGCCACCGACGGCGTGGTCGTGACCGGGTCACCGGCAACAGCAACTGGGGCATTCGCATCAGCGGCGAAGCGGCCGACGCCAACCAGTTGTTCAGCCACAGGGTGGGCACCGACGGCAGCAGCGCGCTCGGCAATGGCCTCGGCGGATTGCTGGTCGAGGGTGGCGCCGACGGCACCGGCATCGGCGGATACGGCTGCGCCGGCGGCACCTACCGCGCCAACTTGGGGCCGGGCATCAAGCTGCAGGGTGTCGGCACCAATGCCAACCTCATCCGCAACGTCGAAGTGGGCAGCGTGGCGCAGCCAAATATTGGCCATGGCATCTGGATCGACGGTGCTTCGGACACCGCGATGTCGTACGTGGTCAGCGTCATCGGCAATGGCGGCGACGGCATCCGCATCGAGGCCGGCTCCGGCAACTGGTTCGACGGCAACTACTACGGCCTCATCCACAGCAACGGCGGGCTCGGCATCAACCTGGTCGCACCGGGCGATCCGCCGAACGGGGTCACGCCGAACGATCCGGGCGATGCCGACAGCGGGCCAAACGGGTTGTTGAACTTCCCGGTGATCACCGCGATCACCCCGACCGGCAGCGGCACCGTCGCGGTCTCCGGCACCGCATGCGGCGGATGCAACGTGTCGCTCTATCGGGTCGCGGCCGACCCGTCGGGCCATGGCGAGGGGCTGGCGTACAGCACGAGCGTGAGTGCCGATGGCGCCGGCAACTGGAACACGACGATTCCGCTCGCGGTCGGCGAGTCGCTGACCGCATTCGCGAAGGACGCGGCGAACAATATTTCCGAGTTCGCGGCCAATGTCGCGAATCCCGCGATCCAGCGGGTGGTCGATCGCACCGACGATGCGCTGGTCAGCGCCTGCACTGCGGCGGCTTCCGACTGCACCCTGCGCGGCGCGCTGACCGCTTCGGCGAGCGGTGACACGGTCGTCTTCGATACCGGCGTGTTCAACCCGGGCGTGATCAACCTCGGCTCGGCCTTGCCCGATCTGGCCGTCAACGCACTGACCGTGCAAGGACCGCCGGCAACGCAGCCGCAGGTGATCCTGGATGGGAGCGCGGCGGGCGCGGGTACCAGCGGTCTGCGGGTGACCGCCAACCAGGTGTTGGTCAGCGGACTGTGGCTGCGCGATTTCGGCGGCGACGGCGTGTTCCTCAGCGGTGCCGGCAACCAGGTCGGGCAGATGGGCTGCGGCGGCGTGGTGATCGCCACCGCCAACGGTGGCTTTGGTTTCCACATCCATGGCGAGGCGGCCGATGGCAACGCGCTGAATTCCTTCCGCAGCGGCACCGACGGCAGCAATGCGCTCGGCAACCTGCAGGGCGGCGTGCTGATCGATGCCGGCGCCGACGGCAACCAACTGGGCGAGACCAGCTGCAGCAGCGGCGTGGTGCGTGCCAATCAGGGGCCGGGCATCCGACTGCAGGGCAGCGCCACCACCGGCAATTCCATCCGCAGCGTCGGGGTCGGCAGCGTGACGCAACCGAACACCGGCCACGGCATCTGGATCGATGGCGCCTCCGGCACCACGATGGGGTACGTGGTCAGCGTCATCGGCAACGGCGGCGATGGCATCCGCATTGAGGCCGGTTCCGACAACAGTTTCGATGGCAACTACTACGGCGTCATCCACGACAATGGCGGGCTCGGCATCAACCTGGTCGCACCCGGCGACCCCCCGAACGGCGTGACCCCGAACGATTTCGGCGACCCCGACAGCGGATCGAACGGGCTGCTCAACCACCCCGAGATCCTGGCGCTGACCAGTCTGGGCGGCGGCACCTAT
>CAYMXT010000428.1:0-1839 GCA_964394415.1 uncultured Planctomycetales bacterium
CGTCAGCACCGGCGGCAGTTTCACGCTATCGGGCACGATCGGCCAGCCGGACGCGGGTTCGACGATGACGAGCGCGAGCTACACGCTGCGCGGCGGCTTCCACCTTGCCGCGCCGGCGGCGCCGTTGCCCGATCCCTTGTTCTCGGACGGCTTCGAGGCGCCGTGAGCCGGCCTGGGCCAGCCGCCGCAAGCGTGGGTGCGTGCAGCCGCCCATCACGGGCGCCGCGCAGGCACTTGCCTGCTTGACCTTCCCACCTCCTGATCTGACGAAGAGATTCCCATGACCCGCATCGCTCCCACTACCCGTCTCCATCGCCGCGCGCTGGCGGCGGCCCTTGCCCTCGTCTTCGGCTGCGTCGCCGGGCCCGTGGCTGCGCAGGCGGTGACGCCGGCCTTCACCTACCAGGGCGAGCTGCGCCTGTCCTCGGGCCCCGCCACCGGCAACTACGACATGCAGTTTCGGCTTTACAACGCCCTGTCGGGCGGCGCGCAGATCGGCGCGACCGTGATGGTGACGAACGTGCCGGTGTCGGGCGGGCTGTTCTCGGTGCCGCTCGACTTCGGCCCCGCGCAGTTCGCCGGCGACCGGCAGTGGCTCGAGATCCAGATCCGCCCGGTCGGCTCGGGCGGCTACGAGACCCTGAGCCCGCGCACCGAGGTGACGGCGGCGCCGTATGCGTGGGGCGCGAAGGCGGCGCTGGCCGATTCGGTGACCTCGACCAGCATCGTCGACGGGACGCTCGGCAGCGTCGATGTCAACACCGGCCAGATCCAGCGGCGGGTCACGGGCACCTGCCCGGCCGGCCAGTACGCGCGGGTGGTCAATGTCGACGGCACGGTGACCTGCGGCACCGACGCCGGCGGCACGGTGATGAGCATCGCGAGCGGGGCGGGGCTGACGGGCGGGCCGATCACGACGACAGGCACGATCAGCGTCGCGCCGGGCGGCATCGGGGCGACGCAGATCAACGATGCGCAGGTGCAGCGGCGGGTCACGGGCACCTGCACCGGCACGAACTACGTGCGGCAGGTCAATGCGGATGGCACCGTGAGCTGCGGCGCGGCCCCGGCGGCAAGCGGCTGGTCGCTGAGCGGCGATGCCGGGACGAACGCCGCGACAAATTTCCTCGGCACCACCGACGCGCAGCCGCTGGTGATCAAGACCGCGAATGTGCAGAGCCTGCGCATCGAGCCGAGCGCAGAACTGTTCGAGGGCGAGCCCATTACGGCGAACTGGATCGCCGGCAGCAGGGTCAATCGCGCCCTGGCGGGTGTCCAAGGGGCCACCATCGCCGGTGGTGGATTCGCAAGCGCGGCGCTCCTACAAAACGAGGTAACCGACCACTACGGCAGCATTGGTGGCGGCGCTGGCAACCGGACGGGGGATGGGGATGGAATCTTCGACGATAATCCGTATGCGACGGTAGGTGGAGGCAACGAAAACATTGCTTCGGGGGAAGCTTCCGTCATCGCCGGAGGCAGTGGTAACGAGGCGCGCTCAATCGGCTCGGCAGTCGGAGGCGGAGGCTACAACATTGCCAGGGGGCCAGTGTCGGTCGTCGCTGGTGGGTTCTTTAACGTCGCGATGGGCAGTGACAGCGTGGTACCCGGTGGTTCAAACAACTGCGCGGGCGCCGACTACTCGATGGCGGCCGGGACACATGCCAAAGTACGCCCCGGACTCGACCCCAACGATTCCTCCGCATGTTCTGGATTGTCCAGTCCCGATCCCTTTGGGGACCGCGGGACTTTCGTCTGGGCCGACAACCAGTGGACCAACTTCATCTCCACCGGCCCGAACCAGTTCCTGATCCGCGCCCAGAATGGCGTGGCGATCAA
>CAYMXT010000429.1:0-1836 GCA_964394415.1 uncultured Planctomycetales bacterium
CGGGTCGGACTCGTTCTCGCCATGGCCGGCAACGCCGTCGGCCTCGGAAACTTCCTCCGTTTCCCCGCCCAGGCGGCGCAGAACGGCGGCGGCGCGTTCCTGATCCCCTACCTGATCTCGTTCCTGCTCATGGGCATCCCGCTGCTGTGGGTCGAGTGGGCCATCGGCCGCTACGGCGGACAGTTCGGCCACCACTCCACCCCCGGCATGTTCGACCGCATGGGGCGCGGGCGCTGGCTCAAGTACGTCGGCGTCTTCGGGATCTTCACGAACCTCACGGTCGCGGCCTACTACTGCTACATCGAATCGTGGACGCTCGCGTACGTGTGGCACTCGCTGATCGGCACGTTCGCGAACGTCGAGCCGACCAAGTTCTTCCCGAGCTACCTGGGGATGCACGAGCGCTCGCTGTTCGCCTTGCCGGGAGAGGCGGCGTTCTGGTTCCTGCTCACGCTGACGCTCAACGTCTTCATTCTCTCGCGCGGCCTGGCCAAGGGCATCGAGCTGGCCGCCAAGATCGGCATGCCGTTGCTGATCCTCTTCGGCATCGTGCTCGCCATTCGCGGCCTGACGCTCAGCACAGATGACCCGCGGGTCGTCGAGTCGCCGCTCACCGGGCTGAACTTCGTCTGGAACCCCAACCTCGACGGTCTCAAGAATCCGAGCACCTGGCTGGCCGCGGCCGGACAGATCTTCTTCACGCTCTCGGTGGGCATGGGCTCGATTCACTGCTACGCCGCGTACGTCGACTCGAAGAAAGACATCGCGCTGAACGCCGCCTCGGCCGGCTGGATGAACGAGTTCGTCGAGGTCGTGCTCGGCGGCTCGATCCTGATCCCGATCGCGACCGCGTACCTGGGGCTGGCGGCGGTGCAGGGGGCGACGGCCGGCGGGAGCGGCTTCGGCCTGGGGTTCATGACGCTGCCGACGCTGTTCAACAACTGGGGCTGGTTCGCGCCGCTGGCCGGCGCGATGTGGTTCGGCCTGCTGTTCTTCGCCGGCATCACCTCGTCCCTGGCGATGGGACAGCCCGTGATGGCGTTTCTCCAGGACGAGCGCGGCTTCTCGCGCGGCTCGGCCGCGATCGTGTTCGGCGTCGCGACGCTGGTGCTGGGCGGTTTCTGCGTCTGGCTCTACCCGGGCGGCTCGTTCGACGAGTTCGACTACTGGACCGGCACGTTCTCGCTGGTGGTGTTCGCCCTGCTCGAATCGATCATCTTCGCCTTCGTCTTCGGCATGCGGCGCGGCTGGGACGAGATCACGCGCGGCGCGGACATGAAGGTCCCGCGCGTCTTCCGCTACGTGATCCAGTACGTCACGCCGCTGTTCCTGCTGGCCATCTTCATCGGCTCGGTGTTCAAGCCCAGGGCCGACTGGGGCGAGGCGTTCCACTCGCTGGCCACGCGCGGCTGGTGGGAGCTGGCGCCCGATTCGGTCGTCGGCAAGCTGCTGCACATCGGCCAGGACGGGTACCGCTGGTTCGACGAGCACGGCTACGGCACGCGCGAGCTTGTGGTGGACCTGACGCGCGCGCTGCTTACCGCGCTGTTCATCGGCATTGCGTGGCTGGTCTGGTACGCCTGGCGCGGCCGGGCGAAGGAGGCCGCCGCATGACCCGCACCGCATGGATCATGATGCTGGTGAGCTGGGCGGTGATCACCTTCTTCACCGCCAAGTTCTTCTTCATGGTGCTGCGGACGCCGCCGCGCGAAGACTAGCGGCCGTCCGTCGCAACGGGCTGGTTCCTACTGCCGGCTCAGCGTCCCCGTGCAGGTGATGTCGTTGGTCGTGTCGAAGAACGGACCGTTGGTGACGGCCAGCCGCACGTCATAGTGC
>CAYMXT010000430.1:0-1812 GCA_964394415.1 uncultured Planctomycetales bacterium
GATCGGGATCCCAGGTCATGTCTGAGACCTTCAGGAACAGCGGATCGCCGAAGTCATCGACGATTGTTCCGAGCACCGTCGCGCTGCCGGTGTTCGTGCGAATGTCCACCAACTGCTGATTGTCGACGAAGGTCTCGAAGATAACGTCGGATCGCACGCCGTAGAGCCGGCCGCCGGTCGGGTGGTTGGAAATCGCGCTGATTCCATCGATCCCCGTCGGGCCGACGCCCGTAACCGTGGCGTCCGACTTCTCAATCCGGACCAGGCGCTGCAAGTTGTCATCCACGCCGTAGAGCTGCGTGCCCTTATGCGCAATCGCCGCGACCGGCGATGCCGGTTGGTTGTGCCAGGTCATGAACTCGAGATTCATGACGTTGCCGCCGTCGTAGCCGTTCGAGCCGTGCACACCGACCGCAAGCGGACCGGCCGCCGGAATCAGGCCGTTGGGGCCGCCGGCGCCGCCGGGCGAACCGCTGCCGACGTCCGTTCCCCACGGATTGGTTCCCCCTACACTGGTGACCTCGCCCAGCCGGCCATCGCCGCCGTAGTCCAGGCCGTGCAGCGTGCGCGCGTGATAGATGGACGAGGGCAAGTCGAGCCACTCCGCCGGGCCGTCGTAGCGGTCGGGCATACCGTTGCCGTCGGTATCCAGCGTGTCGGGCAGAATCGGAGACGTGGAGGGGTTCGGAAGCGAACCGTCACCGGCGCTCTCAGGATCAGGTGTAGGCCCCGGAGGCGGGTCGCCGGGCGGCGGCGGCGGCGCATTCGGATCGGCCCAGCCGCAGGTGTTCTCCTCCGCGGGTTTCGGCACGCACGCAAGCTGATCCTCTTCGGAAACGCGCGCCAGCCAACCTCCGCGGTTGGCCTCGAACGGGATCGGATCGGTGCTTCCGGGGATCGGGTTCGCGGGGTCGAAGTCCTGAAGATTGGGAATGAACTCGTTCCACTCCGGCGGTCGCGGCGTCGGGAAATCCGCCGCAGACAAGCCGGCCTGATCGCGACGTTCGTTCCAGTAAGCGCTCCACCACCGTTCGTACCCCGGCTCGCCGGTGTCCGGATCCTCAAGCCACGGGAATGGATCGCTTTCCGGCGGCGGTGTGGTGGCGGTCGTGAGCCACATGCCGTCCTGGCCGCCCTGCTGAAGCTTGGCGCCATTGCCGGACTCGAACCAGCGGTCCGGGCCCTGGTAGATGCCGTCGCCGCAACGGTCGATCAGCTCCTGCACCGCGTCGTCGCCGAAGAGCGTGTAGACGCCGGCGTAGTTGGCGCGGATGTACGCCTCGGCCCACGCGCGCCCGGCGGCGTCCGTATTGCTGGCGCTCGGGTCCAGCTTGACCCACGTGCCGACCAGCGGATCGTAGACGCGCATGAAATCCTCGAACGGCTCGGGAAAGTCCCACTGGCCGTCCTCATCCACGTCGCAGAATTCGTCGGCCGTGATCTCGCCATCGTGATTGATTTCGCAATCGGGCAAGCCGTCCAACTCGCCGCCCCAGCCATCGCGGGTGGGCTCGAGCAGGGCGTCATAGCGCCCGTTGTTGTTCACGTCGCGGAAGCGCTCGCCGGGCGTCCAGACCGGGTTTCCGTAGATGTCGTAGTCGACCAGCCCCCGGGTCGGTGCGTCCACGTTCGGCGGGTAGTTCGGCGTCGCGGTTCCGTCGGCATCGCCGTTGTAATCGATGAGAATCATCTGCTCGGACTGAATGAAATCCTCGCCCTCAAACTGGTCGAATACGTCGTTCTGGTTGAGGTCCGTAAAGGGGATCCTCAGCCCCGCCAGACTGTCCGGGTTGTCCGGAATCGACCCGTCCT
>CAYMXT010000431.1:0-1795 GCA_964394415.1 uncultured Planctomycetales bacterium
GACGACCTGGCCGACCGCATCCTCGACCGTGAGAAGCACCCGCAGTGGCAGGGCGAGCGGACGAAGATGGTCTACTCGTTCCCAACCAACGAGGGGCTATGGGCAAAGTACTCGGAGCTGTGGCGGCTAGGGATGCAGACCGATCGCGGCATCGCTGACGCGACGGAGTTCTACCGCGCCAACCGCGAGGCAATGGACGAAGGGGCCGTGATTGCGTGGCCGGAGCGGCACCATCCCGATGAGCTTTCCGCCGTCCAGCATGCCATGAATCTCAGGCTTGACCGCGGCGAGGCGGCGTTCTGGGCGGAATACCAGAACGAGCCTCTTCCGGAAGAGCAGGCCGACGACGAACTGCTCACGGCGGACCAGATCGCCGCGAAGCACAACGGCCAGCGCCGCGCCGAGGTGCCCATCGGCTGCACGCATCTGACGATGTTCATCGACGTGCAGGCCAAGGCGCTGTTCTGGCTAGTCGCCGCGTGGGAGAACGATTTCACGGGCTACGTAATCGACTACGGTACCGAGCCGGACCAGAAGTCGGAGTATTTCACGCTGCGGGATGTGCGCCGCACGCTGGCAATGGCAGCCCCGCGTGCCGGCATCGAAGGCGCCATCTACGCCGGCCTGGAGCGGCTCACCGACGCGACGCTCGGCCGCGAGTGGCGCCGCGACGACGGCGCGATGGTGCGCGTCGACCGCTGCCTGATCGATGCGAACTGGGGCCAGTCCAGCGACGTCGTCTACCAGTTCTGCCGGCAGAGCAAGCACGCCGGCGTCGTCATGCCGGCGCACGGGCGGTACGTCGGCGCGTCGTCGATCCCGTTCGCCGACTACAAGCGCAAGCGCGGTGACCGCGTCGGGTTGAACTGGCGCATTCCCGTAATCACGGGCCGCCGATCGGTGCGTCACATCGTTTTCGACACGAACTACTGGAAGTCGTTCGTCCACGCCCGCCTCGCCGTCCCGATGGGCGACCCGGGCTGCCTGTCACTTTTCGGCCGCAAGTCCGAGCAGCACCGGCTGTTCGCCGAGCACCTCACAAGCGAGTACCGCGTCAAAACCGAGGGCCGCGGGCGCACGGTCGACGAGTGGAAGCTGCGCGTCGACGGTCTCGACAACCACTGGCTGGATTGCCTGGTGGGCTGCGCCGTGGCCGCGTCGATGGGCGGCGCCGCGCCGCCGGGGCTCGTCGGCGATGCGCCCAAGCCGAGGCCCAGCATGCGCCTGTCGGAATTGCAGAGGTCCAGGTGATGAACGGCACGCCGAAGCAGGAGACCGCCCGCGCGCCACGGGGCCTGGAATGCCCACGCTGCGGCTGCCGCCATTTCCGCGTGATCTACACCCGCGCCGCGTGGGGCGGGCGGATCGTGCGGCGCCGCGAGTGCCGCCATTGCGGCCGGCGGGTCACCACGTCTGAACGGATCGGCGCGTAATCGAGCCGGTCCGGATGTCTACCGGTGGAACAGTTTTCATGTCACACGCGGTCGCGCGGCGCTTTTTGCCATTCTCGTGTCGGTACGGGTGGATGAACACGACGCTGCCGCCAGTGCATAGCGCCGACCGGCTCGGCCTCGAATTGCAGCTCGTGCCGCGCACCGACCGCGAGGACGCGGTGCAGGAGGCGTGGCTCGCATTCCTCTCGGGAGACGACCCGGCCCGCGCCGTGAACACCTTCGGTCGGCGGGAACGGCGTTTGCGCCGTCTCATGGTGGGCGACGTCGTGCCGGGATTGGACTGACCGCGGGATGGTGTAACGGCAACATGCCGGCCTCATTCGCCGGAGCCGCGGGTTCGA
>CAYMXT010000432.1:0-1791 GCA_964394415.1 uncultured Planctomycetales bacterium
TTACCTCCAGGCCTGCGCCGGCGTCGAGCTACACGAACGCAGCGCGACGCGCGAACGCGGCCTGCACGAGCGCGGCGCCTCCACCGAGCATGACCTGCTGGAAGTTGAAGCCAAGCTCGCGGAAGCGCGGGTGGCCCAGCTTCGGGCGGTGTCCCACCTTCGCACGTTGGGACTGGCCGAAGCGGACGTGGAACGCATCGCCGCGACGCGCGACATGGACTCGCGGCTGCCCTTGACGGCTGCATTTGGCGGCGTCCTGGTGGAGCGCACGGCGGTGATCGGCGAGACCGTCGAGACCGCCCGGCCGCTGTTTACGCTCGCCGACACGACGCGCATGTGGGCCATCATCGACCTGTCGGAGCGGGACGGGGCCCGGGTCGAACCGCAGCAGGCGGTGCGGCTGACGGTGGATGCGCTGCCGGACGCGGCGTTCGACGGCCAGGTCACGTGGGTGAGCACGAACATCGATCCGAAGACGCGGACGCTGAAGGTGCGGGCCGAGTTCGACAACGCCGCCGGGCGGCTGCGGGCACACATGTTCGGCCAGGCGGAGATCGTGGTCCGTGAGGCCGCCGACATGCTCCTCGTGCCGAAGGCGGCCGTGCAGTGGGACGGTTGCTGCAACACCGTGTTCGTCCGGCGGGCGGCGGACACGTTCGAGCCGCGCAAGGTGCAGCTCGGCGCGGCGGTCGGCGATGCGCTCGAGGTGCTCTACGGTGTGGCGGCGGGTGATACGGTCGTCACCACCGGGAGCTTTCTGCTGAAATCAGAGCTTCTGAAGGGCGAGCTGGGCGAAGGCTGCTGTCCCGAGGAAGTCACGAAGAAACGACCGTGACGTGTCCGGCAACTTCTTTTCACATTTTGACACCCACGCACTTGCCGTACCGTCGCCCCTACGGGGCGAATCGCGGGGTTGGATCGCTTCCGGGGCTGCGGCCCCGGCTACTGACTGCGGCCCCGCTGGGGCCAGCGACAACTGGATCGCTAAGCGGATTCGTAACGCACAACACTGAGCCACCGGACACGCCATGCTCGACACGATCATCACCTGGTCCCTCCACAACCGCTTTCTGGTCCTGCTGTTCTGGCTGCTGCTCGCGTTCGCCGGCGGCTACGCCCTGTTGCATTTGCCGCTGGACGCGTTTCCTGACACGACGCCGGTGATGGTGCAGGTGAACACGGTCGCGTCGGCCCTGTCGCCGGTGGAAATCGAGCAGCAGGTGACGATGCCGGTCGAGCGGGCGATCGCGGGCCTGCCGAGCCTGACGGAGGTGCGTTCGACCTCGAAATTCGGTTTCTGCCAGGTGAACGCGATTTTCGCGGACGGCACGGACCTCTACCTCGCCCGGCAGATGGTCAGCGAACGGCTTCAGACCGTCGAGCTCCCCACCGGCGTCGGCAAACCCGAGCTGGGGCCGATCTCGACGGGGCTGGGCGAGGTGTTTCACTACGTCGTCAGCAGCCCGCAACGCAGCCTGATCGAGCTGACCACGCTTCAGGACTGGATCATCAAACCCCAGCTCCAGGCCGTCCCCGGCGTCGCCGAGGTCAACACCTGGGGCGGCGACCGCCTCCAGTACCAGGTCCAGGTCGACCCACTCCGCCTCGTCAAGTACGACCTGACGCTCGACGCGGTTGTCGAGGCACTCCAACAAAACAACCTGAGCGTCGGGGGCGGCAACATCACCCAGGCCGGCGAATTGCACGTCGTCCAGGGGCTCAGCCTGACGACGACGCCCGACGAAATCGGCAGCGTCGTCATCGCCGCCCGCGACGGCGTGCCCGTCCGCG
>CAYMXT010000433.1:0-1790 GCA_964394415.1 uncultured Planctomycetales bacterium
GTGATATCACGATTGGTTCGGACCGCGGTGTCGCCATTCGTTGCGAACTCGGCGACACGATGGGCGCAGCGCGATAAATGGGCGGCCGCCGCACGATTCGCGAAATAATCAACGACAATCCGGCCAGCAACAGGCCCACGAGCGAAGCTTGAGCCAGCAGCAGCGCTGCGCCCGGATACGAAATGGCGGCAATCGTGATCGCCGCCGCCAGCCCGGCCAGGAGCCATCGTCGTTGAGCCCGCGGAACGTACATGCCGACCACCGCAATGGCCAGCACCGCGGCAGATGCCGTGAGCACAATCAACCAGCGGGGCGCGGTGGTCAGCTCGATCGAAGCAACCGGCACGATCCCCGAATACAGGTACTGATTCTGCCCAGCCGTGGGCGCAAGCTGCGGCGACGCTCCAGACCACTCTTCGAGTTCCGCTTGCGTCTTCAAGGGCCGATGGCCCCAAAACACGCCCAGCCACTGCCATTCACTTGCCGACGACAACTGCACCGGCTCGCCAATCACGTGTTCATCGCCCGGCAGCACGATGTGCCAGTAAATCTGCGACAGGTTCGTTGCCCCCTCGATCTGCGGCGGTGTCAGTTGATGCAACGTCACTAAACTCGGCCGAGAGCTCTGCCGCGAACGCAATTCGACCGTGTGCGCGGCCAACGGTGTGGCCGCATCGCCAGGCCCGGCCTTCGTCTCCGCCGCCAGTTGAACAACCACGCGGCCAGGCGCCTGCGATTGAACTCGCGCCGGCAGATGATTCACCAGTACTTCGGTTTCGGCGCCGGTCGCCTCGGGCGGCAGCTCAATCGTGGCCACATTGCCCGCGGTGCGAATGCGGAACGCCGCCCGGTCCTGGCGGATTCCATGCGATAGCCATGTTTGCAGCCACGCGCGCTCGACGATCGTCGTTGCCGGCGGTTTCGGACTCGCCGCACGTAGCGTCAGCGGCAGTATCGTTGCCGGGTGCTCGGCCACGAAACTCAGCCCGCCGCTGTCCCCGGCCTTCTCGGCCGCCGCCGCTGCCTTCCACGCCTGATTGGCCACGCGATCGTCCAAAACAACCGCGAGACCATCCACCGCGCGAACCGTCACCGTGTTCGCACCGGGTTGGCCCTCGGTCGCACGCGCCAACGGCGCCAACCAATTCTGCCCGTCCTTCCCCGGCGCGGGCAGCGCCGTCTTGTAGCGCACCCACACCGAAAATGTCCCCAACAGCGGCCGCGGCAGCGGTACCCGAAGCCGCCGCGCCGATCCGTCCGTCGCCGATGTGCCGATTTCATCCGACGAACTGATGTGCAGCGGGATGGCCTGCTCGTTCTCTTTCGACACGCCATCGCCGCCGACCACCAGCGCGATGTCCATGTCCGCCGCATTCACCGGAAAGTCTTTCACGACCTCGAACGTCGCCTCACTCACCGGCTCAAAACGAACAATGTAGTCGAACCGCTGCTCGATCCTTGCCGCACCTTCCGCCAACTCGATTTGCGTCGTCACCTGGGTCGCAACGTCGCGCGTTCGCGTGGTTCGATCGGCGACGAAAACCGCCGCGGGCAGCAATGTGCGATAACGCAACTCCGCCGTCCCGTCGCTTGGCGGACTATAGCTACCCTGCGCCTCGGCCGCCGCCGTAAGACCCGTCGAACTCGGCAGGTCGGGCAGCAGGTTGACTTCCGGGGCAGCCCGAACGAGCAATTCGCCCGTGCCAATCGAGTCGGCGGCCGGCACCGGCAGTGGTAATTGCAGCTTCGCCGCGCCCCGATCGAGCACTCGCCGCAACGAAAACGACACC
>CAYMXT010000434.1:0-1789 GCA_964394415.1 uncultured Planctomycetales bacterium
GATCCGCAGGGCGGAAGCGATCGGTGCATGCACCGACGACCCTGGCCAACGATCAGACTCGCGTCGAGAAGTCCGGGGTGCGTCGTTCCGTTCTGGCTGCAACGGGGTCAGGTCATGAAGCCGACCGTATGCCTGTTGCTCCTCATCGGCTTGAGCACTTCACCGGCACTGGCGATGAGCAAGGTCTGCATCATCGACGAGTCTCCCGCCCATGATGCACCGATCCGGCACGCGATTGCGGCGCTGACCCGCGCCCTTCAGCGTCACAGCATCGCAGTATCGCCGATCGCCGAACCGGGCGAGCCCCAGATCATTCTGGGCGTGGCGGGGGCAAGTCGATCGCTGGACGCGATGTCCCGTGAGCACGGTTTTGATCAACCGACGGAGCCTGAGTCGGTGTTGATCCAGCGCCTGGCGGGCACGGGGCCGTTGCGGGTGGTGCTGGCGGGCGGCGATGGCCGGGGTTTGATGTACGCCATTCTCGAAGCCGCCGAGGCCATTCGCCTGGCGCCCCCGGGTGGCGATCCACTTGAGAGCCTTGCCAATGCCCGCGAATCCCCCTTCCTGCGCACGCGGAGCCTCACCTCGCAACTGTTCAACACCGACGTCGAAAGGGAATGGTTCGAGAGCGAGGACTACTGGCACGAGTTCTTCGACTGCCTGGCCCGCAATCGATACAACAACTACACCCTCACGTTCGGCTCGCAAACCAACTATCGCTCGCCTCCCTTCCCCTGGTGGTTCACGCTGGCCGACTTCTCCCAGGTTCGAGTTGACGGCCTCAGCGCCCAGGAGCAAGCCGCGAATCTGAGCCGGTTCCGACGCATCACCGAGATTGCCGCCGAGCATGGCGTTGATTTCACGCTGGGTCTTTGGACGCTGGTGCCGATGCCTGCGGACAAGGAGTACGGGCCCAGTCCCATCCGCGATTTTCCGCCGGCCGCCCAAGCGCCCGCCTATCTGGCGGCGTGCTTGAGCCGGATCTTGCGGGAATGCCCGGCGATCCGCGGCATTCAATTCCGCATGAATTACGAGAGCGGCATCGCCGAGGCGCAGCAGCCGGCGGCGTTCCAGCCGATCTTTGCGGCCATTGCCCGATGCGGCCGGCCGGTGCGCGTGGAGATGCGCTACAAGGTGCTGGCGCCGGCCACGGTCGCTCACGCGCGTGCCGTCGGCCTGGAGACGACCGTCTCCACCAAGTTCTGGTGCGAGCATCTGGGCCTGCCGTTCCACCCGACGGAACAGGAGCCGCGCTATTCCCGCGATCGCTATGGCTACGGGGCCATGCTCGCCCATCCTCGCGGCGAGCGACTGGTCTACCAGCTTTGGAACGTTGGGACCAACCGCGTACTGCTGTGGGGCGATCCGGCCTATGCGGCGCGTTTTGCCGAGAGCTGCCGGTTGGGCGGCGGCGATGGATTCGAGGTGTTTGCCCCGCTATCCAACAAAGGCTTCGGCGACCGCCCCGGCGCGTGGCGGAGTTTTGCCGATCGCTCCTACGACGACGACGCATGGGAATACCGGCGCTACTGGATGCAGTTGCTCGCCTTCGGCCGCCTGGGCTACAACCCGCGGACGTCGGCGGAAGTCTGGCGGCGCGAGTTTCGCGCGCGGTTTGGTCCGGCGGCGTCCGCCGTCGAGGCGGCCTATCACAGCGCCAGCCAGGTGTTGCCGCTGCTCACGGTGGTGCGGCAGCAGAGCGCCAGCGAGTGGAAGTTCTGGCCCGAGATGGACCCCGGTGGATCGCTGGAGGCTTACGCGGTGACGCCGCCCAGCGACCGGGCCCAGT
>CAYMXT010000435.1:0-1774 GCA_964394415.1 uncultured Planctomycetales bacterium
GGCCTGACCAAACTCGCCGACGAGGGAAACGAGGAGTTCGGGCGACGCGGCGCACCACTCCGCCAGGATGGACGTTTCATGCCCGTGGACGCCGTAGGCTCGACGCGGGACATCCAGAGCGCGCACGACCTCGGCGAACAGTGCAACGCCCACGCGCCTGACAAACCGCAGGGCGAGGTAGTCGTCACGCGAAAAATCCGGGTTCAGCGCGAGAACCAGATCCGGCGCGGCCTCCGTATCGTGGGCGTCTATCAGGCAGATCGCGTAGGCAAGGTCGAGCCGCCGGTCGGCCGGCGCCGCTCGCCACCAGTCCTTCAACGTCGGGAGTGCGTCCGTTCGCGCGGTTTCGATACGGCCCAGCACGCCCGCGGCGTATTCGCGTATGGAAAGCTGATCGGATCGCATGGCCCGCAGGAGCGAAGGAACGGAGGCGGGTTGGGCGGGCCACAGTTGCTCCAGCTTGCGTCGGGCGTTGTCTCTCCGGTCCGAATCCCGCGTGTCCTCCATTTGGTCAAGGAGCGCGAGGATCGACTGCTCGGTGATCAGGTCCGGTGGTGGAACATCTTGGCGCGCATGGGCGGAGAGGGCGAAGCTCGCAGCCAACAGCTCAACAATCCAGACCACCGGCATGGTTGCCCCTCGTTTCGCTTGCCCGCCGGCCGGTCGATGCCGCAGATCCTCGTCGGACTCGATCCCGGCCCCGGGTTCGTGTGCTGACCAGCTTACAGGTTGCGAGATGGAGATTGAAGGTCGATCGACGGTTTGTCGCCGAACCACGTCCCGCGGCTACAATGCACGTTCAGTTCGCAGGGCGGTTTGGACCGCGTGCCGACCTGGCGCCGCGGAGGCAAGACCGGCCCGACTCTTGGCATGAAGCGCTCGCGCTTGGCCGTGTCGTCCAGATAAGCGTAAACGCGGCAAATGCCGGGCCTTCGCAACCGCGCGGATTTAGGCTGCAAATAAACGGGGGGGTTTGCCGAATGAGAGGGATAGGAGCATCGTCTGGAGGCTGCGTCCATGTTTGAGCAATGGAACAATACGGTTGCCGCGGTCCAACAGTTTCTGACACAGCACATGCCGCAGGGCGTGACCGACAAGGCCGGTCTGGGCGCGCTGGGGGCGCTCGTCGGCGGGGTCTTCCTCTGCGTGCTGGGGGCGAAGCTGGCGCGGGTGGGGATGACGCTGGGCTGGGCGGCCGTGGGCGGCGCCATCGGCTACAAAGTCGCGCAAGTGGCGGGCATGCCGCCGGCCGTGGGCGTGCTGCTGTTCGCCGCGGGCATCGGGGCAATCGGCCACCTGACGTATCGCGTCTGGGTCGGGCTTCTGACGGCGGGGGTCATTACCGCGCTGGTTCTGGGGGCGTTCGGCTATCAGCGCGTCGCGCCGCGCATCGCGGAATACAACGCGCGCACGCCGGGCATCTCGCTGGCGGCCACCGACGGCGGCGGGGCTGAATCCGTTGCGGGCGAAGCGTCCGCATCTGGCGACGGCTCGGCAGCGGGCGGCGACGGTTCCGGCTCGGCGTCGGGCGAAGGATCCACGTTGGGCGGCGGGTTCACCGTCCCGACCACATTGGAGCAGGCCGCATATCGGCAAGGTCAAATCCGCCGCGAGCTGGGCAATTTCTGGGGTTTTGTGAAAATGCAGGATCTCACCGTCGCGGCGCACGCCAAGGCGCTGCTGGCCACGGCGCTGGTGTTCGGCCTGTTGATCGGGCTGTCCACGATCCGCCTGACGCTGATCCTGTCCACGTCGCTGCTGGGGACGCTGCTGG
>CAYMXT010000436.1:0-1757 GCA_964394415.1 uncultured Planctomycetales bacterium
GCTGCGCAGTAACCCCGGCACCTGACCGCCTGCCAGAAGGAGAGAGTGAATGAAGTTCTCGAAGCTACTCACCGTGCCCGCCCTCGTGGCGCTCGTCGCCAGTCTGACGGGCTCGAGCATCAACCCCACCGATCCGCCGCCACGCGCCCCCCGCACCGTCCCGCCGCTCGAGCACCGCACGGACGCGTTCGTGCCCGTCGCACCGGAGGACCAGCGCGTCGCGCCCGCGCTGCGCGTCGAGCACAACGGCTACACCAGCGTGCAGGTCAACGTCGATGCCCAGGGGCAGAACATTCTTGGCGACGCCGCCAACGAACCGAGCATGGCGATCAACAGCACGAACCGGCTCAACATGGTCATCGGCTGGCGCCAGTTCGACACGATCAACAGCAACTTCCGCCAGGCCGGCTGGGCCTACACCTTTGACGGCGGCCAGACTTGGACCTATCCCGGCAAGATCGAGCCCGGCGTGTTCCGCTCCGATCCCGTGCTCGATATGGATACCAACGGCATCTTCTACTACAACAGCCTGACCACCAACCCCTATCGCTGTCACGTCTTCCGCTCCTACGATGGCGGCGTCACCTGGACCACCGGCGTCGCCGCGCGCGGCGGGGACAAGCAGTGGATGACCATCGACCGCACCGGCAGCGTCGGCCACGGCCACATCTACTCGTTCTGGACCCGCAATTACAGCAGTTGCACCGGGCAGTTCACCCGCTCCACCGACGGCGGTGCCTCGTTCGAAGCCTGCCGCAGCATCAGCAGCCAACCTTACTGGGGCACGATGGCCACCGACCCCAACGGCGACTTGTTCATCGCCGGCGACGGCTTCCAGGTCGTCAAGTCCACCAACGCCAAGAACGCCGCGCAACTGCCCACGTTCACCTCCGCCAGCGTGGACCTGGGCGGCTGGATCATCTACGGCGAAGGCCCGAACCCCGGCGGCCTGCTCGGCAAGGCCTGGGTCGACGTGGATCTGTCCAACGGCCCCCGGCGCGGCTGGGTGTACCTGGTGAGTTCGGTCCAGGCCGGCGCGAATCCCTGCGACATCCGTTTCTCCCGCAGCACCGACGGGGGCTTGACCTGGTCGCCGGCGATCACCGTGAATAAGGACGGCGACAACGGCGCCTGGCACTGGTTCGGCACGCTGTCCGTCGCCCCAACGGCCGCCTCGACGTGACCTGGTACGACACGCGCAACAACCCCGGCACCTATCTCTCGCAGGTGTTCTACTCATATTCCGAGGACGGCGGCGCCACCTGGTCGCCCGACGTTGACGTGTCGCCCTCGTTCGATCCGCACGTCGGCTGGCCGCAGCAGAACAAGATCGGCGATTACACCCACACGCGCTCCAGCAACGCGGGCTCGCACCTGGCTTACTCCGCCACCTATACCGGCGGACAGGATGTCTACTATCTGTACATCCCCCGCTACGCAAAGGGTGACATCAACTGCGACGGCCTTGTGGACTTCGACGACATCAACGCCTTCGTGCTCGCGCTGTCCAGCCCGGCCTCCTACGCCGCGGCGTACCCGAACTGTGACATCGCCCTGGCCGACATCGACGACAACGGCGTGGTCGATTTCGACGACATCAACGGCTTCGTCGCCCTGCTGTCGCGGTAGCGGCCGGCGCCGCGCGCGGCCGGCCTGTAGCGACCGAGCTCCTGCTCGGCCGTAGCGGCCCGCGCCCCGCGCGGCCGCCCTGTAGCGACCGAGCTCCTGCTCGGCCGTAGCGGCCCGCGCCCCCGCGC
>CAYMXT010000437.1:0-1742 GCA_964394415.1 uncultured Planctomycetales bacterium
TGGCGGCACCCTTGGGATGCTTGCTCGGCCCGCCGTAGCCGGTGCGAATGCCGTTGGGGATGTCCGCGGTCTCGCTCCCGCGTCCGCGCGCCCCAGCCGCCGCGGCCAGTGCGTTGTACAGCGTGTTGGTGTCGCGCAAGATCGAGACTTGTCCGCCGCCCGACGCCTCCGCGCGCTCGCGGGCACGCTTGCCGCGCTTGTGCTTGCCGCTCTTGCCGTGCCGCCGACGGTCGATCGTGCTCTGGGCAAGCGCCGGCCACCCCCCGCCGCCGCGGCTGAGCCGATCGAAACGGGCCTGAGCCCACGCCCGGTAGACGAACGCCATCTGCCGAAACCCCTTGCGGATCGGGTTCGCAGAATCGCTGCTCGTCAAGCCCTTCGCGATCAAGTCGCGGAACGTGACGAACGGGGCGAGATTGAGCTTGAACTCGATGTCAACCATCGGCTGGGTTCTCGCAACTGAGTCGGGTATCACGGTCCCGGTTGCACGTTCAATGTGATCGCCAGGTCCGCCGTCACCGCGCCTTTCGTGGCGCGCAGCGTTTCGGTGTACTTGCCGCCGACCAGCAGCCGCGGATCGAACTCGATCACGAACGCTACGCCGTCGTCGCAGGTCGCCGGGATGACCAGCCACGAGGCCGAGCCGACTTTGCTCAAGTCGGCGTCCGTGAATGCTTCGTTCCCCGTCGCCGTGACGGTGACGAACCGCCAGCCGTGCGGTCCGTTGCGGGGCACCGCGCGGTCAATGCTCGTCGGGGAAAACGTGATGTCGGTGAGTGCCATAGTCGCACCTGCCTTTCTGGTCGCCGTCAGGCGTCGTCTGCGTCCGTCCATACGCGCGGATGCGAGGCGACCTGATTCACGTCCAGGGCCAAGAGTCCGCTGCGGATCGCGAGCAACATCTCGCGGGCCTTCCGCTCGATGCCGCTGAGCCGGTGCTCGCCGCCGCCTTCCGGGGACCATTCGTGGATTCCGCGCCCCTCGAACAGCCACACGCCCGCAAGTTCGGCACTGATGCGCGTCACGGTCGCCGGCGTGGGGCTGGAAAACGGAACGGTGTAGGGGCCGCCGCGCAGGCGGTCGTCGATTTCCACGTCCGCGTAGACGATCGCGCTCGCGATGCGGTTTGCGATCTTCGTCGCGTCGCCGTCGGCGTCGATGTCGGCCCACTTCGCGACCTGCGTCGCGCCGAAGCGCCGCTCGATGTCCGTCTGTGCGCAGTAGGCCACGTGCCGTTACCTCTTCTTCGTATCCACCAAGTGCTTGTACAGGTCGTCGAGTCGGCCGTGAACGGCAATCAGGCCCTCTTTCAACTCGCCCATATCGCGATGCAATCGCGGGAATTGCACGTCGGCGTTAGCCTCTAGCCGGGTCAAGCGCTGCTCGCAAGAGCACTCCTGCGGTCTGTTGCTTGCCTGCCGCACTTCATCCCGTTTCGCGATCATGCTGAACGTCATGTACGCAATGACGACCAAGGCCCCGGCTGCGCTACCCGTAGTCATCTGATCGAACGGCGGATCGAACATTCAGCGCCTCCCGGTCTTGCGGAGTACGATCAGGATCATGCACGCGAACGACAGCAGCGACACCGCAACGCTGGTATTCAGCGCCATGGGCGTCGCCGTACGCTCGGTACGATAGAGCTCCTCGACGCCGAAGATGTAACCCCTCACGCTCAGCAGTCCGATGAATCCGCCCGCCCCGGCGCAGAACGTAGCGCCCCATTCAAGGATTCGCATCGC
>CAYMXT010000438.1:0-1740 GCA_964394415.1 uncultured Planctomycetales bacterium
TGGCGCGCGCCAATACGGAATTGACCGCCGCCCGCACACTGCTCGACGAGCAAAACGCCGCCCTGCTTGCCGCCAATGCGCAGCTCGAAGCGTTGGTGACGCTGGACGGCCTGACCGGGGTGAAAAACCGCCGGGCGTTTGATGAACGGCTCGCCGAGGAACTCCGCCGGGCGCAGCGGCACACGCAGCCGCTCTCGCTGGTGCTGCTCGATGTCGACCACTTCAAGGCGTACAACGACACGTATGGACATCTCGCGGGCGACGACGTCCTCAAGACGGTCGCCAACCTGCTCCAGGCCAACGCCCGCGGCACCGACTTCGTCGCCCGCTACGGCGGCGAAGAATTCGCTGTGTTGCTCATCGACACGGCTGCGGACGAAGCCCGCGCGGCGGCGGAGCGGTTGCGGCGGGCGCTCGCGCAGGCGGCGTGGCCGGCCCGGCCGGTGACTGGCAGCTTCGGCGTGGCCACGCTCGCGGGGGGCACCCGCACCGCGGAGCAGTTCGTTGCGCAGGCCGATCAAGCCCTGTATCATTCCAAGGCCGCCGGCCGCAACTGCGTGACACACTGGCTCGATCTGGCGGGCGCTCCCGGCGGCGTCGCGAAACCGGAGTGATTCTTGATTAGTACGTTTGAAGGCCGGACCCCGCGGATCGGCGCGGGTTCGTATGTGCATCCGTCCGCCGATGTCATCGGGGACGTGTCCATCGGGGTGCAGTGCTGGATCGGTCCCGGCGCGCGGCTGCGCGGTGATTACGGGCGCATCTTGATCGGCGACTGCACAGCGGTGGAAGACAACTGCGTCGTCCACGCCCGGCCCGGCGACCAGACCACCATCGGGCAGTGGGTGACGCTCGGCCACGGCTGCATCGTCCACAACGCCACGGTGGGGGATTGGGCGATTGTCGGGATGGGCGCCATTGTGTCCGACTGGGCCGTGGTTGGCGAATGGGCGTTGATCGCGGAAGGCGCCGTCGTGCGTCGTCGCCAGACGATTCCCCCGGACCGCGTGGCGGTGGGCACGCCGGCCGAGCTGCTCGACAAGCTGATGACGGAGGAGCTGAAGAGCGAGTGGCGTGGGTTCAAGCAGACGTACGTCGACCTCGCGGCGCGGTATGCGGTCGGGCTGAAGTAACCACACACGCGAAGCGCCAGGCGCCGCCCTACGCCGACTCCTTCCGCCGCCGGCCCGGCGCGAGCAGGTCGGCTTCGCCGCGCACGACTTCCGGCGTGACTGTGTAGGTCTGCCCCGGCTGGGCCTCCGGCAGCTCGAACATGTAATCTAGCATGCACTCCTCGACGACCGAGCGCAGCGCGCGGGCGCCGGTCTCACGCTTCAGCGCGCGGGTGGCGATTTCCTTCAGCGAATCCGGGGCAAACTCGAGCTTGGCCCCTTCCATCTCGAACAGCCGCTGATACTGCCGCACGATCGCGTTCTTCGGCTCGGTCAGAATCTCGACCAGCGCCTCCTCATCCAGCGGCGCCAGCGAGCAAATAATCGGCAAACGCCCGACAAACTCGGGGATCATCCCAAACTCAATCAAGTCGTCCGGCGTGACCTGCTCGAGCACTCGGCCGAGGTCGTGGACTTCGTCGAGCTGCGGCCCCTCCTGGATGAAGCCGATCTTCCGCCGGCCCAGCCGCTTGCGGATGATCTTGTCCACCCCGACGAACGTCCCGCCGCAGATGAACAGGATGTTGGTGGTGTCGAGCTGGATGTACTGCTGCTCGGGGTGCTTGCG
>CAYMXT010000439.1:0-1726 GCA_964394415.1 uncultured Planctomycetales bacterium
CGGCGGATTCGACGAACGTGCCGCCGCCCTGGTTCATGAACAGGTAGTTCTGCTCGTACTTCCACTCGATGGTGTTCCAGCCGTTGGCCTCGACGAGATCGAGCCAGCCGTCGCGATCCAGGTCGACCGCCGCCGTTCCCCAGCCCCAGCCGCCGTTGCGCACGCCCGCGGGCAGGCTGCGCTCGACGTAGACATGGTTGCCAAGATTCCGGTAGAGCATGTTGCCTGGAACCACGCCCGGCGGCGGGAAGTCGTAGTAGATCGACGTGACGTACCAGTCGAGCCGCCCGTCGTTGTCGAAGTCGCCGATGGCCTGACCCATGCCGTTGCCTTCGATCCCCACGCCCGCCGCCGCCGTGGAGTCCGTGAACGTGCCGTCGCGGTTGTTCTCGAGGTAAATCGTGTCGTGAAAATCGGCCACCCACAGCAGCTCCGGCCAGCGGTCGCGGTCCATGTCCACGAACCGCGGCGAGAAGCCCTGCACGCCGGACAAGTTCGTGGGAATTGCGGCGGCGGTCACGTCCGTGAACGTGCCGTTGCCGTTGTTGCGGAAGAGGCGGTTGCCCAGCGTGTTCTCGAACCAGCCGGCCACGGCCAGGTCCAGATCGCCGTCCAGGTCGTAGTCGCCGAACGCGGCCCCCATGCCGTCCGCCAGGACCGGCGACGTGTAATTCACCCCGGCCGCGGCGGCCACGTCCGTGAACGAGACCCCGCCGTTGTTGTGGTAGAGCCGGTGCATGCCCGGCGCGGTGTCGCTGTTCCCAACGCCGAGGCTGGTGACGTACAGGTCCAGCCAGCCGTCGCCGTCGTAGTCTCCGCACGCTGCGCCGATGCTGTATTGCACCACGGCGACGCCCCACTCCGAGGCGCGGTCGGTGAAGGTGCCGTCGCCGTTGTTCATGTAGAGCTTGTCGGTGGTCGTCGCGGTCCCGCCGCCGCCGCACACGAACAGGTCCAGCCAGCCGTCGCCGTTGAAATCCCCGCACGCGCCGCCACCGAACATCGGGCGGGCGGAGGTGCGGTCGGCCGGTGTGTAGGTCGTCGACAGTCCGCGCGCCACGGCCTGCTCGAGGAAGAAGGGCGTGTCCGCAACACACACGCCGGACGCGGCGCCGAGCAACCCGAGGCAGAGCGGCTGGATTGCAAGCGTTGTCAACAGCGAACGGCCTGACATGGATGCCGATCTCATTTGTGTGCCTCCCCCGAATGGTCGAATGGGACAGCCGTATGTGCGCGTGCCTCAACCGCCGGCGCCGGCCGGGCCGAACCGGCCTGCATTCGAAAGCACTGGCGCGGCGACGGTCACGGTCTGGTTGGCGGCCACGTTTCGCAGGATGGTGGACTCGCCCGACGCCCAGCGGATGCGAAGCTCGGTTGCAGCCGCCGCGGCGCCGAGACCGAAGTGCGCCGACATCTCGCTCTGTGCAAGGTAATTGCTGTTCGCCTGGATCGTCCGCACCTGCACGACGGGGCCGACGCGCACGCTGACGCGCGCCCCGACGCCGTCCGGCGCCAGGTCCGCTCGGGCGTGCGTGTCGAGAAGCACCCGCAGGTAGTTCGCCGACGGTCCGGACAGCTCGTTGCGATAGAAACGCAGCGGCTGGTTGAAGTTGAAGAAGACCAGGTCCTGGTCGCCGTCGTTGTCGGCGTCGAAGTGAAGCATGCCCCGGCCGTCCAGCGGGTCGTCCAATCCGACGGCGCTGGTGACGTTCTCGAACGTCAGATT
>CAYMXT010000440.1:0-1705 GCA_964394415.1 uncultured Planctomycetales bacterium
GAGAAGGCCCGGGCCCGCCGCTGGGCGTTTCTGAGCCAGCTGCGCGTGCGGGTGAAGTTCGGCAGCGAGAACCAGATCATCGCCGTGCACGGCTCGCCGCGCCGGCCGATCAATGAATATGTCTTCCCCGACGATGCGATCAACGGCACGCTCAAGATCCAGCAGATCTTTGAGCGCATCGACCGCTGCGCCGTGGTCGGACACACGCACGTGCCGGGCGTGTTTACGGATGAGCCGGACTTTTACGGCCCGGCGGAATTGAAGAACAAGTTCACGTTCCAGGACGGCGAGAAGTGCATGATCAACGTGGGATCGGTCGGCCAGCCGCGCGACAACGACCCGCGTGCGAGTTACGTGGTTCTGGAAGACGGCTCGGTGGAGTTCCACCGGGTCGGCTATGACATTGATACCGTGGCGCGGAAGATCAAGGCCATCGCGCAGTTGAACGACTGGCTCGCGGATCGCCTCTACGAGGGCCGGTGAGCCGGGCGCCGCGGCCGGGGCGGCGGGCCGTCTCGCCGCGCGGGGCGCGGCTCTGCCGGCGATGAACGATCAGCATTGACGGGTTCCATTCATGTCACCGCGATTCAAGCGATTCCTCATTACGTCATTGGTCATCCTGGTCGGGCTGGCCATTGTGGCGGTGCTCATCCGCGGCGCGGGCCAGTCGAAGCAGCAGCCGGGCCCAACCGCGCCGGCTGTGCAACCCGAGTCTCAGCCGCAGACTCAGCCCCCGGCTGAAGGCGAGAGCGACGACCAGGCGATGGACGATACCGGCGCCGACCAGCAGCCCGAGGGGCAAGCGGCTCAGTCGTCACCGGATGAGATCGGCCCGCCCGGTGATGAACAGCCGCCGGCAGCGGTTCCGATGGGCCTGCACTTCCAGCCGCAGGAGTCCGGGCCGCTGGAGCCGCTGGGCAATCTGGACTCGCCCGACAACGCAGCGCGACTGATGCTCGAGTTCAGCCCGTACGGAGCTGGACTCTCGCAGATAACGCTGGCTGATTTTTATGAGAGCCGCGAGCGGTCGTCCGACGATCGATACACGCTGCTTGACGGCCAGCCCGACAGCCGGCCCGCGCTGGGCATACGCCGAATCTACATCAACGGCGAACGCGTCGATGCATTCGACGATCCTCGCTGGTTCCGGCAGATCGCGCCGGGCGAATTCGAGGCGGTGGTCGTGGATGCGCAGGACCGGCCGGTGCTGACGGTGTCGCGCCGCTATGAACTGGGCGACTCCGAAGGCGAGGTCACGCTCCACCAGTCTCTGCGCAATGAGACGAGCGAACCGATGACGGTGAGCCTCGAGCAGTGGGGCCCGGGCGACCTGCCCTATTCGCAGAACGGCTACGGCGACTTCCGGCGGGTGCGCTTCGGTTACCTCGATCCGCGCAGCGCGTCAGAGGTGCTGGCCCACGAAAGCGATTTCCTGCTCCGCCGCCACACCGTAATCAAGGACGCCATCGAGCGGGCCCGGGAAACCGGCGATGCGCCCGAGAGCCAGTTCATCTGGCCCAATGCGACGAGCCTGCAGCGCAACTACACGCTGGCCTGGGCGGCGACGACGAACCGGTATTTCGGCTTTGCGGTGCACCGGGCCGTGGAGAACCCCGAAGCGAATCTGGCCCGGGCTCTCGACCAGGTCGATCGCGTCGAGATGTGGGTGAACTCGCCGGCGCCGCGGCTGAGCGACATCGACGAC
>CAYMXT010000441.1:0-1703 GCA_964394415.1 uncultured Planctomycetales bacterium
CTGGCCACGTGCGTGCCGTGGAAGTGGTCGTCGTCGGGGTTTCCAACAACGCCCACGTCGGGCACGGAGTTGTAGCCGAAGATCGCCGCGGGAAGCGAAGTGTGCGTCACACCCGGCCCGCCGGGGTCGTCCACGCCGGTGTCGAAGATGGCGATGTTGACGCTCGCGCCGGTGAGCCAGGGAAAGTCGTCGTTCACCGTGTCGGGAGAATAGAACCCGCCAGCGACGCGGATCGCCTGCACGCTCGTGTCCAGCGACGCTTCCATCACGCGGCTGACCTGCACCGCGACGACGCCGTCCATCTGTCGAATCGCGGCGGCGCGCCCGTAATCAATGCCGCCGAGAGCGGTGACGCTGATGGTGCAGAACGCGTGCAGCAGTGTGATTTCCTCGCTCATCGACGTGATCGCCGCGACGTCCTCGTCGCTTGGGCAACGCCGCCAGAGCACGAGCGCGCGATGCTGCACCTGTGGGTCGACTTCGAACACGTCGTCCAGGCGGTCCTGGTTTTCATCGACGCTCAGGTAGAAATCGGGTTCCTGCCAGACTTCCGGGACCCAGCAGCAGTAGGGCGCGGGGGGCGGCTCGCCCGGCCGGAACACGCGCACCCGCGCTCGCCGGCTGCGGTCAAACCCGCACGGGTTGGTCGCGGTCACGTAGTACCGGCCGACGTCTCCGGGACCGGCGTTGGACACGCTGTAGTTCGGACCGTTCGCGCCTGGAATCGGCTGGCCCCCGTAGTACCACTGGTACGTGATCGGCGGCGTACCCACCGCGATAACGCTGAGCGTGAACGGCTCACCTTCCTGGATGTCCTGACTTTGCGGCTGGTCCACGATCACGACCGGGGTACATGGCGGCCCCCAGAACTCGCAGCCGAGCAGCTCGATTTGGTAATCCCCCCAGGCGGTCCCCGCGCCGATCCACGAGGACAACGGTCCCGGCGCGCCAGGCCCGTCGGGCGGGCGTTCGATCTCGTACGGCGCGTCCTGCCAGATCGGCAGGAAGTCCGGGTTCACCGGATCGCGGTTGAACGCGCTGATCGCGATTGCATAGACGCCCGGGCCGGGCACGAACTGCCCGGTGATCTGCGACTGTGGATCAACCGCGGAGACGTCGTCGTTGTGCGTGATGCCAAATCCGCCGGGCTCGAAGAGGAAGAGTTGCGTGTCGAACCCGGCGCCGCCGAGCGTCGAGGCCATGAACGCCCACGGATCGACGATCGCCGGTGTTCTGCCCCGGCTTCGTCGCCGGGGCGTCGCCGTGTTCGTTCCAGATGCCCGCCCCGCCGCTCGATGCGGCGGCCGAAACCAATGCAGTGGTCAGCAGCGAACGTGCGAGTTGAAAGGTCGTACGCATCCCGAGTCCCCAGCTCACGGTACAATGAAAACGACAGGTCACACTGGGCGGTGGCAATGCGACGGCCGGGTCGGCCGCCACCAGACCCGTGCGGCGCCCGCAGGTCGGCCTGCACTGAACACCGCCGGAATCATGAGCGTTTTCCGCGCGCGAAGTCCCCGGAGATTTCGCCAGCGGGTCGATTCGGTGCGTGCCGTTCAGAGCCGTAAGAACCCGAGGCGCAAGCGAGTGACTCGGAGCGTCGGGTGCAGCATTCGTCGCTCGCGCTTCGGGCTCAGATCGAAAGCGGGCCATGTCAGCCGCAGACCGGGCGCAGACAACCATCCTTCTCACGCAGGCTCAGG
>CAYMXT010000442.1:0-1699 GCA_964394415.1 uncultured Planctomycetales bacterium
TCATCACGACGCTGACCGAGAAGACGGCGCGCGCGGCGCGCGCATTCGGCCGCAAGCGTGTGGTGCTCGGCGGCGGCGTGGCGTGCAACCAAGCCTTGCAGGAAGGCGTGCGCAAGGCCATCGCGCCATTCGGCGGCGTGGTGTTTGCGCCGTCACCCAAGCTTGCCACGGACAACGCCGCGATGATCGCGCGGGCCGGCCTGTGGCGCATCGAGCAGGGCGAGACGAGCGACGCATCGCTCAACGCGTACGCGTCGCTGCCGATTCCGGGGCTGCGAACAACGTAGCCTCCCGGCGACGCGTAGGGTGTTCGTGGCCGCTCGGCGCCGATTCCGAGGAGGTCCGTCGAACACGCCCCCGAGTCCGCTGCAGTCCCCTTGCCTCCGTCGCTCTTCGTCCCGTACACTCTCTTGCTCGGCATACTGCCGGGCGCCGCCCTTCCCCTCGCTCACGACACTCGTCATGACTCGGCTCTTTGTCCTCGCGTTCGTCGCCGTCACCGCGGCCGTGCAGGCCCAGTCGGCCACCTACCTCGACCACGGCGCCCTGTCGCGGGAGTTGCGCCGGCTGGTCGGCACTTCTTCGTCGGCAAAGCTGACGTCACTCGGCACGACCCTCGGCGGTCGTGAGATCTGGGTTGTCGAGATCGGGAATCCGGGCGGGAAACCGCTCGCGCAACGACCCGGCGTGCTGGTCGTGGGCAACCTCGAGGGGGACCAGCTCGTCGGCAGCTCGCACGCACTGGAAACGGTGCGATACCTCCTGGCCAACGCGACGAGCCCGGCGGTCAGGTCGGTGCTCGACGCAAATGTCGTGTACCTGCTTCCGCGGCTGAATCCCGATGGCGCTGAAGTCGCATTCGCCAGCATCAAGGCGGACCGCCGGGGCAACGCGCGGCCGTACGACGACGACAATGATGGCCGCGTGGACGAGGACGGACCGGAAGACCTGAATGGCGACGGCCTGATCACCGTGATGCGCGTGAAGGACCCGGCCGGCGCCTACATGATTGACCCCGCCGATCCACGTACGCTCAAGAAGGCCGACGTGGCCAAGGGCGAGACCGGAACCCACAAGCTGTACTGGGAAGGCGTGGATTCGGACGGTGACGGGTTCATCAACGAGGATGGCCCGGGCGGCGTCGACCTGAACCGGAACTTCCAGCACGACTACCCCTATTTCGATGTGGATGCCGGCCCGCACATGGTCAGCGAACGGGAGAGCCGGGCCTTGATGGATTTCGTGATCGCGCATCGCAACATCGCCGCGATCCTGACCTTCGGGCAGAGCGACAACCTGGTGACGCCGCCCGACGCGGCCGGCAAGCTGGCCGTGCCGACGCCGCTCAACCTCCCCGCGTTCGCCGACGCATCCAACGCCACGATCTTCGAGTCGGGGATGCTCCAGTCAGCATTCCGTGGTGGTGGGTTTGGCGGCGGTGGTTTTGGCGGATTTGGAGGTGGCGGCGGTACCCGGCTGCGCGGCGCGCAGCCCGGGGCGAACAACAACCCCGCCTCTGGCCGCCGCCCTGATACCACGGTGCATCGGGCGGACATTGAGTACTTCAAGGCCGTCTCCGAGGCGTACAAGACGCTCACCGGCATAAAGGCGCTTCCGCCGCTCCGCCGTCCCCGCGGCGCATTCTTCCAGTTCGGCTACTATCAGTTCGGCGTGCCGTCGTTCTCGACGCCGGGCTGGT
>CAYMXT010000443.1:0-1696 GCA_964394415.1 uncultured Planctomycetales bacterium
GTTGCGCTCGATCAAGCTGGCGACCGCCCCAACCACGCCAGCCAGCCGCTGCTGGTCGGCGCTCGCGCCGTTGTCAGCGGCGCTGGCGGCGCCGTTCACCGCGTGCTTGCCGACTCGGCAGACCGTTCCATCGGCCAGTACGACCTGCATTTCCTCGACGTGCCGCCGCGCCGAACCATAACGCGGCCAATGGCTGCCGCCCGAATCGACCGCCACCACGCTACCGATCGTGGTCACGTCGCGCATCGCCGGATCGGGGCCGAACAGCCGGCCCGACCGCGCCAGGAATCGATTGAGCCACTCGTGCACCACGCCCGGCTGCACGCGAATTCGCGTCCCTTCGTCGGCGACAATGCGGCGGAAATACCGCGAGAAATCCATCACGATGCCGCGCCCCAGCGATTCGCCCGCCAAACCCGACCCCGCGCCGCGGGCATGTATCGAAAGCTGGTTTTCGGCCGCGTAGTTCACGGTGGCCACGACATCGGCCAGCGACCGCGGCCGCACCACCGCCGCCGGCCGAACCTCATAGATGCTCGCATCGCTCGCGTAGAGCTGCGTGAACACGTCGTCGCAGCGGACATCCCCCCGCAGCACCCCACGAAGATCTTCCTCGATGCGCTGCTGTTCTGGGTCCATACAAGAGCCGACTCTTCTTTAGCCGCTAATCGACGCTAATGTGTCACTAATGACACCCTGCGAAGAGGAGAACTTACCAATTATGGATTACCGGAAAATTAGCGTCTATTAGCGGTTTCAATGCCTCTTCCCGTCATTCCGCCAAACTGGATGACGCCACCGGTGGCGAAGGCGTCATCCGCGCCGCCAGTTGCCGATACTTTTCGTGCGTTTCCAGGTCGAAGCCGCCGTGCACTTCAATATCCTCGCAGCCGCGATACTGCGCTCCACAGCGATAACACGTGAGCGACTCGCCCATCACGATGTACAACACCAGGTCCAAGAGCGCCGTGCCGAACAAAATCGCGAACGACAACAACACCATGTAGTACGCCCACGCGATGCTGCTGCCGATGAAGCCCAGCACCACGAGCGCCACGCCCAGCTTCTGCGGAAAATCCTTGCGGGCGTACAAATCGCTGCTCGGGCACACGAGGCAGCGATGGATCCGCTCGCCCGTGATGGCGCCCGCCGGAATCGTGATCGGTCCGTGGCAAGCCGCGCACTCGAGCGTCGTTGCCGCCGCGGAGAGCGACTCCCGATTCGCCTGGTGACACGCCGGGCAATGATACGAAATGTTCATGGACCATATAGCCGCCCCATCCCGGGGCGGCGAGTATTCGCCGTAGCGGAATTCGTGAGAATTCCGTACGGCCGCAAGTAAGCCGGCGGAATTCTTACGAATTCCGCTACGAACATGGCACGTCTCAATTATAGAGGAAACGCCGCCCCAGCCGACAGTAGCAGACCCATCAACTCGCCAGTAAACACGCCGCACACCGCGACGTACAGCATACCCGTCGCACTTTGCGTGTTCGGAATCTTTAGCGTCTGCCAGGCCATCCACAACAGGGCCAACACCCCCAACAGCCCGAACGACCACCGCAGCGCGATGAACAGCAGCCAATCGAACCGCAGGCCAGGCAGGTGGGTAACGGTTCCCACCAAACCAGTTCCCACCACAAGCATTTGCAGCACCACGGCGGCGGCAGCGGCGGCAATCAGCCGCCGTAGCGGC
>CAYMXT010000444.1:0-1696 GCA_964394415.1 uncultured Planctomycetales bacterium
CCGCGGACCACCTCAAAACCGTCCGTCAGGACGCGGGCAATGTTCATGCGCCGCTCGCGTTCGATGTGTTGACGGAAGAGGATGCCAAACGCCTCGAGGTCGCGGAGGCCGCACAGGACCAGAAGAAACCCGCGACCGACCCGGTGGACGCGACGGCCGCCGAGCCGCCGGCAACGAAGCCCGCGCGTACACGGGGCGGCGATGCCGTACGCGACCCTCGCTGATCTCCGCGCGGAGGGAGTGACCGAGGCCCGCGCTGACGACGCTCGAATTGCTCTGGCAGTCGAGGAGGCGTCTGCGCTGATCGACCGTGTGTGTGGTTGGTACTTTGAGCCGCGAACCCAGACGCTGACCGTCGACGGTCGCGGCTCGTCTATCTTGCCGCTTCCGGTTCCTCCAATCCGCGTCGACGCGCTCGAATTCGATGGGAGTGCCGTCTCGATCACGACCGGCGATTTGGTGCTTGAGGGTGCCCCAGTTCGCGCCCGGTTCATCGAGCCACGGCTGGTGCTGCGGTTCGACGCGTTCCCGCGCGGGGTGGCCAACGTGAGCGTCACAGGGCTCTTTGGTTTCACGGAGGAGGACGGCACGACGGAAGGTCGGACGCCCCTCGCGATTCGACGGGCGTGTTTGCTGCTGGCGATTCGCATATTGCCGAAAGCGGCGACCGACGCCGGCCGAGAGGCGAGGGACGCCTGGCGAATTCTGGAAGAACGAACACGCGACCAGGCGGTGAAGTTCCAGCCGCTGGTTGCGGGCGACTTGACCGGCGAGCCGGAGGTCGACCGGATTCTCACGCGGTACCGGCGGCCGGCCCCGATGGGGGCAGCGTGACTCGCGGCCGCCTCATCTTCCCGTTCCATGCCGAACTGTTTCCATTCGACGCGGAAGCAACCACCGCAGACCCGGACGGCGCGGGCCCGCTCACCTCGGGCATGGACCCGGATTTCCGGGAGTCCGTCGTCAACGGCACGACTCCAATCCGCAGAGAGCATCCGCCAATTCGCGTCCCGTGCCAGGTGGAGCCGGAGGCCTTCGAGGCGCTCTCGATGGCAGCGGCCGGCAACTCTCCCCGTACTTCCGTCACGCTCGTGTTCCACTTCGCGACTCTGGAGGAACTGGGTCTGGTCGATGAGAACACTGGCACCCCAACCATCCGCGTCAACGACCGGCTCACCGGACTCTACGACCGCGACGAGCGCTGCGTGCTCTCCGTTGCCAACCCGCCCGGCCTCTTTGTGACCGAAGTGCGTCCGTCCGGCTTCGGGCTCGGTGGCCGCCGCAACCTGTGTGTTGTGTTCTTAGACAGCCGCTCCCAGGCGGCGCGGGCGGTGGCGCCGTGAACATTTTGAAGATTGGCGATTGGACCCGGGCACGCGGCGCGCTGGCTGCGGGCGCAGGCCGGCTCAAGAAGGCCATCGAGCAGTCGGTGGCCGAGCAGGCGCAACGGCTCCGGAACGAAATCGTCCAGGGGCTCACGCGCCAGGCACCAGGGGGTCAGCCGATCGAGCCGCCGAGCGAACTGACACTGGCGAAGCGGCGACTGTTGGGGTTTGGCGGGACCAAGGCTCTCATTGTTCGCGCTGACCTTCGGAACAGCATCTCCGTCATCATGCGGGGCGACGAGGCGTTTGTTGGCATCAAGCGCTCCGCCAAAGGCGAACATGGCCAGCCGTTGGTCAACGTCGCGGAGATC
>CAYMXT010000445.1:0-1249 GCA_964394415.1 uncultured Planctomycetales bacterium
GGTTTCGGACAACACCGTGCAGCGGGTGACCGGCGACGTGGGGCGCGAGCTGGCGGAGCGGCGCGATGCGTCGGCGGCGACGGACGAAGCCCTGGCCGCGCGGCCCGAGAAGCCGCCGACTTTGGCGGTGGTCGAGTGCGACGGCGGCCGCTTCCGCATGCGCGAGCCGGGACACGGCCGCGGCGTGCAGTTGTCGGGCGAAGGCTGGCGCGAGACGAAGAATGCTTGCCTGATTTCCGCGACGCGTCGCACCTTCGCTCACGATCCGCAGCCGGAACCGCCCGGCTGTTTTCTCGATCCGAAACAGGTGGCCAAGATCGCGGAGACGGAGGCGTTGTCGGTGGCCGCGCTGGCGGCGGCCAAGCCCGTCACCGACGAAGCGTTGGCCGCGCCCGACGATCGTGATGAAACCGACGATTGGCGGCCGAAACGGCTCGTGCGGACGGTCGTCGCCAGCGTGAAATGCGCGCGTGAGTTCGGCCGGCAGATGGCGCGTGAAGCCAAGCGGCGGCGATTTTTCGAGGGCGTCGCGCGCGTGTTCCTCGGCGACGGCCTGCCGTGGAACTGGACGATCTGGAAAGATCACTTCCGCGATTTCACGCCGGTGCTCGATTTCATTCACCCGCTGAGCTACCTGTTCCTGGCGGCGAAGGCCGTGCATCTCGCGTCGCCCGACAATGCATGGAGTCAGTACCTGGCGTGGATGCGCGGCTGCTGGCAAGGCGAAGCCGGGCAGGTGCTCGAAGAACTGTCGGCGTGGCAAACGAAACTCGGCGCGCCACCTGATCCGTGCCCCGCCACCGACCCACGCCAAATCGTGGCCAGTACGATCACATACCTGACCAATAACCGCGAACGGATGAACTACCCGGCCTATCGCCAAGCCGGCCTGCCGATCACGACGGCCTGGATGGAATCACTGGTGAAGGAAATGAACTACCGCGTCAAAGGCACGGAGATGTTCTGGAACGATCCCGACGGGGGCGAGGCGATCCTGCAAGTCCGCGCCGCCGCTCTGAGCGACGACGACCGACTCTCGCGTCACATCCGCGCGCGCCCCGGCAGCCCCTTCACCCGCCGTCCCAAACCTCCCAAACTCCAAGAAAGAACCGATGCCGAAACTTGCAAAAGCTGAAATGCACCCACAGCTACGTCGGGGGTGATTAGAAGCTCGCCAGGAAGGTGTCGATGTCGTCGTAGGTCAATTCGTGCGACTCGTCGGCTTCAACGGGTGGATCGAGCGAGTTGC
>CAYMXT010000445.1:1259-1695 GCA_964394415.1 uncultured Planctomycetales bacterium
TCCGTGCCACGCCGCTCGCTCGGCTCGATCAGTAGCGCACAATTCCGGAAACCGAAAGAAATCCGAAAAGAACCCAAACGACAGGAACAGTTGTCCATCCGCCGCCAATCCCATTCTGGCGGCTGCCCCAGACTTCGCGGACATGGCAAGACGGTGGAACACAAGACGGTGGGACCATCTTGTTGTTACGAGGGAGTCGCGGATACGATCCCAGTGAATTGTGGGTCGTCTGATCGCGCACCAGCGCATGCAGCGCCGGGAACGTTATGTCCGAGAGCCACGATTTTCGACCGACCGCCGACTGGCAGACCCTGTCGCAGCGCGCCCGGCTGCTGCGCGAGTTGCGACGTTTTTTCGACGAACAAGGCTATCTCGAGGTCGAGACGCCCGTCTTGTCCGCTGATACGGTCGTCGATTGCCATCTGGAACCGATTCC
>CAYMXT010000446.1:0-1690 GCA_964394415.1 uncultured Planctomycetales bacterium
CGGCAAGGCCGCGTTGAGCTGGCTCGCGCAGGCGATCCCCGGGCTCGGCGACATCGACGACGACGCGAAGGACGCCGAGCAGGCCGTGAAGGGCGCGGTCGAATGGGCCGAATCCGGCTTGCCTGGCGGAATCGTTGCCGGATCAGGCCTCGGCGCCCCTGGCCTGCCGGGTGGCAATGTGGCGGGCGGCTACCCGGCGCCTGGAGTGGTCGGCGAAACCGGCCTGCCGCGCCCAGGCGTCGAGGACAACAGCATCGCGCGCGACCTGCTGCGCGATGCGGTCGAGACGATCAAGACGATCGTCGGTCACCCGATGACCTGGCTCGTGATCGCGCTGGTGGTGGCCGGCGGCGTCGCGACATCGATCGCCGACCGGCGGCCGAAGTGAGCCTGCGGAGCCGCGATCGGCCGTTGCGCCGGCCGGTCCACACGCATCGACGTGCGAGTGTCTGCACGACAGCGCTGCGCCTGGCTCGGCCCGCTTCGTCCCCATCCGGTCGGGCGACGCCCTGCGGGAACACCCGCACCGGCCCCAAAAGTGCGAAGGCCGGCATGAAGCCGGCCTCCTCGCGTCAATGGACCCAGCTAGGTCAGGCCGCCTTGGCCTTCAACGCCCGGCGGCGTGTACCAATGACACCCACCAGTGCCAACCCGGCCAGCGCAATCGAGCCAGGCTCGGGTACCGCCGTCGGGTCGGGCGGGTTGACGCAGTTCCCGCCAGGGGTCAGCGTCCCGGAGGGGCATGTGTAGTTTGCGGTCTTGAGGAAGTTGAGCTTGAAGCTGTCGTTGCCTTCGGTGCACGTCTTCCCGCTCCCGAAGGTATTGCACGTACCGGCGCCGAACAGCGAACTGCTGTAGGTGCTGATGAGCCACCAACTCGAAGCCTCGGAGGCCCCGGTGCTCCGTTGCGTCGTACCGGCATTTGCATAGTGCCCAACAAGCTTCCAGGCGGATGCCCCGACGGTGCCGGAAAGGTTGTCCTTGTCACCCACCAGCGGCGTGGTGGCCGAGTCGGCCGTCGTCGGGGCCGAATCGCCAGTCCAGCGCAGGATCGAGACATCCGAATCGCCAGTGGTCCAGCCGAATCCGAACTGACTCAGGATGACGGCCTTGTCGAAGGCCAACAACACCATGTCGATGCCGCCAGGCACGACGCTGTCGACCGCGTGGTCCGGCGAATCCGCAGTCGCCGGGTAACCTTCGGATCGGCTCGCCGCCCCGAAGCCCGAACTGCCCTGCTCGCTCATGTAGGCGTTGGCGAACCAGGTACCGCTGGCCGAAGGCGCCGCCTGATGCTGCAGTACCGCCGAAGCCGGAACCGTAGCGCTGGTACTTGTCGCGACGGACTGGCCGCTCATGTTGTAGGTTTCGGTGGTGTACCCGCCTCCGCTGGCCGGCCGATAGACACGACGATAGTTCGTACCGCTGCTGGTGTACGCATAGACCCAGGTGTCCGCCCCGCGCGCGGTGGACCAAGCCGATGCCGTCACGGCCGTACCCGCGGCCCCACCGGACCCCACCGAACTCCCGCACTGCCCCCAACTGTTGCCATACGACCCGACGGGCGAGCCCTGCACACAAGTCCCGCCGCTACCGCTCGCCTTCAGCGTCCATGTCGACTGGGCTGCGGCATGCGGCGCCGCGGCCGCCAGAAACAGCACCGAAAGACCGGCCGTCAGATTTCGTCTCA
>CAYMXT010000447.1:0-1687 GCA_964394415.1 uncultured Planctomycetales bacterium
GTCACAACGCCCCGTCGCGGGCTCGAGGCTCTCGACGAGGCGTCAGCGTCCCTCTCCCGGGCAGATCATCGCCGAGCTGCGGGAGGCCGAGGCGGGGTGTCGCCGTACGCGCTCAGCGGCTCGTCGGTCCCAGGCACTGGCGCCTGCTTCCGACACGTCGAGCGCGGGGGCTGGCCGAGCGAGCCGGACTGCTGGTACGTGGACCGCGGACTGGTCCGCGACTGCGTGACCATCGGCGCCTGCAAGCGGGACGGGCCGTGCTTCGAGGACTTCGGCGTCCCGCCGCGCGGCAAGCCGCGGAGCGCGTAGCGGAGGCAGGTGAAAACACCACGGGCCGCGACGGTTGGATCGGCCGTCACGGCCCGCTGGCGTCACGTGCTCCGAGCGACAAAGCGCCTTACGGCAGCTCCGCCGTGTAATAGTGAACCGTCGCGCCCGCGCCTGGCCAGCCTTTCGAGTGGTTAGCCGGGAATGGGCCGCCCATGCTGGCGCCGGGCGCCGGATAGCAGTCGAGCTGGTAGTTGGGACCACGACTGATGAAGTCAGAATCGCCCGCGGAGATGCCCCACTCGCCTTCGTCCTCCGGCTTGGGTTTGTAGAGCGGGTCATCCGCCGAGTACGCTCTCGTCGAACGGGCGGAACCGTCCGCAAACATCATGTTGTCCTGCATCGGCTCGCCGTGCCAGCCCAAGGCCTCGACCAGCTCAGCGTCTTCGCTGTCGTCGGTGCCGATCATGTTGAACCATCGCGGATCGCCGCCGAGGATCACCCGCGAGGCACTCTGGAGCTTGTCGCGCGGCTGGCCAAAAATCCCCAGGTGCAGCCGCGTGCTGCTGAATAGCCCGTAGAAGCTGCCGCGATAACTGCAACCGAGCTGGTCGTACATCGGGATGTCTTTGGCGTCCTCCGGGAGGTCGTCCCAGTACTGGCTGCCGGGGCCGTCGCCCGCGAAGCCCGAATCGCCGGGGCACCGGAAGATCGGCAGGTCGTGCGTCGTGTCATCGACCTCCGGATACATGAACTTGCTCAGCGGGCGCTGGAGCGTGCCCCAGTTGAGCTTCGGGTTGCCTGCGTGAGGTGTGGTCTCGTTGATCCAGATGCTGCTTGAGCCGGTATTGAACTGGGTCTTCGTCGTGCCGCAGCCGCCCCACGTGTACCACATCGCGGTCATGAGCAGCTCAGGGTCGCTCATGTTCTGAGCGGCCTGCGACCAGTGCATTGGCACCAGAATCTGGTACTGGCTCGCGTACTGGTGCATGCCTGTCAGGATGTTCTTCTGGTTCGACAGGCACGCGGCCTTCTGAGCCTGCTGGCGCGCCCGCTGCAAGCTCGGCAGCAGGATCGAGATGAGCAGCGCGATGATCGCGACTACAACCAGGAGTTCGATCAGGGTGAATCCCTGACGATCGACACGTTTGCGCATTCCAGGCTCCTTCCGACCACGAGTGAAAAAGGAATAAGACCACGCGGCGCGGCGCTGCTCGTGGCAGCCTCCGCCGCACAACCACTCCCGTTCACTGCCGGACCCGCCGGGCGGCGATCACGGCAGAGCGTTTACCGTTTTATTATAACCCGCGAATTCCAGTTTCGCAGCCCAAAAATCGCGCGCACGCGGCGCGAGGTCACCCTTAGCCCGACTTTCGCAGATTGAAAGAATTCCGCGCGGCGGATCGGCCTTGGCGCCTGC
>CAYMXT010000448.1:0-1682 GCA_964394415.1 uncultured Planctomycetales bacterium
AGCCGGCCAGCGAAAGCAGAGCCAGCGGCCAGTTCGCCCACGTCGCGCTCACGTCGTAGATCACGCCCGGTGCCGGCTGCCAGAACGCGAAGACGAGAATGAGCGAGGCGCTCGCCAGCAGCACGAACGTGCTCCGCTCGATCGCCGCGGGGATGAACTGCGTGACCCACTTCTTGAATCGCGGCCGGGCCATCACCGTGTGCTGCACCACGAACACGCTCAGCAGCAGCGCGTTGATGATCAAAGACGTCGCCAGCGGCCCCGCCTCACCTGAGTCGATGGTCTTGGGCACGACCCAGTTGCCGACAAAGCCGATGGCATAGAGAAACGTGAAGAAGAACACGAGATAGGCGACGACGCCGTACGACAGGACAGCCACACGTCCGAACATGGGAAGTCTCCGGAGATAGAAAGGATCAGACAACTCGCTCCAGGTCCGGCGTGGCAACGGCCCGGTTTCGGCCCAGTTTAGGCCCCGCAGTCCGCTCGGGCCGTCCACCCGCCGGGACGTCTTCGCTCGCGGGCTGTTTACAATGCGGCCATGATGTGCAAGCCCCTGCTGTTCAGACCCCTGGTGATGCTGACGATACAGATTGCCCTCGGCTCCGCCGCGCCGCTTCTCGCCCAGGACCCCGCCGACGACGCGCCCGCCCCCATCCGCGCGCTGCGCGCCATGGCGATTCCCGACGGCTTCGAGTCCTCCCTCTGGGCCGCCGAGCCGCTCGTCATGGATCCTGTCGCCTTCTGCATCGACGAGCAGGGCCGCGTCTTCGTCGCCGAATCGTTTCGCCAGGAACTCGGCGTGGAAGACAATCGCGCGCAGCCCTACTGGCTCATGGATGACATCAGCAACCAGACCGTGCAGGACCGACTGCGCATGTACGAGAAGTGGGCCTTCAAACGGCCCAACGGCATGGCACACTACACCGACCACGAAGACCGCGTGCGCATGCTCGTGGACATGACCGGCGACGGGCGCGCCGATGCATCGCACATCTTCGCCGATGGATTCAACAACCCTCTCGACGGCACCGCCGCCGGACTCATCGCCCGCGACGGCGACGTCTACCTCACCAACATCCCCAATCTCTGGCTGCTTCAGGACCGCGACGGCGACTTCAAGGCCGACTTCAAGGTCGCGCTGCACACCGGCTTTGGCGTGCGCATCGCGCTGCGCGGCCACGACATGCACGGCCTCACCTGGGGACCCGACGGCCGGCTTTACTGGTCCATCGGCGATCGCGGCTATCACATCACCCTGCCCGATGGCCGCGTCCTGCACAGCCCCGACTCCGGCGCCGTCTTCCGTTGCGAACCCGACGGCACCGATCTCGAAGTCGTCCACCACAGCCTGCGCAACCCGCAGGAACTCGCGTTCGATCAATACGGCAACCTCTTCACCGGCGACAACAATTCCGACGCGGGCGACCGCGCGCGGCTCGTCTACATCGTGCCCGGCGGCGAAACCGGCTGGAACATGAACTACCAGACCCTCGAAGGCGACAACCTGCGCGGACCCTGGAATCAGGAGGGCATCTGGGAACTCCGCCACGAGGGCCAGCCAGCGTGGACGCTCCCGCCCATCGCGCACGTCACCAGCGGCCCTTCCGGATTCGTCTACTACCCCGGCGTCGGCCTGCCGCCGCGTTACGACGGGCACTTCTTCCTGTGTGACTTTCGAG
>CAYMXT010000449.1:0-1673 GCA_964394415.1 uncultured Planctomycetales bacterium
CTGCCCTCGTTGATCAGACGACCCCAGACGCCGGAGCAGCCGTAGGCGCCGAGCGCGCCCGCCTGGTTGCCGGCGGTGGCCGCGTCGATGTCGACATAGCTGGCGTTCGGGTTGCAGGCGAGATAGTCGGTGTGGTTTTTCGTCTCGTAGTAGCGCACCTTGCCCCGGAGGTTGAGATTGTTGGTCGGGTTGAGCGCCAGGCCGAGGTTGATGAGCTTGGTGTCGATGCGCGCGTCGGCCGAGTCCCGGCTCAACGCGGCCATCGTGTTCCAGTTTTCCACGCCGCCGGCGACGTTGGCCAGGTTGATGCCCGTCTGGGTGGTGTAGGGGATCAGGCTGTCGTCCTGCCGCGAAGTGGCGAAGGCCACGCTGGCGGTGAACTTGCCCTTGTAGAAGTTCGGCAACCGCCGCGAATACTCGCCCTTGACGTTGTAATAGTCGTTGTCCGGATAGAGATCGAAGCGGCCCGAGGTGAAGCCGCCCGCCGCGACCCCGTTGGCGGCCGCGACCCGGAAGGGGGTCTGGAAGGTCAGGGTGCTGGTGTTGTTGCGGAACCAGGAGGCGGAGACATGGAGATTGAGCGCATTCAACTCGTCGGCGAATTGCAGGCCGGCGATCAGGTCGTGCGTGGTGTAGTCGATGGGCTCGATGGTCTCCAGCGAGGCCTGGCCGCCGCCGCCGGCCCAGACGGAGCCGAACGGCCGGGAGCCTTCGCGCTTCTCGTTGGTGTAGCTGACGAAGAACTTCCAGTTGTCGATGAGGTTCATGTCCAGCCGCACGCCGCCCTTGGTGCGGATCAGGCCGAGCTCGGTGTTGGCGTAGGTGTTCGCGACGGCCGCCACGTTCGCGTTGTCGGTGGCGATGTTCGCGGTTCCCCCGGGCGTCAAGCCGGGCTTCAAGGTCAGGTTGCCGCTGCCGCCGCCGTTGTAGATGGAGCGGAACGAGTTCGTGAACACGTGCGGCGTTTCGTTGAGGAAGGCGCTGACTTTCCAGTCGTTGTAGCGGCCGAACTGCATGCCGTAGAACTGGTCGTCGCGGCCGACGCCGCCGCCGGTGATCTCGAAGAAGCGCGCGCTGTCCTTCTTCTCCATGCTGAGGCCGAAGCTGTTGAGGATGAAGCCGTCGTCGGCGTCCTTGTAGCGCTTGAAGCCCTGGGCCTTGTCGTCGTCGCTGGTGCCGATCAGGCCGGCTTCGACGTGGCCGGTGTATTCCCAGCCGCCCGCGGTCTTGCCGCCCGGCGCGTTGGGCAGGGTGACCCGGTTGTACATCTGGCCTGACGGGGTGTGCGCCACCGCGTCGTAACCGGCACCGATGCTGTCCGGATCCGTCACGCTGCCGTGGGTGGTGGTGTTGATGGGCCGGAGATTGAGGGCGTTGCCCATCGTCGTGTCCTGTCCGACGCCGGAATCGGCGCGGGCCACGGCGGCCATTTGCGCCAGCGCGAGAGTGACGGAGGCAGCGAGGATCGTCTTGCCGAAACGAATATTTTTCATGATGTCATCTCCTCGATATCAGCGCTGGAACCGCGCGCCGGCAGGATGGTTGCTGCCGTGGATCTGCGCGTGGCAGTTCTGACAGGAGCGGCCCATGACGCGGCTGTTGAGTCCGCCGCCCGCTTGGGGGCCGCCGGCCGCGTTCGGGAACTGCGAGGCGTTGTAGAACGCGGAGGGATG
>CAYMXT010000450.1:0-1669 GCA_964394415.1 uncultured Planctomycetales bacterium
CGGTGAGGACCCGGTCGATTTGGAGTTCTATCGCGGTATCGTTTTTCCGACGCAAGGCCGCTACGCGATGTTGTTGCAGGACTACATCGCGCCGCCGGCCGAGGCCAACTCGCGGCGGGCAACGACCAAACATGGGCCCCGCAGCGCGGTGGAATGGGCGATCAGCCGGGACGGCCTCGACTGGAGCCGGCCGCATCGCGAATTGGATGCGTCGGAGCAAGTGAGCGGGCTGCCGGTGCAGGGGCCGCTCGTGCGCGAGGGCGTGCTGCGGTTCTATGCGCCCGGCGGCGCGATCGCGAGCGTGCGGGAAGGCCGCATATTCGCGGTGAGCTGTCTCGGCAACGGCGAGTTTTCGACCGTGAGGTTTGCAATGCCCGAGCGGGGGCTGACGGTCAACGCGAACGCGCGATACAAGCCGAACGAGGGCGACACCGGCCGGGCGTATATCATGGCGGAACTGCGCGACGAGCAAGGGCAAGCGATTGCGGGCTACGAGCGGAGGCGGTGCCTTGTCGCGAATGAGGACGGCATGGCGATTCCGCTGCGTTGGGACGGGAAGAGCGGCGGAGAGTTGCAAGGTCGCTCGGTGAGCCTGCGGTTTTACGTGCGCGAGGCGAGGATTTATGGGGTGGCGGAAGGAGAGTAAGGAATGTCCTAAAAATAGATTAGGTATTTTCACTCCCCCCGCCCCGGCTCTCCTTGCAAGCGGGAGGGAGGAGTTGTGGAAGGTGTTTTTTGAGCCGATCCTTGCCGCGCGACTTCGCGGAAGAGAAGCGTTGCTAAACGGCGCGCGGGTACGACGGCGTAGGGTGCATCATTTGCCAGGTTCTTTATGTCACGACGTATTGGGATGCTGCTGCTGGGGGTTGTCTTGGCGGTAGCTGTGTTTGGGGGGATGCAGCGCGCGGCGGCGACAAACGTGCAGTGTTGGACGGCGGCGGTGACGGCGCTCTGCGCGTGTTGGTGGATGTTGGAGCCGCTGCCGCTCTCGGCGACGTCGCTGGTGCCGCTGGTGGCGTTTCCTCTCACGGGTGTGCTGAGCGAACGGAAGGCGGCGGCGGCATACGGCGACCCGATCGTGCTGATGTTCATGGGCGGGTTCATGCTGTCGAAGGCGACCGAACACTGGGGGGCCCACCGGCGGATCGCCCAGGCGATGATCGCCGCCGTCGGTGGGGCGAGTGGCCGGCGGCTCGTGCTGGCCATCATGCTGGCGACCACGTTTTCGAGCATGTGGATGTCGAACACGGCGACGGCTCTCATGATGCTGCCCGTAGCGTTGGCCATTATTGACCGCGACCGGTCGGGGAAACTCGCGGTACCGCTGGTGCTGGGAGTTGCCTATGCGGCGAGCATTGGCGGAATTGCGACGCCGATCGGAACGGCGCCGAACGGCGTGTGCCTCGCCGTATACCGAGACATGACGGGCCGCTCGATTGCGTTCTATCAATGGATGCTGTTTGGGGTGCCGTTGTCGCTCACGATGCTGGTGGCGGCCTGGCTGCTGCTCACATTTCGGCTGAACAAGACCGGTGATCTGCATGTGGCCACGCACGAGCCATGGACGGTCCCCCAGCGGCGGACGATAGCGATTTTTGCATTGGCGTGTGTGGCGTGGATCACGCGCGACGTGCCTTACGGCGGTTGGGCGGCGTTGCTTTGGATTCCC
>CAYMXT010000451.1:0-1668 GCA_964394415.1 uncultured Planctomycetales bacterium
GTATGCGGCCGGCACGTACTCATTGATTCAATGCGTGTCGTTCTCTGGTCGCCTGCTCGGATGAGGGCCATCGTCCTCTGCCTCGCGCTGCTCGCGCTGCCGGCACAGGCCCGCGAGTGGAGCGACGACGAGATCCGGTGGGGCGTGGCGCTGGCCGCGACGCGCATCATCGACTGGGGGCAGACCAGGTACATCGCTACGCATCCGCACCAGTTCCGCGAAGCCAATCCGTTCCTGTCGAACCACCCGACGATGCGCGAGGTCAATCGGCACTTCATCATCGGGAACCTGATCATGTTCGGCGCGGCGCACTACCTGCCACAGTACCGCTCGACGCTGTTGCGCGTGTGGGTAGCGATTGGTGTTGGTGCGAACGCCCACAATGCCGCGATCGGCGTGAAATTGGAATTCTGACCGCTGCCCACGGTCGAAGGAGGCAGCGATGATCTGGCTCATCAACCGACGACGATGCGAGCATTGGCGTGCCAATGTGCTGCTCATCATCACGTCAGGCATGGCGACGGCGGTCAGTCTGCGGATCATGGTGGCGATCTACGCGGGCATCCTGCCGGCCGAGTCTCGGGCCGGCGGCCTGGTGATCCAGGCATGGCTGATGAGCGAGAAGATGTTCTATGCGACGCTCGCTATCGCGGCGCTCGGCGGGGCAACGTCGATGCTTCACGAGATCAAGCAAGCCCCGGAGAAGTGGTCGTTGCTCAACGGCATCGGCCATATGTTCGCGGCGCAGTTCGCGGGCCTGCTGACCTATCTGCTCGGGATCGAATACCAGCTAGCGCCCGCTCTGGCTCTCGTCGCTTGTGGGCTCGCAGGGTGGGGCGGCAACAGAACGATCCAACTCATCAACGACCGGGTAATCAACAGAATCTTCCCGGACGGCCCGCCGTCGTCCCGGCAATGAACCTATCTCGCCGGGACGCTGAACGACTGGCAGAGGTTCACCCTCTGCTGTCCGAGACGGTGCGCGTCTGCTACGCAGCGTCGCCGATGCCGCTGACGGTGCTCGAGGGCGTGAGGACGCTAGAGCGCCAGCGCGAGTACGTGAGGACAGGCGCAAGCCGCACGTTGAACTCGCGGCACCTGACGGGTCATGCGGTCGATCTGGGCGTTCTCGACGGCAACGACGTGTCGTGGCACTGGCCGTTGTACTACAGGTTGGCGATCATCATGCGTCAGGCCGCGGAGGTCACAGGCGCGGTGCTGATCTGGGGCGGGGTCTGGGACAAGCCCATGACCAGCTACACGCGAGCGTGCGCCGAGGAAGTGCGGCTCTACGGCAACCGCTGGCACGCCGCTCACCCCGGCGAAGTCGGAGGTCCGTTGGTAGACGGCCCGCACTACGAACTTGCGCGGGGCTATCACGATGTTTGACATCGGCACGCGGATCGGATCGTGGGCCGGCGGCCTGCTGTTCGTGGCCGCGCTGCTCGGGGGCACTTGGTTGCACGGTTACACGCACGGCAAGGCGAAAACCGAGCGGGTCTGGCAGGAGCGCCTGGTGGTCGCCGAGCGCGCGGCGCGGCAGACGGAGACCGATCTGGCCGCGCTGGCCGCGAAATCGGCCGCCAGAGCCGCCGAAAAGGAGAGGCTGCTACATGACCAAGCCAACCGCCAAACCGCCGCGTGGCGGGCCGCTATGGCTCGCGTGCG
>CAYMXT010000452.1:0-1665 GCA_964394415.1 uncultured Planctomycetales bacterium
GCGACGATCACGCACAGCCGCCCCATCACCCGCCCCAGCCCGACAATCACCCCCGCGGCCGGCACGCCGCCGACCTCGGGATACATCTCGTACGCCGCCCAGAGACCGAGCTCGAAGAAGGAAGGGGACGAAGGGGACCCGTGTCCTTGTGCCTTTGCGCCATCGTGGCTCCGTGGCTCCATAGCTTCGTGGCTTGCATCACAGAGCAGCTCGATCCGCTCGCGCGCCGTGAGTCGCCCGTGGCGGTGCTGGCGCTCAACGCCGCGCGGCCCGCCGCCCTCGCGGATTCTGGCTTCGGCGGCGCGGAATTCGTCCAGGAGTCGCTGCAATTCGGCGGCGGCGCCGCTCGCGGGCGGGTCGGATGTGGTTTTCATGGCGTGCGGATTATCACGATGCGGCGGCGCAGCGGCAACCGACGGTCACCGCATCACAGTGCGTCGCCACACATGCCACTCCTCAGAACCCCGCACGGCAGTGCGGGGCGCGACGCGCCGCTTCCGCAGCGCGTCCGGTTGGACGCAGCCACCTCGCGGGCGCTGCGCAACCATCAGGGGCAGCGCAACTGCGCGGGAGTGCTCCCGATTGGCTGCACGACCAACCCAGAATCCAAAATGGATCGCGGGCGGAGTGACGTTCCGCAGACAGGCCGAGCCGGAACGCAGCATTTCACGCGAGATCAGCATGGTTTTCGATTGACAGCGCCAGATCACAAGGGCGAAATCATGATCGGGCGAACCACCGAATCCGCTGAACTTCAGCACACCGCCCGAACCGGGCCAGGAGCGGCCGATGAATGCGACCCGTTTCCTTGCCGTATCGGTGCTTGCCTGCCCCGGCGCACTATGCGCGCGGGCCCAGCTGACGATCGAGACCGTCACAGTTGGCAACCCGGGCAACCCGGGCGAAGCGCAATTCGACGGAACGTTCGGCCGTGTGGACTACGTATACCAGATCGGGCGCTACGAGGTCACGGCCGGCCAGTACGCTTCGTTCCTGAGCGCGGTGGCCGCGGACGACCCGCACGGGCTGTACAGCCCGCTGATGTGGACGCACGAGCACGGCTGCAAGATCGAGCGAAACGGCTCGCCGGGCGGCTACACGTACAGCGTCGCGCCGGACTGGGCCGACCGGCCGGCGAACTTCGTGTCCTTCGGTGACGCGATCCGCTTCGCCAACTGGCTTCACAACGGGCAGCCCAGCGGCGCGCAAGACCTGAGCACGACCGAAGACGGCTCGTACTTCCTCAACGGGATGACGGCGGACTGGGAACTGGAGGCCCTCGTTCGCGAGCCGGACGCGACCTGGGTCGTTCCGTCGGAAGACGAGTGGTACAAGGCCGCCTATCACGCCAACGACGGCGCGACCGGGAATTACTTCAACTACCCGATGAGCGTCGATTTCGGAATCAGCAACGACCTGAGCGACCCCGATCCGGGCGGCCATGCGACGTACTACACGCATCCGGACGATTTCACGATCGGCGCTCCGTACTACCGCACCGAGATCGGGGCGCACGAGAACAGCGCCAGCCCCTATGGCACGTTCGACCAGGGCGGGAACGTGATGGAGTGGAACGAGGCGATCCCCCTGTTCGACGGGCGCGGTCTGCGTGGCGTGGCATACCTTTTTGGCTGCGACCTGGTTGGCGCGTGGTCGCGGCCGATC
>CAYMXT010000453.1:0-1664 GCA_964394415.1 uncultured Planctomycetales bacterium
TTCAACCGGATCGCCAGCAGCAGCAGCCCCGGACGAATCTGGTCAAACCCGAACTCGTCCGCCATCACCGCGGCGGATTGGAACAGCTCCAGCAAGCGCGGCGACAAGGCCGGTTTGCCGCGGTGTTGCGTCGGCAACTGGTCCAGGGCCTGCTGCACGCCCCGGCGGACGCGGGCGCGGTCCACCTTGAACGTGCTGAAGATCGCGTTCACGTCAGCGATGGTCTCGTCGATGAGGCGGAGGAACAGGTGCTCGGGTGCGACCTCGTAGTTGCTGCGCGACGCGCACACGCTCGCGGCCCCCTGAAAAACCTGCACGCACTGCGCGTCGCAGCGGCGCAGGATGTTGCGGAGCTGTTCGCCCGTCGCGGGAGCTGTCGTTGCTTCACTCATAGTAGCCTCTCACATACTCTCCAGGGGCCGCGTCCATCACGCCGCCGCCGTCATGGTCACCGCCGGCACGTGTCCCATCCGCACCGGCGTGGGTTCCGACGCCTCGAATACTACGGCGGTGAGACCGATCTCGTACGTCCGCACCCACGTCGTCATGCCGAGCGCACCGGCCTGCCCGTCCGATCGCAAGACCAGCGGCGGAATCTCGCCCGCCGCGATGCAGACTTCCAGGCTGAACGCCAGCGGATCGGAGCAATACAACCGGGTCAGGGCGCGTGTCGCGTTGAACCGCGACCCGCCCGGCACGAACGACAGGTACGTTTCCCAATCGACGGGGCCGACCGTAATCCGGAAGCTCCCGCCGAGATCGTAGATCTGTTCACCCACCGTCAAATCCTGCCCCGGCGTGCAGTTGAGCGCCCCCAGCCGGTTCTGGTCAGCCGCCGCCACCGGCAGCCATTGGCCGACAAACTGCCGCACCTGCACATGCAGCTCGTCCCAGTAGTCGGACAACACGCCGGCCAGCGTCGCGGCGGACCGGGGATGCTGTGTCAGCGTGCCCGCATAGCGCAACAGCCGCAGCGGCGGCACGCCCAGCGTCTCATCGCTCGCCCCCGGCGGCAGCCCGCACAGCAGCCGCACAAACCCCGTCAGCACGTCGCGGCCGGGGGCCGAGTACGCCCGCTCATAGCGGTACTTCAGCCAGCAGCGATAGAACAGCGAGATCAGGCGGTGGTGGAAAACGTCCAGGAAGTCCCGCACCGCGTCGCCCGCCGGGCGCGGCGTCCCACCAGGTGCGGCGCCCCCGCCGGCCTCCACGCCACGCAGCACGTCGGTCGCGTAGTGCAATGGCAACGGCGTCGCGACGCCGTACAGGCCGAGGAACGTCTCCTCGACGACGAACTTCGTGTGCCCCTCCGCGTCGGGGGACGCGCTGATGCGGGCCACGTCCGTTCCCGGAAATGCCAGCGACACGTCCGGCCGAAACCGCACGCGCTCGCTGGCCACCGGGCCGCGCTGCCCGACCGGCACCGCCCCCGCCGCCGCCCGCTCCAGCAGCCAGACCGCCTGGAAGAAGTCATAGCGGTGCCCCGCGCGGGCCAGCCGCTCGGCCAGCGTTTCACACGCCGGCGGTGATGACACAGCGAGTTCGCCTTGGACTTCAGACGGCATCATTCAACCTTGTCGCGAAGCAGAGCTTCGCGGTCCCTGGCATTGCACCCCGAAGGGGTGCCGGGCTGTAGCCACGGGTGGAGTCCGCGACAGCGGACG
>CAYMXT010000454.1:0-1656 GCA_964394415.1 uncultured Planctomycetales bacterium
CCGTGGCTTCGCCATCCTTGAACTGGATCAGGTAGCGACCGGTGTCGACGCAATCCCGAGCGTTCGTGGACAGTCCGCCGGGCCAGTTCTGGTTGGTCGGCGGCGACGCGCCCCACGGATCGTCTGACGGCTTGGGCTTGCCGCCCGAAGAGGATGACGAGGAAATGGCCTCGCCCGCCAGACCGCCTAGCGTTGTGCCGATCGTTCCGCCGACCGGACCGCCGATCGCCGTTCCCACTGCACCGCCCGCCACGGAGAGAAGATCCTTGATGCCGCTCATGTACTGACTCCTGCTGCTTGTTTGCCTGCGACCGCGGCACGCACCGGCGGTCCACGCGGGCTTATCGCCGGAGCGCGCTGATTGTTGCGGGGAGCGACGGCCTGTTGCGCCGCCGCGACGGTGCCATCGAGGGCGCTGCCACGAAACGTCTGGGCGGAGGCTGCGATAAGGCAGAGTGGACGCGACGCTCGCGTCCGCGATTTCGATACCTCTCCAAAGGAAGGACGCAACCATGCAAGTTCGCAACGCAACCCTGGGCGCCGCGACGTTCGCGCAGCCTGAAGCCCTCAATGGCAATCGGCCGCAGACCGCTTTGAAGTCGGGCGCCGCCGACGCCGCCTCCGCGTCGCAGAAGTGCTTCTTCAATCCGCGACCGGTTCCGTCGTGGCCGCCTCAAGGTCTCCCGCCGCGGTGCCCGAACCCTCAAGGCGGCGTGATGGCGGACCTCGCGCAGAAGCTGATGGACCTGATCGCGAAGTTGATCGGGATGCTGGGCGGAAAGTCCAACGGCGGGGTCGATGCGCCCGGCGGCGGATCGGGGGGCGTGGACGATCTTCGCGCGCCCAACGTGCACCGGCCCAGGGGCGACGAGATGAAGGATGTCGGCGGTCGGCAGGCCATTCCGATGGATGGTCCCAACGGCTTCCTCTTCAAGCCCGTCTCCGACAGCGACGGCAAGCTCGCCGTGCTCCTGCCGGAGCGCATGACGGGCCGGGCCGAAAGCGTGGTCATCAAGGACGCCACCGGCAACGTGCTCGATCGGGGCCGCTTCACCGGCGTGGGCAACGGCGACCGCGAGCACCTGCGCTTCTCCAAGCCGGGTGAGCGCTACGGACAGAACGTGATCGTCGAGATCACCCTGAAGGACGGCCGCAAGGTGCAGTATCAGATTCCGGATCCGTCGAAGCGGCACGACTAAGCAGGAACGCAGGCCGATTTCCCGAGCGGCGCGGTTTCAGCCCGCGCGGATTTTCGCAGGTTGCAAGCGTTCACCGTCTCGAAGCCGAGGTTCTGAAGCGGGGTGCCCATCCGCTGCACCGAAGCGGAACTGCACGTGCGAGGAAGACCCCTTGCCTGCCTCTGATCCACGGGTCTTGCGCACTTTCCAATACTGCGAAAAGCTCAACACCCAACACCCATCCGACCCGCCGCTTCTGTCAACTCCAGAGCGGCGGGTTTTTTCTTGCCCAGGCGCCGGCGATTCGCTACTCTGTGGAACGGCAAGATCGTGCGGTCCGTGGGCCGGACCGCCGGAGCCGCCTCATGAGCGAGACCTCAAACTGGCATGCATCCGAAGGGGCCGCACCGCGTCTCCAAGTTGGCAGCGACGCGGGCGATCGTCACGTACAGCAAGTTAATCACCTGCCTGGCATTAG
>CAYMXT010000455.1:0-1653 GCA_964394415.1 uncultured Planctomycetales bacterium
AACTCATCTACGCCACCACCACACCCGTGGGCGCCGGAACGACCGGCCGCGTGGTTTTCGCCTTGGCGGGCGTTTTCAGCTGCGCCTCGTACAAGATTTCGCCGCCCATGGACTTCGTTTTCTTGAAGTGGCGGGTGGTGAGCAATTTCTGCATGCGGGCGTTGTCGTCGGTGGTCTCGGAGTAGACGCGGTCGATGCCCCACGAGCCGCAGATTTCCAGGCAGAAATCGGTCAATTCATTGCCCAAACCGTGGCCCTGCCAGGCATCGGCCACGAGCACCGCGTACTCGGCATTGCTATGGTCGGCATCGGCGACGAGGCGGGCGACGCCGATAATTCGCCGGTCGTTGCCTTCCTCGATCTCGGCCACGATCGCCAGCGTGCGATCGTAGTCGATGAAGCAGAACCGCGTGGCCATGTCGTGCGTCGTTTCCTTGAACAAGTAGCGGAAACGCAGCCACAGCGAGCGCTGGGAACAACTGGCCACGAACTCGTGCCACTTTGGTTCGTCCTCGGGGCGGATCGGCCGCAAGCGAACTTGGGCGCCGTTGTCCAGCGTGACCTGGTGCGTGTACTCGACCGGATACGGCCGAATCGCCAGGTGAGAGTACGGCCGCACGGGCACGCCGCGGGGCTGTTCGAGGATGACGCGGGCATCGAGCGCGGTGACGCCGTCGGCGGTGGCGAGGAGCGGGTTGACATCGAGTTCCGCGATCAACGGGTTTTCGGCGATCAAGTACGAGAACTGCATCAGCGTTTCGACGAGCTTTTCGATGTTCACGGCGCTCCGCCCCCGGAAGCCGTACAACAGCGGCCGAATCCGCAGCGAATCGAGCATGCGGCGCGCCAGCCGATCGTTGAGCGGCGGCAGTTCGAGCGCGCGGTCGCCCAGTATTTCGGCGGTGATGCCGCCGGCGCCGACCATCATGACGGCGCCGAACACGGGGTCTTTCTTGGCGCCGACAATCAGTTCAATTCCTTCGGCCGAGGCCACCATGGGTTGGAGCGTGACCCCGTGCAGCTGGGCGTCGGGGCGCATTTGTTTGGCCCGCGCGATCATTGCATGAAACTTCGTTTCGACCTCTTCATCGTTGGCGATGCCGAGGGCCACGCCATGAACTTCGGTCTTGTGGGTGATTTGCGGCGAGTCGATCTTCATAACGACGGGGTAGCCGATGCCGCGGGCGACCTTCACGGCGTCGGCGGCGGTGGCGGCAGGCAAGGGCGTGGTCGTCGGAATGCCGAAGGCGGTGAGCAGCGTCTTGGCCTCGGTTTCGGTCAGCGTGGAGCGGCCGGCGGCGAGGGCGTCGTAAATTGGCTGGCGGGCATCCAGTCTGGCCGCGGGCGACGTGCCGGCCACTTCGCGCGGCGTTTCATAGAGCATCTCGCGATTGCGCTGGTACGACACCAGGTACATGAACGCCCGCACGGCGCGGTCGGGCGAGTCGTAGGTGGCGATCTTGGCGTTGTTGAGAATTTGCCGGCCGGGCTCGACCGCCAGGCCGCCCATCCAAGCGGCCAAAATTGGTATGCGCGTGGTGGCCGCGATGTCGGCCACACGAATGGCGGTGCCCAGCGCATCGGTCATTGCCTGCGGAGTGAGAACGACGAGGACGCCGTCGACGCGCGGATCGGCCGCGACCAACTCCAAGG
>CAYMXT010000456.1:0-1641 GCA_964394415.1 uncultured Planctomycetales bacterium
CGCGCCGGAGTTGGCGAGGTCGGTCTGGTAGCACTGGAGCCGCTTGTAGATCGCGTCGCCGCTCTGGTTCCAGCCGATGCCGTACGGATACGGATACTCGCCGGTCGTGGCGTTGACCTCGGAACGTGGGCCGAGCCGCGACTGCTGGCCGTTCAGGCTCGCGCTGTACGGGTCGGAGCAACCGACGCCCAGCACGGAGCCGCCGTGGCCGTTGCACGGGCCGCCGCAGAGCTCGAGCGTCAGCGCAGTGAACGCGTGCTTGAGCCAGGACTGGCCGATGTGTTCAAAGCGGCCGTTCTTGAGCCGGTACATGTTCTGACCGATGACCGGGTGCCGGTTGTTCCAGCTCTCCCACAGGAGGTCCTGCGTACCGATGTTGCAGGATTCGGTCGCGACGGCGTACGCGCGGATGCCGCCCACGGCGCCGAAGTTGTCCACGCCGTAGAGGTCGCCGACAATCACGTCCGGCCCCACGGCCAACGCCAGCCCCGAACCCCCCAATGTCGTCGAACACAATGCAATAAGCCGTCCGAGTCTGCTCTGACGCATTCGAAGCACCTCACCTGGTTTTAGAAAAATCCGAAGAACTGCGCTGGAAAGGGCTCGCGCTTTCCCCGAACGCCGTGAATGTACACAATCGGCGGCTTATAAGTCCAGCAACATTTCGCCTGTCCCGGAGATTTGGAAAATCAGAAGGTCCTGACAACTCGCGACCACGGGAAGCTCCACAGGGCGGCGAGAGTTGTGAACCGCGTCACAATGCGCCCGCTTCGCCCTGCGACCGCGGCGAACCGCGCGCCAAGCGGGAAAGGCTGCGGGTCGAACGCTATGCAAACTTATAACGAACACGCGACGCGGCTTCCAACCCGAGCTGCTCCTGAATCGTCCGCGCGGCGGCCTGGCCCGTTTCCACCGCGCCGTTCATGAAGCCTTGGAACTCCTGGCTGCAATGTTCTCCCGCGAAGTGGATGTCGCCCACCGGCGCGGATTCCAGCCCGCACAACGTCGTCCACTGCCCAGACCGGTAGCACGCATAGCTGCAAAGCGTGTGCGGGTGCGTCGGCCAGTGGAACCGTTGCGTCCGCCCGTTGTGGGCCGCGGAGAGCCCGCCGAACGCCGCGTCGAGGACCGGCATTGCCTGGTCCCGCAGCCGCTCGGGCGGTTCCGCAAGATATGTGTCCGACGTGCGGCCGCCGCTGTACACCGTCAGTCCACCCGCCGACCCGGCCTGCATGCGCGAGTTGTCCCAGGTCTGCTGGCCCGCCGCATTCATGTACACGGCCCCGGCGAACCCGTGCTCGCGCCACACGCGGCGGGAGAACCCCAGGAACAGCTTCGCATTGCGGCCGTAACCGAGCTCGCGAATGACGCGCTGCTTTTCCGGCGGAAGCTCGAAGCCGATCTCGACCTGCCGCAGTCGTGTGAACGGGAGCGTAAGGACGACGAAATCGGCGACCGCCTCTGTCCGGCCGACGCCGGGTTTCGCGAGCGTCAGCGCGTAGCGGCTCCCGCGGCGGCGGATCGATTCCAGTCCGTGCTCCAGGAACACCTGCCCGATCAGCCGCTCGGCGAGCTGCTCGGCCACGAGCTGGTTTCCGCCGCGGATCTTGAAGCGTTCGTCGCTTTCGCCGTAATGGATCT
>CAYMXT010000457.1:0-1633 GCA_964394415.1 uncultured Planctomycetales bacterium
CGCAGCCGAGCGAGTTCGTCTGCGCCGTGCAGTACACGCCCGGCTGAGTGCACGGTGACTTGAACACATGGACTGCCCCCCCTTCCGTGACATTCCAATCGGAGTCAGGCTCCGACGCGGCCCACTGGCGACCAGTGGCGCTTGCTGCGACGCGGTGTCCGAAAGAACCGAACTTGTCGGGGATCGGCGCGATGGACACTCCATTCAGTTGCCAAGCGCCGTTCGCGCGCGCATATGGGTAGACGGCACCGACCATTTGGCCGTTCGAAACGTATCCGGGCGCGCCGGCCACGATGCGGTCGCCAGCCGCGTTGATCGCGACCGAGTAGCCGAGCTGGAAACCGATTCCTTGGTTCGGCAGCAGCAGCTCGAGCTCGAGGGACCATCCGGCCGGTCCGTTCCGGAAGACGAAGACCGCGCCGCTCGAATAGCCTTTGCGCCAGTCCAGCGGACTGCCGATGACTACCGTCTGTCCAGTGGCGTCGATGTCGATGGCGGGGGCGAAGCTGCCGCTCACCGAATGCGCGACCGCCTCGTGTAGATTCGCGACCAAGTTCCATGCCCCGCCGTCCCTTCGGTGGAGGTTCACGGAGCCATTGACCTGGTTCCGCTTGGAGCGCACGGCGAGGAGACTGCCGTCATCGGAAAGGGCCAGGGTGCCTCCGTACCCGGCCTCCATCGGGAGGAGAAGCGTCTTCTCCAGCACCCAGGCGCTGGATTGGCGCCGGTAGATCTCGATCGCGCCGACGATGTCCAGGTTCGGCCCGTTGAGTCGCCCGGGAGCGCCGACGGCGATGAGATCGCCGCTTGCGTCTGTCGCGACGGCACGGCCAAAGTCGTCGTCGTAGCCAGAAGGTGACGAAGCCGACCACGCCTCGGTCCAGGTCGTCCCGTTGAACCGGAACACGTAGACCATTGCATCAGGCCAGCTCGGGAACCCCGCGGGTGCACCTGCGGTAATGACATCTCCCGCGGCGTTCATCGCCAAGGACGCCGCGAAGCCGGCACCGTCGAAGACTGCCGCAGGCATCAGCTCAACGATCTGGGCGGACGCCGTCGTTGGGTTCGACACAACCCACGCCGCGCCGCGCTGCGATCCAGCGTGACTGTGCGCTGCAGATCCAAAGACAACGCGGTCTCCGGAGGCGCTTATCGCGAGCGCCGAAATCCCGACGTAGTCGCCGACCATGGGGTCGTCGGGTACCAGCGTCGCGATCGGCGCCGAAGCACATTGCGCGCGCGCGGGTGCAAGCCCTGCGGTGAATGCTAGGGCGGCGACGAACCACACGGCGCGATTGGGGCAGCATTCCGGAGTTGTCATGAGGTCACCTCCGGCGCCTCGGTCCGGGGGCGAAGCCAGGACCGAGGCGCCCTCGGGATGCATCACGGCCGGTCGACCAAATGGACCTTGCCGTCGCGCGGCGGCCCAGGATCTTCGGACGTGCTGATGATCCGCTTGCGGTTGTTCGGCGCGGCCAGGCCATTGTGGCCGGCCGCGACCGAGTCAGCCCCCATGACGAAACCTTTGCCGCCGTAGCCTTGCAGAAGATTGAACGGTGCGGTCATGGAGAAGACCGAGACGTCCGCGCCGGGGGACGTCGGAGCGTCCGGAAACCGATCCGCGCTGCGGATT
>CAYMXT010000458.1:0-996 GCA_964394415.1 uncultured Planctomycetales bacterium
GATGTCTCGCACGTCATGTACAAGAATGCGGGTGCAGAGTTGATCGGCGACCGATTGCAGGTGCGGCAGGAGGTCGCTGATCCAGAGGCCGTGCTGGCCGCAACGGCGACCGCGCCAAATGGGGGCGATCACCGGGAAATGTTTTTGGCCGGAAGTCATGCCGGTGACGCGCTGGGTGCCCTTCACCGACGGCGGCAGATCGAGGCCGTGGTATTTGTAGAGCGTGGGTTTGTCGTCAAAGAGATCGACGTGCGAAAACCCTTCGCTTTGGAAGAGGCAGAGGACGCGTTTGGCTTTGGGGGAGACATGGGGGAGCGTGGGGAGGCCGGCACTGGCAGAGCCAGTGGCACCCGTGGCGGCACTGCTGGGCAAGCCAGCAGTGGCACCCGAGGCGAGTGCAAGCGAGCGCGGGCCGAGCAATGCGCTGAGCGCGGTGGCGCCGAGGGCACCAGCGGTGGAACCGAGAAACGTGCGACGGGAGGCGCGGCGGCCGAATTCTTGCAATGTGTTCATGGCGAGGGCGCCTACTTAGCCCCCGGTCAGTGACCGGGGGCTAAATGGTGTTAATTTCGTGTTATGGTTTCGCTGAGGTTCAACAACAACGAGGTCACTTGCGACCACGCGGCGTGTTCTGGTGCGGGGATCGATTCGTCGCGGGGGGATTCGCCGGCGGTTAGGTATTTTTGGGCGGCGGGTTCGTTGGCGGCGTAACGGGCGCGTTCGCGGGCCAGGGATTTGGCGAGGATCGCGAGTTCGGCATCCGTCGGCGGGCGCGAGACGCATTCCTCGAACGCCCAGCGGAGGCGGGCCGGGTCGTCGCCGGGGTGTTTGAGCGCACGTTCGGCGAACGCGCGGGCCGCTTCGACGAACTGCACGTCGTTCAGCAGCACGAGGGCTTGGAGCGGCGTCGTGGTGACCGACCGGGCGGCCGTGCAGAGCTCGCGGTTGGGGGCATCGAACGCGACCATGTTGGGCGGCGGCACGGTGCGCTTCCAA
>CAYMXT010000458.1:1006-1630 GCA_964394415.1 uncultured Planctomycetales bacterium
CTTGCTCGAACGATTGCGACGTTGCGGGCGAGCTGCCGTAGTGGCTGATTTCTCGCCACAAATTGCCCGGCGTGTACGGGTTCACGCTGGGGCCGCCGAGGCGATCGACCAACAGGCTGCTGACTTGCAGGGCGTGGTCGCGGATGAGTTCGGCGGGCAGGCGGAAACGCGGGCCGCGGGCTAGCAGGCGGTTTTGGGGATCGCGGGTGAGGAGATCGGCAGTGCTGGATTGAGCGGCATCCGATACTGCACTGCTGGACAAGCCAGCAGTGGCACCCGATTCTGCACTGGCGGAGCCAGTGGCACCCACGGCGTGTGCAAGCTGGCGCAAGCCGGCGTCACTTGATTGGCGGTAGGTGGCGGACATGACGATTTGTTTGGCGGTGCGTTTGCCGTCCCAGCCGTGGTCGATGAAGTCGACGGCGAGCCAATCGAGGAGATCGGGGTGCGTGGGGAACTGGCCCTGCGAGCCGAAGTCGCTCGGCGTGGCGACGATGCCGGCGCCGAAGAAGATCTGCCAGAGGCGGTTCACCTCGACGCGGGCGGTGAGGGGGTGGTCGCGCATCGTGAGCCACTGGGCCAGGCCAAGGCGATTCGCGGGAGCGCCGGCGGGCGGCGGCGGCA
>CAYMXT010000459.1:0-1628 GCA_964394415.1 uncultured Planctomycetales bacterium
GCGCGCCGAGCAGGTCGTTGACCTTGTCGACGCCGGTGGCGATGCCGTTCTCGGCCTGGCTGCGCAGCGCCTGCACACCGCTGGAAAGCGTATTGAGCTGGCGCGCGAGCTGCGTCGCATTGTCGATCACCTGCGAGCGCAGGCTGTTCTGCGGGTCCACACGGTCCATCACGCTGGTGTAGACCGTGAACGTGTTGCTGCGCGTGGTGAGCCACTGCGAGTCGATCAGGGCCAGCAGGCTCACGCCCTTGACAAAATCGCCCAGGCCCAGCGAGGTGGACTCCGGCGTGGCGCCCACCCACGGCGGCAGGTCGATGAACGCGGACGAGTCGAAGCCCTTCACGTTCGCCAGCTCGCCGATGGTCAGGAAGCCGAACTTCGTGGGGCGGTCGGCCCGGTCGTCGCCGTTATCCGCGCTCGGGGACGTGCCGCGCATCTCGCCGTAGTAGGAGACGTTGCGGTACCCTGCGCCGGTCGGGCCGACCGTGCCGCTGCCGGGGTTGGTCAGGATTTCGCCGCTGGTCTCGTTGCGAAGCTGGCTGTCCGTGAAGACGGACCAGGGCGTGGCCGTGTCTACCGTCAGCACCTGCACGCCGTCGCGGTAGGCGACCGCCGACTGCGCCAGCCACGGGCCGAGGCGGTAGAGACCCTTGGTCACGTCCTCCGGCGTGGCGACATACGGCAGCCAGCCGGGCGCGGCGAGCTCCGAGCTGGTCGCGTAGTCCTCGATCATGGTGCGGACGATCGAGCCGTCCACGTTGGCGCCGACCAGCACGCCCACCGTCGGGTCCCAGAAGCTGGGCGACGGCCAGCCCTCGGGCGTGGTGATGAACGCGCCGTTGTCGCGGCGCAAAAGCGCCGAAAGCAGGTGGAATGAGAAATCGCCGTTCGTCGGCTGGTCCGGCCCCAGCATCGGGATCTTGGACAGCACGTACCACGGCGCCGCGTTGATATTGATGCGCCCGGGGACGCGCAGCGGGTCGACCCTGTCGGGGTCGATCGTGGTGAAGTAGTCGAACACCAGCAGGCCCCAGGGGACCTCGCCGGCGTCGCCGAAGTACGAATCGGGGTCGTACTTCTGCCCGTTGTCGAAGATCGGCATGTGGCCGAAGTCGGCCGGGTAGTTCGGAGGCGCATTGGGCAGGCCGGACGCCGCCGGGTCGTGCTGCTGCTGCGTGCCTTCCTGGTTCTGCCACTGGCGATACAGCAGCTCGGAAGCCGCAACCGACTTGTCGAGCACCGACGTCGGGTTGAACACGTTCGCGAAGCGCGGCACGAACAGCAGGAAGCCCACGGTCGGGAACGAGCGTGGCCGCAGGTCGCGCGGATCGCTGAACATCGGCAGGTCGTTCATCTGCTCATAAAGCGACGGCCCCGTGCCGCTCGCTCCGGCGTTCATCGTGATCAGCGGCGTGGACGGCGCGAAGCGCGTCGGCGGGAACCCCGGCCCGAAGTTGTCCGGGTTGAGCAGCGCGGTGCCCTGCATCATCGGCGATTTGAGGGCTTGCATCTGCGGGGCGCGGCCGGCGCCGTGGCCCGTGTGCGTCTTGTTGGTCGACGTGCACCAGCGTGCGAACATGCGTTACGACGGGCTGACCGGCGTCGCGTTGCTGAAGTACTCCGCGTAC
>CAYMXT010000460.1:0-1624 GCA_964394415.1 uncultured Planctomycetales bacterium
TGACGGCGGTCACGGCCCGGGCCGCGGGGGTGCGCGAAGTGTGGGCGGCCTCGCCGCGGCCGACGCCGATCACGTGCGCGGCGGCGGTCGTCGCGGGGGCGGATGCGCTGCTCGCGGCGGGCGGGGCGCACGCGATCGCGGCGTTGGCGTACGGCGCCGGCCCGGTGCCGGCGTGTGACGTGCTCGTCGGCCCCGGCAATCGCTGGGTGACCGCGGCCAAGCAGCTCGTCGCCGGGCGCGTGGCCCTGGACATGCTCGCCGGTCCGTCCGAACTAGTTGTCCTGGCCGACGAAACCGCCCGCGCCGCGGTCGTCGCCGCGGACCTCCTGGCCCAGGCCGAGCATGACCCGGATGCGTTGCCGGTGCTGATTGCCACGCATCCGCCGCTGCTGGATGCGGTCGACGCCGAACTCGCGCGGCAACTCGCCACGCTGCCGACGGCGGCGACGGCACGCGCTGCGCTGTGCAACGGTCTGGCGGTGCTGGCGGGCGATTTGCCGGACGCGGTTGCCGTGTGTGACCGGTTGGCGCCGGAGCACCTCGCGCTGCACGTCGCCGACGCTCCGGCCGTCGCCGCACGGGTTCAGCACTACGGCGCACTCTTCATGGGCGGTCACAGTGCCGAGGTGCTCGGGGACTACGGCGCCGGTCCGAACCACGTCCTGCCGACGGGGGGGACGGCCCGTTCGACCGGCGGTCTGTCGGTGCTGACGTTCTTGCGGGTGCGCACCTGGCTGCGCATTGACCAGCCCGCGGCGGCGGCGGAGCTGTACGAAGATGCTGCGTCGCTGGCGGGACTGGAAGGGCTGTCCGCCCACGCCGCCAGCGCCCGTATGCGCTTGTCGGACCACCCGGACGTGCGGGACGGCCCTGCGTGAGACCGCCCACGGCTACGCCCGTGTGGTAGACTGATACTGGAGCGCCCGTAGCTCAGTTGGACAGAGCAACGGATTTCTAATCCGTGAGTCGCGTGTTCGAGTCACGCCGGGCGCGGTAGCGCACGTGCTCGCATCACTTCGCATTGCGTCGCGTTTCGCCTTGTTTTCAAGGGGTATTCGAGCGCTAGCACTCCTAGCTTGCGCGTCCGCTTCGTCGCGCCTGTTCGCACCGCTCGGCACCGTTTCGCGCTCGGCGCGCTGGGAGTATAGCTGGGGGTATTCGACAAACGTGTCCGCTTGGGTGTCATAGGTTCCGGTTGCACGCGCCGCGGCCGGTTGTCGCACGGGGGCCGCGGGCGTCAGCGGGGGCATCCGGTCCAGCGCCGCCGTCAAGTCACACACTTGCAGTTTCGTGTACAGCCCCAGCGTCAACGTCGGCGTCGAATGCCGTGCGAGTTCCTGGACGGTCTTAACCGGGGCACCGCTCTTGACCAGCATCGTGACGTAGCTGGCTCGCAGACCGTGAAAGTCGCCCACGCGGCCAGCGCCGTCGGTTTCCGCCAGGAACTCGGACCGTCGCCGCTCGCGACGTTCCCGCCGATCGGGCGTTGCCCGAATCCACTTCGCCCGTGCCCGCCGTAGATCGGCCCGCAACATCTTCGCCGCCCGCCTGTGCCACAAGCCAGGCCAGACGGGGGCGCTCGCTGATCGGCCTTTCACGTAACCGCGCAGCAACTCAGCCAGGT
>CAYMXT010000461.1:0-1622 GCA_964394415.1 uncultured Planctomycetales bacterium
TGTCAACTGGAACGTCCGGCTTGGCGCCAACACGCTGCACAACGAGCTGACGAGCCTCGGTGACGTCCTGCCGTTCGCGCTCGGCGGCGCCGGCCGCACGATCGTCGGCCAGCAGCTCGGCGTCTTCGTCTCGAAGAAGATCCAGTCCATCGATGTCGCCGCCAACAAGGTGATCGTCAGCGACACGCTGACGCCGATGGGCAACCTCTGGCCGACGCTGGAGTGGAACCTCACGAACACGGTGACGCTGTTCAGGAACTTCCGCCTCTCGGCGATGGTCGACGCCAAGAAGGACTTCCTCGTCCAGAACTGGACGGCGTACTTCCGCGAGACGCAGCTCGTGCGCTCGAACCTCCGCCTCGACACGCTGGCGCTCAGCAAGTACGAGCGGCTCCGCCGCTACGGCAACCTGACGCCGGGCCAGCCAGCCTTCGTGACCACCAAGGGCAATTCGGCCACGGTGAGCGACGTCATTGACGCCTATCTCGAGCCGGGCGATTTCGTGCGCCTGCGCGAGGTGTCGGCCACCTACACGGTGCCGTCGCGCTACCTGCGCGTCTTCCGCAACACGGTGAGCGGCGCGTCGGTCACGTGGGCCATGCAGAACGTGAAGCTGTGGACGGACTACAGCGGCCCGGACCCGGAGATCAACTCCCAGGCCGGCGCGTTCTCGCGCCAGGACTTCCTGACGATCCCGAATCCGCGGAAGCAGACGTTCCGCGTCAACCTCAACTTCTAACCGCGAGATGATCACCATGATTTCGATCCGACGCGCGGTTACGCGCACCACTGTGGGGGCGGCGCTGGCTGTGGCCGCCGCCTGCTCCGAGAGTTTCGTCGAGGTGACGAACCCCAACGTCATTGACGCCGCGACGGTGGACCCGGCCTCGGGCGCCACGTCGCTCGCCAACTCGGCCCAGCAGAACTTCGCCACGGCCGCCGGCTGGCTGGCGATGTACAGCGGCTGGTTCACGGAGGAGGCCAACGTCTCCGACACGTTCCCGACCCGCAACGAGTTCGGCTTCCGTCTCATCACGGATCTCAACGGCTCGCTCAACGGCGACGTCTGGGCGCCGATCTCGCTCGCGGCCGCCTCGGCCAAGACCGTGCTCGACCTCGACCTGCCGACTCCCACGACGAACATCAACCTCGCGCGCGCCGCGACGTTCCGCGGCTTCGCGATCCTGACGATCGGCACCGACTTCTGCACCGGGGCGCTGTCGTCGGGACCAGAGCTCACGACGGCGCAGCTGCTCGACTCGGCCATCGTGTACTTCTCGAAGGGCGTGGACATCGGCAAGGCCAACGGCACCGCCGACGGCGTTGCGCTGTCCAACGCCTCGCTGGTGGGGCGTGCCCGTGCCAAGCTACAGAAGGGGGACAAGGCCGGCGCCGCGGCCGACGCGGCTGCCGTGCCGGCGGGATTCAATTTCGACATGCGCATGACCGACGACCTGGCCAACCGCACGCGCCTGTCGAACCGACTCTACCAGTTCACGTTCGACCGCTCGTCCATCAGCGTGGCGCCGTTCTATCGCGTCAGCGATCCGCGGGTCACGTACATCGCGCCCGGCCAGCCGGGTGCGCTGAACGGGCAGGACGCGGTGCCTGGCGGCTTCTAT
>CAYMXT010000462.1:0-1605 GCA_964394415.1 uncultured Planctomycetales bacterium
CTTGCTGCAACCGGCCATGCAGTTGGCTCAACGTTTCGCAACACGCGGCCAAGGCTGCTCGCAAGTGCGGGTTCGCCGGCGCGGTGTTCGCTGCCCGTTCCAGTTCGTCGCGGGCGCTTTGCAGCAATGGCAGCGACTGCTCGGCGGGCAATACTTCCACGGCCAAGATCGCGTGCCCGAGGTTCACCTGGCAGCGCTCGTCGGGCGACTTCGCATCGCGGAGCATTTGTTCGAACACGCCTTCGTAGCGGTCGTAGGCCGAGCGAATCAACAGCTTGTCGGCCGCGGAGATGGCCGTTGAGGCGCGGAGCACGGAATACTCTGGCGGCAACGCCGATCGCCGGCGCAACTCGTCGCGATACGAATCGCGTTCGGCCGTCGTCTGCTGGATCAGCCGGACGTTGTCTTGATTCAGCACATCGGTCCTGAGCCGCAGCCGCCGCTCGCGTAGAGCCGCGATCGGGCCGGCCACGACGATGACGGCCAGCAAGGCGGCCGCCGTGGCGGTCATCGGTTTACGGCGGCACCACCGCCAGGCCCGTTCACTGCGCGAGATCGGCCGGGCGACGATCGGCTCGTGCTGTTGAAAGCGGAGCAATTCGGCGGCCAATTCTTGGGCCGTGGCGTACCGTTTGGCCGGATCCTTTTCCAGACATTTGAGGCAAATTGTTTCGAGGTCGCGCGGAATGCGGTCGTTCAAGCTGCGCGGGCTGGGCGGCTCGGCGTGGAGCACCTTATCGAGCAGCATCACGGCGTTGCCGCGAAAGGGCAGCTCCTCGGTAAGCAGTTGGAACAATACGACGCCCAATGAATACACGTCGGTTCGCCGGTCGGCCTGGTGCCCATCGCCGCGGGCCTGTTCCGGCGACATGTACGCGGGGGTGCCGAAGATCTTGCCGTCTTCGCCGATCGTGGCTTCCACCATTTCGCGCTTCGCCAAGCCGAAATCGGTGATGCGCGGCTCGTCGTTCTCGTCCATGAGCACGTTGGAGGCCTTCATATCGCGATGGACAACGCCAGCTTCATGGGCGTGGTGCAGGGCGCCGGCGATTTTGAGGCACACCTCCACGGCCATTCGCACCGTGGGGCGACGGGCCTCCAGCCAATCCGAAAGCGTGATGCCGTTGACCAACTCGCTGACGATGTACAGGGTGTCGTCTTCGCGGCCGACCTCGTAAATGCTTACGATGTTGGGATGATTCAACCGGGCCGCCGCCCGCGCTTCGTTGATGAGCTGTAGCTCCTGCCGCGGGTCGAGCTGGCTGTGGCGGGGAATTTTCACCGCGACCACGCGGTCGAGCTTGGTATCGAAGGCGCGCCAGACCGTGCCGAAACCACCCACGCCGATCCGCGCGGTCAACTCGAAGTGGCCGATCGAGGCCAGCGCGTCGGTCGTCCCTGCCGGCTGGCTGCCGGCCAGGCTGAATTGGCTGCCGCACACTTCGCACACCACGCCGGCAAGCGGCGCGTCACTGGCGACATCCATTGCTTCGTGACAGTGCGGGCAACGAATGTGAAGGCGCCGGCTGCGGTCGGGGAGCCAGGGCGACCGTTGCGCGACGCGCACCAAAGTTGCCTCGGCATCCGCGGGTGAATGCCGCCACA
>CAYMXT010000463.1:0-1604 GCA_964394415.1 uncultured Planctomycetales bacterium
GCGCAACCCCACGCCGCGAACCCCGGACTAGGCCGGGGCCGCTGCTGCACGTTTGGATATGCCATTATACGTGCGACCCGCCCGCGCCGGGCCGCTGGCAGTCGCTCTCCGCCCTCGCTTCAGAAATGAACATTCGCGGCAGATTCCCTGCGCACGCATCCTGTGCCTTCCGGTAGACTGGACGGATCGCCGCAGTGCGGGGCGCTCAATCCCGGGTCCGGAGGCTCGCCATGTCCAGACGCTGCCGTCAGCTGAGCCTCTTCACTTCCATCGTCCTCGTCGCGGCGGCCGCACTGAGTGCGTTCGACCGGCTCGCCGCCGCGCAGGATTGCCAGCAGTGGTTTCCCCTCGGCGCGACCGGTCCTGACCCAAGGCACCGGCACGCCATGGCATACGACAGCGACCGGGGCGTGACCGTCATGTTCGGCGGCGACACAACTCTGGGTCAGACGTGGGAGTACGACGGCGGCGACAGGCGGCAGGTGGCCAACAATGGCCCCACTGCGCGCTGGGGCCACGCCATGGCCTACGACTCGCAGCGCGGCGAAACCGTGCTCTTCGGCGGCAACGACGGCGATCGGCGCAACGACACCTGGGTATGGAACGGCGTCAACTGGCACAGCCTGTCCGGCGCCGCACCCGGCCGCCGACACTCTCACGCCATGGCCTATGACAGCGCTCGCGGCGTCACCGTGATGTTTGGCGGCTCGGACGCCATCGGAGAACTGAGCGACACCTGGGAACTGGATGGCAATGGCTGGAGGCGGATTGCGGCCTACGGCCCATCCGCTCGAGAGAACTTCGCCATGGCATACGACAGCCTGCGCGGCGTTGTCGTTCTCCATGGCGGTTCCCGTACGTTCGGAATGCACGATACGTGGGAGTGGAACGGCGCCGAGTGGCGTCTGGCAAGCGAGGCAGGCCCTGTGAGCACTTGGGACGCAATGGCGTTCGACAGTGCTCGCGGCGTCACGTTGCTCTTCGGCGGCGCGGGCGGTGATACGACGTGGCAATGGGATGGCATGACTTGGACGCAGGTCGCTACCAGCGGACCCTCGTCGCGCGGAGCGCCCGCCATGGCGTTTGACGCTTCGCGCCAGGTCGCCGTTCTCTTCGGCGGCACTGAAGCAAGTCTGCGCGGCGATACCTGGGAGTGGAACGGCGCGGAGTGGACACTCGTTTCCGACTCAGGCCTGTCTGGCCGATACCACCACGCCATGACCTTCGACAGCGCGCGCGGCCGGACAGTTGTTTTTGGCGGGTGGGATTACTATATCTGGCGCGGCGACACGTGGGAGTGGGACGGCCGGCGCTGGGAACGAGTCGCCACCACCGGGCCTTCGGGTCGTGGCCAACATGCCATGGCCTTCGACAGTGCACGCGGCGTGAGTGTGCTTTTCGGTGGTGATGATCCGATGGAACCCGGTGGGATGAACGACACCTGGGAGTGGAACGGTTTTGAGTGGACGCTTGCCGCGACAACCGGACCGCGGAAACGCAAAGGCCATTCCATGGCCTACGACATCCGGCGCGGGGTGACAGTCATGTTCGGCGGCTACTACCTTGCGAGCGAATACCAATACCCCAACGACACCTGGGAGTGG
>CAYMXT010000464.1:0-1603 GCA_964394415.1 uncultured Planctomycetales bacterium
CCGCGTCCGGCGAGCCGTTCACGTTCCAGTCGATCGCGGCGTAGCGGGCCATAGGATCATCATACCGGAACTCGCGGGCCGACAGAATCGCAAACGTCTCCGGGTCGGGCACCCACGAGTTCACGCCGGGGGGGTCGTTGGGATCGTTCGGATCGTTGGGGTCGTTCGGGTCATTCGGGTCGGGCATCATCTGGTAGCGGCCCGTCACCGCCCGCCAGAGCGTGCCGTTGGTCCAGTAGAACAGCCCGAGGTCGTAGTGCCAGTTGTAGTCGTTCGGATCGCCCGGCGTCGTCTGGGCGTCGACGTACTCGTCCTTGATCGCGATGTTGCTGGCGTGGCCGTCGCGGTAGTAGGTGTAGAAGACCGTCCGCAGCAGGTGCGACATCTGGGCGTCATCGTAGATCCTGTACTCCAGCAGCCGGTTGTTGCGTGACGGGTGCTTCATCGTGTCGGGGTCATGCTGCACGTCGTAATCGTACGCGACGTACAGTCCGCTGATGGTGTCCTGGCGCGTCAAGCGGTTGCCGAGCTGGTCGTAGGTGTATTCCAGCGCGTAGACGGTCGATTCGCCGACGACGCGCTGCTCGGACACGAGCCGGCCGCGGTCGTCATAGCCGAAGTACGTGATCGCGACCGTGTCCGGGTCGGTGGTGTAGTCGGTCTCCGTGCGGCTTTCGACCCAGTTGTTGATCGTCCACTCGTACTCGACCTTCAGCATCGCCGCCCCGCCGGCCGCCCTGTGCGTGATGGACAGCAAGCGATCGGTCTCGTCGTATGCCCGCTCGACAGAAGCGCCGTTGTCGTACTCGACGCGCTCCAGCCGGCCGGCGCCGTCGTAGAACATCTCGGCGCCCAGCCCGGATCGCATGATCGTCTTGACGCGGCCGAGCTTGTCGTATTCGGTGGCAGTAGTCTCGCCGTCGGGGCCGGTGTACTCCAGAACGCGGCCGTCGGCGTCAAAAACGCTGAAGGCCGTCGTGCGGGTGAGCCTCGCGGTTTCCGCGTCATTGGGGTCGAAGCTGGTGACGACCCGGTCCAGCGGGTTCTTCAACTCGTCGTAGGCCGAGACGCTGTACTCGCGCGCGCTCTCCAGAATGCGCGGCTGGTTCTCGAAGCAGCGGCGCAGTTCGACCAGGCGCCCCAGCACGTCGTACTGGGCCGACTCCAGGCATTGACCGGCGGCGCCGTAGTCTCCAGGATTCGGGTTGTTGCCCAGGCGCGGCGCTCCATATCCGCCCAGCGCCAGGCAGCAGATTCCCTGGACGATTTGGCCGTTCGCGTCGTAGTCAAACGTGCTGCATGCGGAATCGCTGATTGCCTGGTTGGGGTTGCCGAGCGGATTGTTGCTGTTGGGGCCGAAGTGCACCGGCGCCCAGGAGAGGCGCTGCGAATCGATCAGCCCCTCAGTCAGCTCGTTGCCGTAGCCCCAGGCATCGTACCCAAACTGCGTCTTCACGCCGTTGGCGTCGATGACCTGGTACAGCAGGCCGAGCGTGTTCGGCTGGTTCGGGTCCCAGAAGTAGCGCAACTGCGTCATCGCTTCGGCGCCATTCGGGTCGGCCGGCATCTCGATCACCTGCGTCACCAGGGTGCGGTCGGCTGG
>CAYMXT010000465.1:0-1600 GCA_964394415.1 uncultured Planctomycetales bacterium
GCGCGAGGCGATGAACGCGGTGACGAGATTGATGGCGAGCCACAGCCAGCGGTTGTTGTGCAAGAGCCAGGGTTCGTTCGAATGATAGTCGGCGTTTGGTTCGGCCCGCAGGTCGAGCCAGGGGCGATCGATGTGCGGCCAGGGACGAACCATCCCATTGATGAGCGCGCCGGGCACGGCGCCGCGCGGATTGCCCGCAATCGCATTGTAGCGGTGATGATAGGCCGCGACGAAGCGGCTTCCCACCCCTTCCAGGTACGACACGCCGAACGGATTGCACCCCAACAGCCAGTGGACTTGCTGTTCGGCGATGGCGCGGCCCCGGTGGGCCCCGAGCCGCTCGGCGTACAGGGCATCAATGGCGGCCTCGAGCCGCTGGCTCGCATCGCCCACGTACCAGTCGTTCACGTCGCGGTACGGGCGGAAGTACACTAGCCCTCCGCCGTCGCCTGTTTCGCAGGCGACACCGAACCGCGCATCGCACTGGGCCGCAAGCAGGCCGACCCGTTCTTCGGCAAGCGGCCGAATGTGGCCCACCAGCGGATCGTCGGGAAAGGCCAGTGCGTACTCGGCCAGTTCACGAAACGCGGCCAGCCGTTCGCTGGCTGGTGCCGCGAGAAGTTCGCGGGCGCGCGTCCTGGCCAACTCCCGATAACGCCCCTTGCCGGTGGCACGCAGCAGCGGAACCAAGCGATCGATGCCGCCGCCCGTCTTTTCGTGGAGCCGCTCGGCAAGGGCGACCAGGTCGCGCCCGAATTGGGTATCGGAACTTGAAACGCCCTCGGCTGCCGCGGTCGGGGTGGTGGTCACATCGGCCGGCGCAAGCGCCGCGCCCAACAAGGCGAACGCGGCCACGCAATGCGATGTATCGCCGGCGCCGGGGCGAACGCGGCGCTCATCGCCGGTGCCGGGGCGGTTGTCGGTTTCTTTCTCCGGTGGTCCCCAGTAGCGATAACCCGTGTCGACCGCGCTTATGAGCTCGCCACGTTGTTCATCGAGGGCTTTGCGCACGAACCGCCCGCCCCACAGCGCTTCGTCAAGAATATCGGCCCGACCGTTGCCGTCTTCGTCCCACCGGTTGAAGAGCGTAGGTTTGCGATGATAAGCATACGCCAGCAAGTGAACGGTTTCCGGCGTGAGGCCGTTGTACTTGTTGTAATCGCCGGCGTCGTGCCAACCGCCCACTAACTCGCGCGATGAGCCGTCCGCCAGCAAGGCATCGTCCAAATGGCAGGCGGCGTGGAAGCCGGGCACTTCGCAACCGCAGCGCTGGTAGTAGTAGAATCGATACGCCGGCCGCACCGCTTGATCGATCCACAAATGTTCGGCAATGGTGAAATCGGACGAGCGGATCGCCGCGCCGTCCCCAACGCATTCAACGCGGTACCGGCCCCGGGTACGAAACTCCGAGAAGTCGGCCCGCCAATGGTAACGGTCCCACTCCGCCAGATAACCGAGGGGCTGCCACCGAAGCTGCCGCACGGTGCGCCCGGTGTCCGCCTCGACGAGCTGGGCCGTCTCCACCCGTGGCAACGGCGTGGTCGATTGCAAAATGACAACCTTCGCGGGCGAATCGGGTTCGTAGCCCAACTGATCGACC
>CAYMXT010000466.1:0-1595 GCA_964394415.1 uncultured Planctomycetales bacterium
GAGCATTGGCCGCGGGCCAAGCGGCTCTGGATGCGGGCCTGCCACGAAATCACGCTCCGCCGCTGTGATGTCGTCGTCGCCATCTCCCAGTGGGTCAAGGACGACATCCTGAAGCACTATGGCGCGCACTGGGATTTCCGCGTCCGCACCATTTGGAACCCCGTCTCGCTCGAACGCTTCAGCGTGCCGGCCGAACAGAATTATACCCAGGGGCGGCCGTACATCCTCTGCACCGCCGTTGATCGCCCCGCCAAGAACCTCGCGACCCTCGTCCGCGCCTTCGCCCTCGTCCGCCAAAAACTCCCCGATTTCTGCCTCGTCCTCTCCGGGCAGCTACGCAGCGCCGACCGCACCTGGCGCGCCCGCTCGCGGGCGTTGGAGTCGAAGTTGCCCTCCGCCGCCGACCTGGTCAAGGACCTGGGCCTGACCAACCACGTCGTGCTCACCGGCTTTATCTCCGATGCTCAATTGGGCGCGCTGTATCGCGGGGCTTCGTTGTTCGTGCTGCCGTCGTTGTTCGAGGGTTTCGGCATGCCGGCCGTCGAAGCGCTGGCGCTGGGTGTGCCGACTCTCGTCTCCGGCCTGAGCGTGCTCCGCGAAGTGAGGCTGGGCGGCGCGCGCTACCTCGACAACCCGCTCGACGAACACGAAATGGCCGAACGCATGATCGGCCTGCTGCAATCGCCCGACGCGGCACGCCCCGCCCCACAATTCCGCGCCGAGATCCGCGACCGCTTCGCCCCCGTCACGATTGCCCGCCAATACCTCGACGCCTTGCTGGGAAACTAGAGGCAATCGCCACATGCGCATCATCGTTCACGATTACGCCGGACACCCCTTCCAAGTGCAGCTCAGTCGCGAGCTCTCCGCCCGCGGGCACCACGTTTTGCACCTCTACTGTGCGGCCACCCACACGCCCCGCGGCACGCTCACGCCTTGCCCCGGCGATCCGCCGACCTTCGCGGTCGCCGGCATCGGCCTGGGGCAAACGATCCCCAAAACCAATTTCTTCCGTCGCTTCCAACTCGAATCCCAATACGCCGCCAAACTCTGCGAGGCTTGCGAACAGTTTCGCCCCGAGGTCATCCTCTCGGCCAACACACCCTCCATCCCCCAATATCGCCTGGCGCGCTGGTGCCGGCGGAAACAGGTGCGGCTCGTCTCCTGGATTCAAGACATCTACGGCCTGGCCGCCTATCGGCTACTCAGCAAGAAGCTGCCCGTCGTGGGCCACGCGGTTGGCCGCTATTTCATCGCGCTCGATAAATGGTCGGCCCGCCACAGCACGGCGCTGGTCGTCATTACCGATGACTTCCGCCAGGTGTTCACCGACTGGCGAATCGAGCCCGCGCGCGTTCACACAATCCACAACTGGGCGCCGCTGGAAGAAATGCCGCCGCGGCCACGCGAAAACGATTGGTCGCGCGCCCAATCGCTGGGCGTCGGCGTGCGCTTCATTTACGCCGGTACGCTGGCCATGAAGCACAATCCGGCCCTGCTGCTCGAATTGGCCCGCACCCTCGACGGACCGCCCGGCGGCGAGTTGATCGTCGTTTCCGAAGGGGCCGGCGTCGAGTGGCTCGCCGCCCAAGCCG
>CAYMXT010000467.1:0-1593 GCA_964394415.1 uncultured Planctomycetales bacterium
CGGGGGGGCGGCAGAAATTTGTTTTTATTCGCCAGCGGTTTTGCTAGACTGAGCGGCGTAAGCGCTACTACCCCGATGAGCAACTAAGATGGGCCGAACTAATTATCGACGTGTATTGCGCCTGGAACCGCTGGAGGACAGGCGGCTCCTGGCCAACGTGACGGTCAGCAACCTCAACGACGTGGTGAACGGAAACACGGCGTCGATTCCTCAGTTGATCGCCAATCCTGGGGCGGACGGCATCTCGCTGCGGGAAGCAGTTACGGCGGCCAACGCCGATGCGACGGCCGACTCGATCAACTTCTCGGTGAACGGCACGATCAACTTGTCGAACGCGGGGCAGTTGGTGATCAGCCGGAGCCTGACGATCAACGGACCGGGCTCGATTTTGCTGACGATCCGCGCGCATGATCCGTCGGGCGCGGTCGGCAACGGGCGGCGCGTGTTTGAAGTCAACGACAACACGGCCGGGCTGATCAACGCGACGATCAACGACGTGACGATCACCGGCGGCGATTTGGGCCCGCTCAGCGTGGGCGGCGACGACGGGGGCGCCGGCATCTGGAACCGCGAGAACCTGACGATCACCGACTCGGTGCTCAGCAACAATCGGACGCAGAACAACGGCGGGGCGATCCGGAGCAACAGCTCGGGGACGGTCACTCTGATCAACTGCTCGATCAGCGGGAACACGGCGGGGGCGGGCGAGTCCATGTATGGCGGCGGCGTGTACGCCGGCCCGCCGCTGGAAGGCGCTGCGGGACAGTTGGTTCTCATTACCACGCATGTCAGCGACAACTCGGCGCACAACGGCGGCGGCATCGCCTCGCGCGTGAGCACGACCGTCAGCGGCGGGTCGCTCAGCGATAACACGGCTGGAGAAGAGGGGGGCGGCGCGTGGGTCGAGGGTACGCTGACTATCACGGGCAGCACGATCAGCGGCAACTCGGCGCTGGCGAATGGCGGCGGACTTTATGTCGCTGGCGGCGGGCAGATCGATCTCAGCTACAGCTCGGTGAGCGGAAATTCGGTGACCGGCCTGAATTCCCGTGGAGGCGGGCTGAGCGGCGGAGGGACCATCACGAGCAGCACGATCAGCGGCAATACGTCGGCGGGCGTGGGCGGGGGAGCCACCGGCGCGCTAGTGATCAGCAACTCGACGATCTCGGGCAACACGGCCGCGGTGGCCGGGGGCGGCTTGTATCGTTTTGATGTCGACCCGGTCGTCATCCGCCACAGCACGATCTCGGGCAACACGGCCCCGGCCGGCGCGGGGAGCGGCGTTGCGTCGGCGGCCGGCGTCTCGGGGAATGAAGTGCAGATTCACTCCAGCATCGTGGCGGGCAACACGAATAGCGATATCGATCTTGTCAACGGCGCCGCGGCCACGATCGAGTCGCTTGGTTTCAACCTGGTGGGGAGCGGCAGCGGGATCGGGGCGTTCAGCGCCGGGATCGGGGACAAGATCGGCCTGAATCCGCTGCTCGGCGCGCTGGCGTTCAATGGCGGCTCGACGATGACCCGGGCGCTCTTGGCCGGCAGCCCGGCGATCGACGGCGGCAGCTCGTCGGCGGTCGCGGGCTCGGGAACCGT
>CAYMXT010000468.1:0-511 GCA_964394415.1 uncultured Planctomycetales bacterium
CACGTCCCGGAGGTCCGTGCCACCTTTTGCCACAGGCTGTTACGGCAATCCGAACGCGTCGAACACGAAGCTGTTGATCACGTTGGTGATAGCCGCCGAGACCAGCCCGCCGACCAGCTCCTGCCCGGTCGTCTGGCAGCCCGCCGCCTGATACAGCACGGCGCTGCCGACCAGGCACACGACCTTGCGACGCAAAGAGGCGACCCACCGCTTGTTCATGTCAGTTCAACCTTCCACACGGATGCGTTGTGAGCGTCGATTCCCGTGACGCTGCTCACGCGGAGGATAACGGGTCATGTCTGTTCAGACGAAATCTTCGAAGCTTCGATCCCCAAAACCCCTGAGGCGACCGCGTTCCAAGACTCGCCCAAGGTGCGGCGCGCAAAACGTGGGCGGGTGACTCACTCGCCACGGCCTGGCGGGTACGCCAGACCGTGCCACCCCGTCATATGTGAGGATGCAGTTGCACTACCGCGATCTCCCGTCCGCGCCTCCCCGATCAGCACGACCT
>CAYMXT010000468.1:521-1589 GCA_964394415.1 uncultured Planctomycetales bacterium
GATCGGGTCGATGCCGTCTTCTTCGGGCTTGCCGATCAGCACGACCTTGACCTCCGTCTTCGCGGATGCACCGAGCTGATGTAACGGCCGCCATCACGATCCGCCGGTCGAAGCATGCGCCGCCGGCTTTTCCGTGAGATCCTCCGGAAGCGTCTCTGTCCGGTCATTCGGATTCAGCACCACGATGCGCGTCGCGATGTACAGCGGCACGGGGTTGACCATGCCCTCCGCCGGGCGGATGCGCGACGCCTTGATGCCCACGTAACGGCCCATCAGCCGCTCCATATCCACGGTGAGATCCTTGTCCAGTTCGATGTACCCGATCGTCCTGGCGGGTTGCGACTTCGGGTCCACGAGCCGGTAGCGTTTCGGCCCGATGGGCGAGGCGTAAACTGCGCTGACGCGCAGCTCGCCCTCCACGTCGTAACCCGCGCGAACCGCGATGAGCGGCGGCGCGACCTTCGCCTGTGAAGCGGTGTACGCCGCCCGCTCTTTCTCAACGTCCGCGGCAATATCGTGCAGGCTGGCCGCGGACTCCGCGAGCTTGCCCATGTACTCCAACTGCGCGTGCCGCGCGTCCGCGTATTTGCGGGAAAACTCGTCCGCACTCGACGCGGCGATCTCGCGGAAACCGTCTTTGAGCTTCGCGAAGTTCCGCGACGCCAGCGGCTTGCTCATTTCTTCCCGCATGCCCTGGTCCAGCGCCGTCAGGCGCTGACGCTCGGCCGATTCGATGGAGGCTGAAGCGCCCGTCGTGCCTGCGGATCCACCATCGGCGGGGGACGGCTTTGTCGTCGTGGTCGCGGCCTCCAGCGCGGTGTTGCCCGTGAGCGCGTTCGAGCGAATGATCACGCCGGGGTTGGTCATGCCGGCGGCGGATTTGGCGTCGGTTGCGGCGTCCAGAGCATCGTCGCCCGTTGCAGTGCGGACGAATTGCCGGTTGATGTAGAGCCGCGCGCCGGCGGGCGGTTCGATGCGATACTGCCCGTCCTCGGTCTTGGCGATGATGGAAACTTCAGCGCCCTTCGAGAGTTGCTTCTGCACCTGATAGCGGTCGGCGGTCAGGTG
>CAYMXT010000469.1:0-1588 GCA_964394415.1 uncultured Planctomycetales bacterium
GCCGCGGTGAACGGTCATTGCCCATGCATCGGGTGTGGGGTCCGTCGCGTCGAACTCGTTCCACAGGCCGTCGCCCATCGCCGACCAGTTCGATCCGTCCCATCGCGCCGCGCCGCTGGACGGTACGCCTCCAACGGTTGCGAACTGTCCGGCGGCGTAGAGTCGGTCATCCAGGACCGTCAGCGCGCGGACGATCGCGTCGGCGCCTGAGCCCAGTCCACTCCAGGTCTGCCCATCCCAGCGCGCGATGCGATCCGCGGGAAAACCGGGCGCGGCCTGGAAAGTCCCGCCGGCGTACAGGTCGCCGTGGCTCGATGCGAAGCTCCACACCGCTCCGTTTGGGATTTGCTGGGACAATGCATTCCACTGCTGCCCGTCCCAGGCGGCGATGCGACTGAATGTCGCGTTGGCGAAGTTGCCCCCTGCGACGAGCATGCCCTCGTGCACGGCCAGCGTCCGGACCGAAGCGGGCAGGCCACTTCCCACAGGGACCCAATTCTCGCCGGTCCAGCGCGCGACCGACAAGACCGGCGTCGCTCCACTCGCGCTGAACGAGCCGGCCGCGTAGAGCTCATCGTTGTAGACCGCGAGCGCGTTGACCCAGTCGTTGAACCCCTCGCCCGCCGGTCGCCAAGATGTCCCATCCCAGCGCGCCACGTGGGACGCGGGTTGACCATCAGCGAGCCAGAATCGCCCGCCGGCGTAAAGCTCCCCCGCGAACACGGCCATCGCCGAAACCTTTTCGTTCATGCCCTGACCGAGGGCGCCCCAATTGTCGCCGTCCCAGTACGCGACCCGGTCGCTCGGACATCCGTCGACGCGCAGAAAGTCCCCGCCCACGTACACGCGCTGCCCGTCGGTGCATACGGCGTTGACCGGTAGCAGCGGGGCGGAGCCGAATCCGCGCCACTCGGCGCCGTTCCAACGCTGAAGCGAGCCAGGAATGTAACCGACGCCGATCGATCCCGTGTCGGCCAAGCTTCCCGCGTACAACTGGTCTTGGAAGTGCTGAAGCTTCATGAAGACGCGCGGCTCTCCGGTCCACAACTCGACCCACTGATCGCCGTCCAACCGGTAGACCCGCTCGTTCGTTGCTGCGTAGAGCACGCCATCATGAACATGGAGCGAGTACACATGGTGAAAGTCCGCGTTCATGCCGGACCACGAGGCGCCATCCCACCGGGCCACCGAGCCTGTTGGCGTGCCGTTGATCTCCAGCATCGTTCCGCCGACCACGAGCGCGCCGTCATACATTGTCAGCGAGAAGATGTACGGCGTCGTCCGGCTGGCAGTGACCCGTCCCAGTTCTTGCCAGACCGCGCCGTCCCACCGGAATACGCGGTTCCCAGGCATCTCTGGGTTGTCCGGCGCGGTATAACCGGCAACGTAAAGTGCGCTGTCATCTGTCACCATTGCCGCCACATAGGCGAAGTATCCGAACGGACAACCTGGTACACTTCGCCAACTCAGGCCGTCCCAACGCCCAAGCGGCGACAGGAACGTGTTGAACGGTTCGCGCATCCCGCAATACAACTCGCCCCCGAAGACGGCCAGCGCGGCGGCAACTCGCCCGTCTGAATAGTAATAC
>CAYMXT010000470.1:0-1584 GCA_964394415.1 uncultured Planctomycetales bacterium
GCTTCCCGGCCCCGTCCGCCGTCGCAGCCCCAGGCTGAGCCGGCCGCCGAGTTTTCACACGAAATCATCAAAATGGAGACACCATGAACACAGAATACGGCCAGTATACCGCCCGCGGCGAAGTGCGTTTTGTCCGGCTGCTGCCGGGGTCGGTCGAACGCGTGTGGGCTTTTCTCACCGAATCCGAAAAGCGCAGCCGCTGGCTGGCGAGCGGGGTCATGGACCTGCGCGTGGGTGGCGGGGTGGAGCTGGTTTTCAATCACGTCAACATCACGCCGCACACCGAGCCCGTGCCGGAGAAATACCGCGATGCCGCCTGCGGCCACCCCATGACCGGCCGCATCACGCGCTGCGAGCCGCCCCGGGTGCTGGCGTACACGTGGGGTGAGGCCGATGGCAGTGATTCCGAGGTGACCTTTGAGCTGACGCCCGAAACCGGCGGCGCCACGCGCCTGGTGCTCACGCACCGCCGGCTGGGCGACAACCGCGACATGATCCTGAGCGTCAGCGCCGGCTGGCACGCGCATGTGGCGATTCTCATCGCGAGGCTCGCCGACGCCCCGGTGCCGCCGTTCTGGTCGGTGCACGCGAAACTGGAGGAAGATTACGCGCGTTTGCTCGACGCCGCGAAATAAAGTCCGCCCGGCTCGAAAAGTAGGGCAGGTCTCCGACCTGCCATGAAAACGCCACCCAGCGAAAAGACTCATGCATCGGGACAGACCTGCCCTTGTAGCCTCGGCGAAGGAGGAGACCCGCCTTTGTCGCGTTGCAGTCGCGATCCTGCGTCCGAAGGCAGGTCAAAGACCTGCCCTACTTTCGATCGCCCACCAAATGGCTTGGATGACACCTCGAGGTCTATTTGGCTGACGGCATGGCTTTCAGTTTTATCCCGGTCAGCGGCTTTGGCCTGACGCCGACGGCGGAGCTGATCAACCGCGGCTTCGCGGACTACGTGGTGCAGTTCAAAATGACCGAGGCCACGCTCTGGCAGGCGGCGCGGCTGGACAGCGTCGACTTCAATGCCAGCTGCGTGGTGCACGTGGACGGCGCCCCGGCTGGGGTTGCACTGATGGCGCGGCGGGGTTGGACGAGCCGCGTGGCCGCGATGGCGGTGGTGCCGGAGTTCCGTCGCCAGCAGGCCGGGCGGGCGCTGATGGAGTACGTGCTCGCCGAGGCGAAACAGCGGGGCGAGCGCGCCATGGTCCTCGAAGTCCTCACGAGCAACACGCCGGCGTTGCGATTGTATGAGTCGTTGGAATTTCGCCGGGTGCGCCGGCTGACTAGCTATGCCGGCCCGGCGCCCTCCGGCCTTTTGCCGGCACCCGGACTTGCCGAGGCCGACTTGCGGGCGGTGGCCGCCGCGCTGATCCGGGAGGAGGCGGTCAACTGGCCCTGGCAATTGTCGGGCGAAACGATCGCGATGCTGACCCCGCCGCACACAGCCTACGAACTCGACGGGGCGTGGGTGGCCCTGGTCAACGCAGCCGGGCCGTCCGTCACGATCCGCGCGCTGGCGGTTGATGGCCCCGGACGTCGCACCGAGCGCGCCGTGCGCCTGCTGCACGCCGTCATGGTCCGCCACCC
>CAYMXT010000471.1:0-1582 GCA_964394415.1 uncultured Planctomycetales bacterium
GATGGACCCGTCTGGTGCCCTGATGCGTGAGCGGCGTGATGATTGGCGCGGCCGTCTGATCGGTCACTGCCACGATGTACGGCTGCCGCGCGTTGACCACGTAGCGCATCATGCCGGCCGCGACCCGGCGAAGCGTCGCATCCGCGAGTGGCCTCTTTCGCTCAAATATCGACGGGGTCGGGATCGACCAGTTTATGCACTCGCCCGCAGTGCGGTACGGCAATCGGCCGTGTCCGTGCGTAGGCTCGGGCCAGCGAATCGGCAGACCATCGCAGCGGGCGATCACGAACAGGCGCTTCCGCGTCGTGGGTGCGCCGTAGTCGCATGCGCGCATCTCGCGCGCATCCACCTGGTAGCCGAGGTTCTCGAGTTGGCGCCACCATCGCCGGAACGTCATCCCGCGCCGCAACGGGCAGGGTTTGCCATCCGCGAGCAGCGGCCCCCAGTCGGCGAACTCCTCGACGTTCTCCAGGCAGATCACGCGCGGTCGCACCGCTTTTGCCCAGCGGATGACCACCCATGCGAGGCCGCGGATTTTATGTGACCGCGGCTTGCCGCCCTTGGCCTTGCTGAAGTGCGTGCAGTCTGGCGAGAACCACGCCAGCCCGACGGGCCGCCCGCCGGTCGCTTCGCGCGGATCGACGCGCCAGACGTCCTCGCAGTAGTGGCGCGTGTCCGGGTGGTTGACCTGGTGCATCGCGATCGCCTCCGGCGAGTGGTTGATCGCCACGTCGGGCGAGCGGCCCAGCGCCCACTCGATGCCCGTGCTCGCACCGCCGCCCCCCGCGAAGTTGTCGATGATCATCTCGTCAGGTCGCATCGGTGCCCATCCTCATCGCCGCATCAATCGCCGCGCGCATCGACTCCGGGTGCGCGAGCACGCACGCGGTTGGCAGTTGCACGTTGCCGTTTTGGTTGTCGGGATCGGCCAGCCAGTCGAGGCGGGCGGCGTCGGCGCGCAGCCGTTGGACCTCGGTAGTGAGGTCATTCACCTCGGCCGTGGTCAGTGCGGCATCGATGTCGGCCAGCCTGACGGTATCGCGCAGCCGCTCGATTTCTGCCCTCGCCTCCCACAGCGCCGCGACGGTGGCGGCGATTGATTCGCCGGCTTCCCGCGCCGCAACCGGGTCCGCATCCAACTGAGATTTGCCGTACTCCACCAGCCGCTCGCCCACATCGGCAGAGTGCCTGCTCGCCGAGCACGTCACTGCGGCAGAACGGGCCGCGGTCATGCGTTTCAGGATGTCCATCTCGTTTACCTCGTGTTGGATAGGCGGCTGGTGTCGGTACAATCGCTGTTACGCGCCTGCATCGCGGTCGCTGATCCCCTGTAAAACGCCTCGATTGTCGAGTCGCCCAAGATGCACCGACCATTTCTGTGTGTAGATTCCAAAGTGCATCCCCACCCACACATTACGGGGCAGTAACAACCGGCAAACAGCCCGCACAATCGCCAGACGAATGCGCAGAACAAGTCGGTCAAGCCGACGTTCATTCCGCTGCGCTTCATTCACGCGGCTTACCTCCAGCGTTAGACCGCATCCGGCCAAAGCTCGCAGCCGTGGCAGTAGTCTTTGTCGCC
>CAYMXT010000472.1:0-1578 GCA_964394415.1 uncultured Planctomycetales bacterium
GGCAGTTGACCCGCACGCCGTCGCCCGCCCAATACACGGCCAGATGCCGCGTCAGGTGGACGATGCCGCCTTTCAAGGCATGATAAGCCGCAGGGCTGGCGGGGCAAACGTCGGCGTAAGCGTCGGGGTACGAACCGACGACCCCGTACATCGACCCCAACAGGATCACGCTCGCCTCGCGACGTTCGGCTACCGCATGATCCCGCAGTTGCCGGGCGAGCAGGAAGTAACCGGTCGCGTTCGCCAACTGGCGGTTGAACTGTTCTTCCGTGACAGAACGCCAATCGGCGGCCACCGCTTCGTGCCCATTGTTGACCAGCACGTCCACCCGGCCAGCTCGATTCACCGCCTGTTGAAACCCGGCCGCGAGCGAATCGCCATCCAGATGATCGAGCGCGATGCCGTGATGGCGGGGCGACGGCGCGTGTGGGGCGACGGGCAACCGGCGAGCTCCCGCTTCCGCTCGAGCGGCGTCCCGGCTGGCCACCACGACCGACGCTCCGGCTTCCGCCAGGGCCTCCGCCATGACGGACCCCAAATAGCCGCAACCGCCCGTCACCAGCGCCACCCGGCCGGACAAATCAAAGAGCTGTTGCACCGTTGGCCGCGTGGCTTCCATGGCGGTTTCCAATACGTCGCATCTCGTGCATCGAACTTGCCCGCCGCTGATGATACCATGACCGCAGCAACGAGTTGAATCACGCGGCGACACGGTTGAGACCAACGCCGTTGGGACCTTAGGAAAATCGTATGAACCTGACCGGCAAGACGGCGTTGGTGACCGGCGCGGGCCGCGGGATTGGCCGCGGCTGTGCGCTCGAGTTGGCGCGATGCGGCGCTCAAGCGTTGGTGCTGAACGATCGGCCGGGCAGCCACGAGCTGGCTGCTACGGCTGCCGAACTCAAGGCACTGGGCGCGCAGGTCCACACTGTCGAGGCGGATGTTTTCGCCGCCGCGGATCGGCAACGGCTCGTCGCGATGGCTGTGGCGGCGGCGGGCGAGTTGGATATCCTGGTCAGCAATCCCGCGTGTGGTGTTCGCCGCGCGTTCCTGGAGTACGATCTGGCCGACTTCGAACGGGTGATCGCCGCCACGCTGACGAGCGGATTTCACCTGGGCCAACTGGTTGCGCGGCGGATGGTTGCCCGCGGACGCGGCGGCAAGATCGTCTACATCTCCAGCGTGCAGGCGGAAATGCCGCTGGCGGGCAGCGTGGCCTACAACGCCGCCAAGGCAGGGTTGAACCACTTGGCCCGCTCGATCGCCGTCGAACTGTCGCCGCACGGGATTCAAGTGAACGTGATTGAGCCTGGCTGGACCGATACACCGGGCGAGCACGCCGTCTTCGGCGCCGAGTTGATCCGTCGGGAAGGAGTCAAGCTGCCGCTGGGGCGATTGGGGAGCGTGGCGGACATCGGCCGCGCGGCGGCCTTCCTTTGCTCCGCCGACGCCGACTACATTACCGGCGCGGTGCTGGCCGTGGACGGCGGGTTTCGGTACAAGGATTGCCGCGCGGAATCCGTGCCAACCGAACTGGTCCATTGAAGCGACGCCACAGGAAACGACGACAAATGCGAT
>CAYMXT010000473.1:0-1577 GCA_964394415.1 uncultured Planctomycetales bacterium
CTGTTGGACAGGTCGATCACGTTGGTGCTCGCGCGGGTGGCCGTCAGAGCCACCGCGGCGTCAAAGCAGAGATTGCTGTCAAGGATCATAGCCGGTTCTCCTATGGCGCGACGGGATCAGGCGACGACCGCATCCTCGGTGGACAGCAGCTGGTCCACCGTGCGGATCGGCACGCCACGGAAGGTGGTCACCGGCTTGCCGTCCCACTCGTTCATCTGCAGCAGGACGTTCGTCTTGTTGAGCGCCTGCAGGTCCAGGAAGGTGGAGACGGTGCGGTTGCAGTAGATGGCCGCCCGGCCCATGCCGACCACGCCGGACGGGCGGGTCGCGTTCTGCACCGGGGCCACGCCGCGCGGTGCCCGGGGGAACAGATGGGCGGCGCGGACCAAGCCGTTGATGATGTTCGCGGCGTTCACGCCGGACAGCAGGGTCACGTCGATGTTGGCCAGCCGGACCACATAGCGCCAGTCGCGGACGCACAGGCCGGCCTCCCACTTGAAGTGGCTCTGGTAGACCTGGTACTTCGCGCCGGTGCTCAGCGTCTCGGTCCACTCGCCGAGATCCTTGTGCATGAGGCCGCCGATCTTGGCCTTCGGGAAGATGCCGAAGCAAGTATCCTGGCCCCACTGAACGAACCAGATGCTGGTGTTCGTCGAGCCCGAGCCGCCCATGTCGATGACGTTGCCGGCAGTTTCGGCCTCGCTGGCGGTCAGGGTGTTGTAGCGCGGCGCGAACCCGGTGATCTGGTTCGGGTTGCTGAGCTGGCTGGAATACAGCAGCGCGCTCTGCATCTGCTGCGTCATGCCCTCGAAGAACGCGGCGTCCTCGGCCAGGCGGAACTCGGCGGTGTTGCCGTTCAGGTCGGCCAGGTCCTTGTCGATGACGGAGTAGGCTTCGAGATTGCCGACGCGCTCCACGACCTGCGCCGCGGTGCTCTTGGTGGGCAGCACGCCGGCATACAGGTTGCGCCACGTGCCGCTCGGCAGGCCGGTTCGCACCGTCGTCTTGTAGCCGTCGGTTTGGTTGCCCTCCATCCAGATCATGTCGTCCATCATCTCGTTGGCCTGCGAGAGCAGGTCGACGATGATGGAGACACGACCGTCGTCCTCGACGCGCTTGGCCCAGTCGGCAAGCGTCAGGTTGGTGGTCGCAAGAACGGCCATGGTTGGTGCTCCGCCGGTAGTGCTGAAGGCCTCTTCAGCAGTGGAAGGTCCGAAACACCCCGGCGGGAGTGTCTTGCGTCGTCATAGACGCCCCGGCGGGGGCGCCCGTCTTGCTACCGCGCGGCGCCGCTCGGCTGGGCCGCGGATGGATACATGCGCTGGGCGGCGGTGAGGCCGGTCGGCTGCGGCGCGCTGTTTCCGGCGGGCGTCGCGCCGCCCTCTTCGTAGGCCGTGGCGATCTTGTTCATCAGCTTGAACACCGCCGGGTTGTTGATGGCCCCGGTGGTCTTCAGCGCCTGGAGCACTTCGGGTGAACCGTGGCGATCGAGGAACGCGGCCACGCGATTGACGGATGGCGTCAGATTCGCGCCGCCGACATCGGGATCGGCCTTGATCGCCGCCATCCACTCGTTG
>CAYMXT010000474.1:0-1254 GCA_964394415.1 uncultured Planctomycetales bacterium
GCGGCCATGACGGCATCCGGCAGAACGGGCGAACCACACCCTCCTGATACCAATACGCGGTCGAGCAGATGTCGTTGCGCATGCAGCCGAACCGCACCTGGATATTGCGCTGGAAGGTGATCTGATCCTCGGTGTACCAGCGATAGCCGACCAGGCGCTGGGCAGGACGGGCCTCTCCGGTGTCTTCGTGCACGTAATAGGGCATGCCGCTGTGCAGGTAGGACTCGGTGGGCACATGCAAAGCGCCGCCATAGCCCGCGCCAAAGACATCCTCACCGCCGATGCCGCGCAGGTACGCCGGGTCTTCGCCGTCGCCGTCGATGTAGATGTTGTCGCCGCCGCCGTGGCTCCAGCGGTCCGCATCATCCAGCAGCCTCACGCCGTAGACGAAACCCAGGAACTGCCCCGGCCCGTCGGCGTCGAGCAAGAGGTAGTCGGAGCCGTAGCGCTGCGTCGGCAATTCGCGTCGCCAGCGAGCGCAGAACCGGCGGGGCTCGTCGAGCGTCTGCCGGGGATAGCGGTGCCAGTCCACCATCAGATACAACTGATTGCCCACCGCGTCGGCGCTGAACTCGATGCGTGCATCGCGGGCAAAGGGCATGGGAAAATACGATTGGTATCCGCATTCGGCGGACGCAGCCAGGTAGGGCGTATTGAGCGGATAGAACTTGCGCCCGTGCATCATCCCGAAGAAGTCGCCCACCGGGGCCTCGACCTGCGGCACCGAAGCGCCGTCGAAATAGATGCGCATGATGGTCTGGCGATTGCCCATCTCGTGCCGCGTCGGCGTGATCCAGATATGACGGATGCAGCCGGGTCCTTCCAGTTGGGCAAACGTGACCGTCTGGTCCGGCGGAAGCCAGCGGGTGATGCTGCAGCGATCGGCGACAGCGCGGCTGGGAAGATGGAGCTTCACGGTCGAAGATTCCTCAAGGGTTCGCGGCGGGACGCGTTGCCGTCGGCGGCGACCGACGCACCTGAATCACAACGTACGGCGTGCCCTGGCGCCAATCCGGCCAGAGCGTGCCGCCCTCATCGGTGCAGGCTTCGAGGTAGTACATCATGTCAAAGCGGGCGGTGATCGCCTTGCTGGAGATCGTGGCCTGATGCCTGTTGCCCTCGACGGGCGTCATGTTGACCGATTGCCAAGGCTGGGTCTGATCCATCGGACGGAAATGCAGCCGCACGGCCCGCAACGGGGCGATGCTGGTCACCTCCGCGGCGATCGCCACGTTGTCCGACGGCGATGCGTGA
>CAYMXT010000474.1:1264-1572 GCA_964394415.1 uncultured Planctomycetales bacterium
GGCTGGGTGGCCGGGCCATGTCGGGCGACCAACGCGGCCACCCGCTTCACGTCTTCCTCAACCGCCGCCAGACGATCCTTCCAGTGCCCGGCCTGCATCGCGTAATGGGTGGATTCCCGGGCGCGACCGAACACCAGGTCGTGATGGTAAACCCCATCGGTCAGCCGCACGATCTGGCGCCACGCCGCCTCCGCCTGACGCATGGAATCCAGCGCCGGCGGCAGGCGGGCGGTGTCGTGCGTGACGCGGAAGAACTCCAGGTGCGTCGCCGCGCGGGTCTTGGCGGCGTGAAACCGCGCCAGCCAGGC
>CAYMXT010000475.1:0-1572 GCA_964394415.1 uncultured Planctomycetales bacterium
GTTCCACGTAGTGAAACGGCCGTTCTACTTTGCCCTTCGTTTCGGGCCGCCGCGGTCGGCAGGCCCAGCGGCTTCTGCGGCTGCCGGCGCAGTGTCTGGACCCGCTGCCGGAGAATCGTGTAACCGCCGCGGTAGCCCGCCTGGCGGAGTTCTTGCAGCACCCGGATGGCCGTCATATCGGGATACCGCTCCAGCAACTGACGGAGCGTGGGTTCCCACGCATCCAGTTGGCTGCCGCGACGCACGGGCGGCCGGGGCAGGTCACTGCCCGCCGGCACCGTCGACGCCTCGTTTCGAGCCGCTTGCTGCTGCTGAATGACGCGCGCGACGCGCCAGCGCGTGACTTGCAGTTCGCGGGCGATCTGCCGCCCGCTCTGCCCGCGGTGCCAGCGATAAATGATCTCATTGTCCGTCGGGGGATTCATGGCAATTTCAATTCCTCCAGGAAGTCCACACTCAGTTCCGACACCAACCGCGTCTCGCTCACCAGCCGCTGGAAGCCACTTGTCAGCGGCTCGCGGTCACAGGCCTGCAGTTGTCCGCGACCCTGGTAACGCAGCCACGACTGCATCTGCGCCAGGTTGTCCAGCAGCAGCCCCAACCGCCGGGCGACACGGTTTCCGGCCACGCTCAGACGCGGATCCCAATAATGCACGAAACGCTCTTCGGATTGCCGGAGGGCGCGACGCGGATCGCTCAACACGAACGCCGTCTGTTCGCGCGTACTGCTGGCCAGCAGCAGGTCCACCACGCCCGACAACTCGCGCGAGGTCAGCGCCGCTTCCCGGACCGTGGCCAGCGCCTCGGCCTGGTTGCCGCGCGGCAACCGCGTCAATTGGCGAGCCATGGCCGGTGTCAGCAGCCCCAGCCGTAGTTCCTCACAGGCCGGCTCGCACAGCCGTTCCAGCATGGCCAGGCGGCGATTGACCCAGCTCTTGTGGCGGCCCAATAACTGCGCGACTTCGACCTGCGACAGACCGTCTTCACGCACCAGGGCGTGGACGATCCACGATTCTTCCAGTTCCAGCGGCCGGCGGCCGATGCGGTTCAGGTTGTAGATCGCCGCCTTCGCGCCCTGTTCATCCACTTCCATCCGCCGGGCGTGAAGCGTGGTGACACCGGCCAACCGGCGGGCCGCCGCCAGCCGCTTGAACCCATCGATCAACACCCAATCCTCGTCCAACAAGCAGACCACGATCGGCGCGCATTGACCGTAACGCTCCAGCGACTGGGCCATCCGCAGTTCCTCTTTCGGCTGCACCAGTCGATAACGTTGCAGTCGGGCATCGATCCGCTCCAAGGGAAGCGGTCGAACGTCCTCTGCCGGCCAGGTCCGCTCGCCATCGGTCATCAGAAAAGGCCTCTTCTCATGCTCCGTTTCGTGGAACCCGTGGTCTGCCTGACCCCGCAGTGGCCGTGAAAGTAAGGGGGCAGGGGCGAGTCACCAATACGGCGCACACGAAAAGGCTCACCGCTACCAGAAAGCGTCGCTTCGGCAGCGCCTGCGCCGATCCGCCGCGAAACGTCGCTGCCAACGCCGCTCACGCACCTCGACGCGACGTAAAGCTTGCC
>CAYMXT010000476.1:0-1570 GCA_964394415.1 uncultured Planctomycetales bacterium
GAGGAGTCGCAGTCGGCGTAGCAGCCGTTGAACTCGTAGGCCCCCATGTCCACGACCGGGGCGGGGCCGACGCCCGTGTCGGGCGTGGCGGGGTCGTCCCTGAAGCGGGATTCGCCGACCAAGTCGGTGGTGATCCCCATCGGCACGGCTGTATTGTCGCCCGCGTCGATGCAGAGCGAGCCCGCCCCGATTGCGAAGGGAGCGGGGCCGGCCCCCGCGAAGAGCGGATTGGTGTCGAGGTTGCCGACACCGGGCCAGCCGCCCTGAACGTCGCTCCGCGTCAGGACGATTGCCGCCGACTCCAGCAGAGCAACCCCCGCGGGCGTGTTGTCCCAGAGGATGCAGTTGGCGGCGGTGGCCGCGCTGGTCTGGGTGACCGCCAGGGCTGCGCCGCCGGCCGGCGCGTGGTTCCCGCTGAAGGTACAGTTGATGATGGCGGCGCTCGATGGGCCGCCGAAACCGTCACCGACCCAGAGCGCCGCCGCCGGTCGCTCCAACGTCGTCGTTGTGATCCTATTCCCCGTGAAGAGGCAGTTGGCCACGGTGGCGGCGCTGTTGGACGTCACTGCGATGGCCCCTCCGTACCTGGCCGTATTGTTGGTGAAGGTGCAGTTCGTCACGGTCACGTCGGGGCAGGCCCTGATCCAATAGGCGCTGCCCAGCCGTGCCGCCGTGTTCTCGATGAAGGCGCAGCCGTCGAGGACGTTCACGCTGCCGGAATCGCACTTGATCGCCCCAGCGCCGTTCTCATCAACGCTGGTCTGGCGGTTGCGAATGAAGTTGCAGTTGATGAACGAATAGCGACCAGGGCCCAACGTCATCACCGCGCCGGCCTCGCTCTTGGCGGTGTTCTCGGTGAATGTGCAATGGGCGAGGTCGAGATCGCCGGTGGCGTGGACCGCCCCGCCAGACGACGCGTTGTTGCCGCGGAAGGTACAGTCGCGGATCGTTGGTGAAGAGTTCAGGGTGCTGACCGCACCGCCCGTGGCGGCGAATCCGTTCTGGATGGTGAAGCCCTCCAGCACGCTTAGGGCGCCCTCGCCGCTCTGGAACACGAAGGCCCGGTGCGGCTCCGGTTGAGTTCCCCCGCAGTCGATGATGCAGACGCCCGCACCGCCGATGCCGCGGACGGTGATGGCGCGGCCCCCGAAGTCCATGTCGCGGTTGCCCGGCCCGGTGTAAACGCCGTCGGCAACCAGGATCGTGTCGCCGCTCGCCGCGGCGTTGATCGCGGCCTGGATCGTGCGCTTGGGGCCTACAGGACCGGAGCAGGCGACGCTGGTTCCCGCCCAGGTGTCGTCGCCGCAGGGCGCGACGTAAAGCATCGTTTGCGCGGCGGCGGGCAGCCCCGCGGCCAGCGTCAGAATCACGGCCGTCCGGAGCCGCGGCGCCCTCCGCGAGGACGGCGCGAGTGACTCCGACCGGCACTGGTTGATATTCTGCACGTTCATCGCGATCTCCTTGGCTCACGCGCGGAACCGCGAACGGATGGCTCCGCCCGTTGCCGCACGAATGGGCGATGGGGGATTCAACCGAGCGCCAGGAATCTACGGAATTCGCTTCCACCGCC
>CAYMXT010000477.1:0-1569 GCA_964394415.1 uncultured Planctomycetales bacterium
GCTCCGCTGCTGGGGTGGTAGCGTTTATGAGCCGAAAGCGTTCTTCGATTTCTGCGATGAACGCGGCATCATGGTCTGGCAGGACTTCGCCATGGCCTGCGCCGTCTACCCACAGGACGATGCCTTTGCCCGCGTGATCGACGCCGAGGCGCGAAAGGTCATCCGCCGTCTCCGCCAGCACGCCTCGCTCGTCTGCTGGTCCGGCGACAACGAATGCGACCGCGCCTACGACTGGTATCGCCGCGGCCTCGCCGACAAAAACCGCCTTACCCGCGAGGTTCTCCCGCGCGCCCTTGCCGACGAGGACCCGAGCCGGCCCTACCTGCCATCGTCGCCGTGGATCGACGCGACCGCCGCACCGGCCGACCGCCGCTACCTGCCCGAAGCGCACCTGTGGGGCCCGCGCGACTGGTTCCGCAGCGCCTACTACGCCGGCTCGCCCGCGCACTTCGCCAGCGAGATCGGCTACCACGGCTGTCCGGCCGCCGCGTCGGTGCGCAGGTTCATCTCGCCGGAAAAACTCTGGCCGCCCGGCAACGACGAATGGCTGCTTCACGCCACCTCGCCCGTGCCGGGCGCCGACCTCTGGGACTACCGCGTCGAGCTTATGCGCAAGCAGCTTCGCGAAATGTTCGGCGCCGAGCCGGACAACCTCGACGACTTCGCGTGGCAGAGCCAGTGCGTGCAGGCCGAGGCGAAGAAATTCTTCATCGAGCTCTTCCGCGGGACAAAGTGGCGGCGCACCGGCATCCTCTGGTGGAACCTGATCGACGGCTGGCCGCAGTTCTCCGACGCCGTTGTGGACTATTACTTCGAGAAGAAGTTTGCGTTCGACTTCATCAAGCGCGCCCAGCAGCCGCTGCTCATGATGCTCCGCGAGCCGCAGGGTTGGACGCAGGACCTCGTCGCCTGCAACGACACCCGCGAACCCATCGCGCTGCACTACACCGTCCGCGATGCCGACAGCGGCAAAATCCTTGCCGAGGGCAACCGCACCGCCGCGCCTGACACCGTCACTGTGCTGGAAGCCCTGCCCTTTACCCGCAGCCACACGCGCTTCCTGCTCCTCGATTGGGAAACCCCGGCCAGCCCCGGCCGCAGCCACTACCTGAGCGGCGACCCACCCTTCGACGCCGCGCGCTACCGCGCCTGGCTGGCGAACGCCTATCCATGGATTCACCCAGGGGTATTGCCCCAAAGGGAATCAGCCCTCAGCGCGCAGCCTCCGGTGAACAGGTAAACGGGGCAACCATCAGCCGGTTTGCCGTAGCGGGTAACTTGCCCAGCCTGTGGGCGTCTCCAACCCTCCCAATCAGCCGACGTCATTCGTGCCCAACCGGGCCACGTGGCGCGATTGTCCACCACGCCCATGATCAAGTTCCGCCCTCTTCATCTCGCCTTTCTCGCGATTGCCTCTCTCTCCGCCGCAGCCTTTGCCCAGCCGGCACGGCCACCGGCCGACACCGACTTCGGCGCCTGGGCCGACCCCAATCATGACGGACCGGGCGGCATGAAGTATAAAACCTTTGCCAGCAAAACAGAGTTTGTGTTTGATGATGGGCTGACAGC
>CAYMXT010000478.1:0-1560 GCA_964394415.1 uncultured Planctomycetales bacterium
GCAATGCCGGTGAGTCTTGCGAGGCAGCTTCGCGGAGCTGCATTCCGCCCACCAGCGGTTGCAGCAGCACTTGCGCTGGATGCTGCGCGGGCAACGCCTGCAACGCAGGCACGACAGCCGCGGCGTGCGGGCAGGGCGGTGCCGCGTGCACGACGTGCGGGACCGGGCAGGCCTGCGTGAACGGACAATGCGCGAGCGCTACCGAGTGCAGCCCGACGAACCCGGCGGGCGCGTGCGGAACTGGGGAAACATGCGTTGCCGGTTCGTGCTGCGCGAATGCACTGGCGTGTGGCACCAAGTGCTGCGGAGCCGGCCAGCTCTGCATGGATGATGGTCAGGGCAACTACAGTTGCCAGCAGGCTTGCACGACCAACGCCCAGTGCTCCGGGGCGAACGGCTGCTGCGCGCTCCTGGCGAACGGGACCGGGGCCTGCCAGCCGCCGTCAGCGAATGTGCGCTGCCGGTGCGGCACGAGCGCCGACTGCACGGCCATCACCGGCAAGTCGGCCTGCGTTCCGTCGGTGGACAACGGGGTGGTCGTCGCCAAGAGCTACGAATGCCGCCCCAACGACGGCAAAGCGGGCAACGGCTGCAACGGGAGCACTACCTGCGGCTCGGGGTACGACTGCATGGTGGACACCAGCAAGAACCAGTTCTGCACTCTAGGCTGTGCCTCCGACGCGACCTGCGGGAACCCGGGCGTGGGTTGCTGCAAACCAGCGGTATGCGACAACGCGATTTCGAGCTGCAAGTTCCCGAACGCTTGCATGCCCTGCTAGGCGCGGCCATGGATGGACAAGGCGGGGATCTGGTCGCAACCTTCCATCTACGCACCGAAGTGCCGCATACGTTCGCGTCAGCTCCAAGAGCCAGGACCAAGCAACCCAGAAGGCCGCGGTGGTGCGAGCCGCAGCAGCCCGCGGCGACCCCATCGACTGCTGGTACTCCGAGAAGCAGAGCGGCAAGAACATGGCCCGCATCGAGCTGCAGCGCTTGCGCGGCGACGGCCGAGCAGGGGACCTGCGACGGCTCTACGTCTTTCGTCTCGACCGCCTGACCCGCTCGGGCATCAGGGATACCCTCGACCTGATCGAGGAACTGCAGGCGCATGGCGTTGACGTCGTCAGCGTAGCCGACGGCTTCGACCTCAACGGCCCCGCGGCCGAAGTCGTGTTGGCGGTGATGGCCTGGGCCGCCAAGATGGAGCGTATCGCCATCAACGAGCGCATCGCCGCCGCTCGGGAGCGTGTGGAGGCCGCTGGCGGGCGCTGGGGCCGCCCGCGGCGCATGGGCAGGGACGAGGTGGTCCGAGCCGCGGCGATGCGTGCAGACGGGCGCAGCGTCCGAGAGATCGCCGTCGCGCTCAAGGTGCCGCGGGCCACCGTCGGCAGGGCGCTCGCGTCCCAAAATGGTGGGCACTTCGAGGCGCGCTCGCACTCGTCAGATCCGCCCCCCGAGCCCCCCTCGGCCCAGTAGTCTGCTTCCGGGACACTCCCCCACGGCAGGGGCCGCCTATGGGAGCATGCCCTGATCTCGTAGCAGGCCGAGCAGGGGAACGCA
>CAYMXT010000479.1:0-1314 GCA_964394415.1 uncultured Planctomycetales bacterium
GCTTCGAGGCCGTCGGTCAGGCCGTCGCCATCCGTGTCGCCCAAGGCGTTGGTGATCGTGATGGTCTGCAACGCGCTGGCGGAGAGGCTAACCTGATCGCGGACCGTCCACTCGCGCTGCACCGTCAGCACGTCCGCGTTCGCCGGCGCATTCAGCACCGCGCCGCCGCGGCGCCCGAGGTCGTACACATGCAGGATCTCGGCGGCCGAGAGGGCGCGGTTCCAGACCCCGACCTCATCCATCCGGCCCTTCCAGTACTCCCCACCGCCGGACACGCAGGTGCCAAGGTTCCAGCCCGAGGTGCACTGCTTCGCGGCGGCCGTGCCGGCGACGGTGCCCTTGGCCACGCCGTTGACGTAGAACGTCACGTCGCAGCCGTTGTCCATGACCGCGACCACATGGATCCACCCGCCGGCGTACAGGCCCGCGTTGAGGTCGTAGTCCTTCACCCCGTAGGTCGTGAACCGGAGGTTGCTGCCGTTGATCCCGAACCCCCAGCCCGTCGTGTGGCCGCTGGAGACGATCCGGCGGATGCCGGAAAGGGCATCGATCCAGACCCACGCGGACACCGTCAGGTTGCTGCGCAGCCCGTTCAGGTTGGTGATCGAGCCCAGGGACACCTTGTCATTGACGCCGTCGAACAACATCGCGCGCCCGCTCACGCCAGCCAGGCCGCTGATGGCCTCGGTCACGGTCCCGGTGCGGAGCCCGTCCTGCGAGACCACCGTCGTGGCGCCGCCCGCCTGATCCAGCGCAAACTTCAGTATGAGTCCCGAGGAGACCGCGTCGTCGCTGTCCGACCAAGTGACCTCGGGGCTGCCGTCGCAGTTGTCGGCAGCCTGTGCATAGCCGGTGTTCGCTGGCAGCGCCGACTGGTGCGAGCCGATGGTCACGTCGGACGGGAAGTTGTTGAACCACGGCGCTTCCTGATCGGCCAGCGTGATGCGCTGGGCGGCGGTCGCGGAGAAGTTCCCGCTGTGATCGAACACGGTCAGAGCGCGGTCGGTGAGGCTGACCAGGCTGGCGGCGGCCTTTCCTTCCGCCCCGCGGTAGTAGAGCGTCGCGAACTCGCGTTCGGCGAGGGCACGATCCCAGATGCCGATGTCGTCCAATGTGCCGACCAGGAAGTTGCTGTTATCGCGCTTGTTGGCCCCGATGTAGGTTGAGGTGTCCCCGTGCATTCCGTAGCCGAACGCGGTGTTCGTACCCACGACCTGGCCGTCCACGTAGACCGCGATACCTTTGTTGCTGCGGCGGATACCCATGAGGTGGTGCCACTGGCCGTCATTGATGGAGGTTGTGCCGGTCGCGACC
>CAYMXT010000479.1:1324-1555 GCA_964394415.1 uncultured Planctomycetales bacterium
TGTAGTACCAAGAGTAGATCTGGAAGAGCGGCTTGCCCGCGCTGTTCACGCCGAGGAAGTACCCGCCGGCGTACCCGTCGCCATCCGGATCGCGCTGGCTCAGGACGAAGCCGCCGTTGGTGTCGGTGGTCTTGATCCACGCCGCGACCGTGAAGTCGCCGCCGCCATTGATGGAGGCCGCGGTGCCCAGGTTGACGTAGTCGTCGCTGCCGTCCAGCCACAGGCCGGACC
>CAYMXT010000480.1:0-1293 GCA_964394415.1 uncultured Planctomycetales bacterium
CCATCACAACCTTGATGCGCGTGTGGCGCGGCAGGGCCTCGCCGCTGCTCACCGCGTTGAAGATGCGGGCCCGATCATCGACGAGCAGGCGCACCTTGCCCCGTCCCGCGCCGCGCGCCGGGACGCCGGCGTAAACCGAGCCGGCGCATCCCTCGGCGTCCTCGATGCGGATGTTGCCGCTGCCGTGGAGCAGGCCGATGGATTTGAAGAGCATGCCCAGGAGCCAGACGATGAGCAGACCGCCGGCGAGAGCCATGAGCAGGCTGAATTCGATGTCCCAGCCGAGGCCGCGGTACGCCCCGAGCCCGCCCCAGCCGAAACCCATCACGAAGCCCGCGATCGACTGGATCGAGAGGACTTTGAACGCGTCCGTCGAGTCGGCGTGGTGGGCGTGAGCGCCGCTGGCGGCGCTGCCGGCGTCGAAGATGTGTTCGCCGCCCGCGTCGCCGCTGAAGTCACCGCCAACGTCGTCGCCGGCGCTGGCGCCCAGCGCCATCAGGACCAGGCGAACGAGGAAGAAGAACGACCCCGCGACCGCGGGGATCGCGAACAGCGGCGCGTAATCTGACGTCATGAGTTCGAGCACGGCAGACCTCCCGTCGCGGGGCCATCCGGGCCCCACTTTCGGACACTTCATTATGCCCTGGTCAAGGGAGCGGACCTGTCCGCGCACGGCAGAATCGGGACGGGTGACCGGCCCGGCGATGGCGGCGCAGAGGGGCGGGAGAGGTGAATTGCGGCCGGAATTGGCTCGTTCATTGACCCGGCCGCGGCGATCGCTGATAATCCAGAACGAAACGCTGTTGCCGGAGAGGTGGCCGAGAGGCTGAAGGCAACGGTTTGCTAAACCGTCGTACGGGTTATTACCTGTACCGCGGGTTCGAATCCCGCCCTCTCCGCTTTTTTGTTTGCGCTACGAGCCGGCGGATCGCCCGGACCAGCCGGCGCGGCTTCGACGCCCCGCCCTGCGAGCCTCAAAAAAACGCTGTCCCGCCGAAGTTCCGGCGGGACAGCGTGCATCAGGACCAACGCATTGCAGGTGCAGCAGCGCCAAGGCGCTCTTTAGCGATCGGTTTCTGATTCCTTCTCATCGTCTCCAATGTTCAGTTCATCAGCCTTGCGGAGCTGATCGCGGAACTGCTGGGCGCTCTCCCGCGTCGTGCGGGTGAAGGTCGCCTGGTAGACGATGTTGGCCGCGAGCGGCTCGCTGGTGTCCATCGTGCGGCCGGGGGCCTGAAGGTCCTTGTTCTTGTCGTCCTTGTTCTGATCCTTGTTCTTGTCGTCCGTGTTCGG
>CAYMXT010000480.1:1303-1554 GCA_964394415.1 uncultured Planctomycetales bacterium
TCGATGCCATAAAGGTTCACCAGCCCGGTGATGCCGTGTTCGGCCGGGCCGGAGGCGTGGTGGTGCGTCCGGGCGTGGTCGGATCGGTGCGAGGAGTGGTCGTGGCCGGGGGCTCGTTGCCCATCGAACCCTTGTACATCGTCACGCGATGCTGATCGTCCGAGAGGATCTCGACGACAATGCGGACATCTTCGTGCCAGCGGGCGCTGGTCCGCTCGCGATCGGTGATGTCGCCGGGGTCCTGGCCGGGC
>CAYMXT010000481.1:0-1542 GCA_964394415.1 uncultured Planctomycetales bacterium
CGGGATAGCACGACGCTCCGCGTCGATGGGGACGGGAATCGTGTGGCCGCGGAGCGGTGGGGAGTGCGTTCCCACGCGGAGCGTGGGAACGAGAGAAAGCATCGCCGATGGGACGGCGGAATTCTTACGAATTCCGCTACCGGCACGCGCGGGTCCGGCTGAAGCCGGGCCTACTCGAAGATCACCAACCCGAATTGGGCGGGGGATGGGTCGGAGGTAGGCGGGCCGGCCCAGGATTGGTAGCCAATGCGGGGGATCGTGCGGTGGGCGGCAACCGCCCATACGTGCCGCGCGGTGGGCCGCTTTTCCACGAGTTCGGCGAGCGGGATGGCGGCTTCAACCGTCCAGGTCGTGTCATCATTTGCGGCGGCGATAAACCACTCCGGATTCCACGTGGCATCGTCCCAGCAGGCGTCGCGAACCCAGCCGCGATGGTCGATCGTGAGTTCGAATGCCGTGGTGTAATCGCGGTCGGTATCTAGCCGCAGCGTGACGCGATCGTGCTGGGTGAGGTCGGCATCGTGGGGGCGCGGGGAGTTGTCGGCCGCGTAGTTGCAACTACTACATTTCGGACATTGGACGGCGATGTAGAGATATTGGTCGTCAGAGGCGAGTCGGATGGCCGCCGTTGTGGGCCGGGCGGACTCGTCTGCCTTCGCCTCGCGGGGTGAGTCTCTTCGCGCGGAGAGAGATGCCCGTCCGGCGGTTGGGTCGCCAAGTTGCAGGTGGTCGGCGGAGGTCCAACAGGGTTCGTCGAAGCGGCCATCGAGGCGCGGTGGCTGCGCCGCGCGACGACAGTTGGCCAGTTTTTTGGGGGGTGGGTCGTCATTCGGCTGCGCCAGCCACTGTTCACCGGTGGCGCACTGCCGCCAAGGATCGGATTCTGGAAGTTGGCCGAACGTGAGATAAAATCGCTGGGCTGGGTTGGCATAACCGAGTTCGCGCTGGGCCGTGGTTTCGGCGAACCGCACGGCTGGCTCGGCGTAGAGCGCGGGGCGGGCGGATTTGAGATACTCGGTGAGCTGTGCGGCGCGGCGAAGGCGGTCGTCGCGGGTGAGCATCGGGCTGGCGGGCAGAAGAGAGGAGGTTTGCTGAATGGTCGGCGCCGCTGTCGAGGCACGCTCATCCCGGCCCTCTCCCAGAGGGAGAGGGGGGCGAGCGTTCCTGGTTGCTGAAGCAACCAAGCCAGATGTTTTTGTGACGCGATGCGCGAGTTCGCTGCTGGCGTAGAAGTGGATCAGCCAGTCGAGCGCTTGATCGACGAGCGCATGATCGGGGTAACGGCGGGCGAGCAAGAAATAGGTGTCGGCGGCCAAGTCGAGTCGCCCCGTTTTGCGGTAGCCGGCCGCCAGCTGAGTGAGGAGTTGGCCGCCGTCTTCGGGCGGCAAGCCTTCGATCATGTTCGAGACTTGCGCGGCCCAAGCGGCGTTGCCTTCGCTGCGTTCCATGAGTTCTTGCAGATGCCGGCGGCGCGTGGCGAGCTTGCGGAGTGACTCCAAATCTTGCGTGGGCAACTCAGCCTGTGGCCGGCGGGCTTCGCTG
>CAYMXT010000482.1:0-1540 GCA_964394415.1 uncultured Planctomycetales bacterium
GGGCGCGAAGCTAAGTTAGGAACGCAGATAGGTCTACCTCCTTAACGTTGCCGCGTGCCTGGTTCAGACCGCGTCAAACTAACCGTGCCACCCGCCAAGACCCGTTCATTCTGCGTTCCTACTTGGAAATACGTTCGATCCGCGGAACCCCATCACAAATGCGGCGACAGCAACTTGAACGCCCCGTCGCGCAGGCGCGTGGCCGTGGAGCGCGAGTCCACTTCCTCCAGCGTCACGCGCCCGGAAACGGGCAGCAGCGACTCCAGCCATGCTGACAACTCCCGTGCCAGCGCCGCGTCATACGCTTCCACGTTGAACTCGAAGTTCAGCCGAAAACTGCGACGGTCCATGTTGGCGGAGCCGAGCAGCACCCATGTGTCATCCACAATGACCAGCTTGGTGTGCACGAACGGCGGAGGGCGGCGATACACCTCGATGCCGTGCTCCAGAAGCTGCCACAGGTACGCGTCCGCCACCCAGCGCAGAAAGCGATGATCCACCTCCGACGGCAGCAGCACGACCACGCGCACCCCGCGCAGCGCCGCCAGCGTCAACGCCGAGATGAGCGTCATCGTCGGAACAAAGTAAGGCGTAACCACGTAGATGACGCTCTTCGCCGCGGCAATGGCGGCCAGCAGGATGCAGTGGACCATGTCCAGGTTCTCGTCCGGACCGGTGGAAATGCCGCGGCACAGGGCCGAACCGCGGGGACCGATGACGGGAAAGTACTCCTCCCCTTCCAGCACCTTGTCGGTGGCCAGCGTCCAGTCTTCCACGAATGCGTGCTGCAGCTCGCTGACGACCGGGCCGGCGATTTCAAAATGCAGATCCTCGGAGCGCCCCGGCTTCGCGCTCGACATGAGGTGGCGCTGGGAGATGTTCATGCCGCCGGTGAAACCGACGTGCCCATCCACGACAAGGAGCTTGCGGTGGTTGCGCAGGTTGATTCTCAACCGACCGAACGGGAAACGCAGCGGAAAGAACGCGGCGGTCTCGACCTTCGTCTTCAGCAGATGCCGGCCCATTCGAGAGAGGTTGCCCAGCGCCCCCAGCCCGTCCACCAGCAGGTGCACGCGCACGCCGCGCGACGCCGCCTCGGACAGGGCGTCGGCAAAGCCGAATCCCACTTCGTCGGGATCGAAAATGTAACTGACAAGCGTGACGGTCTTCTCCGCCCGGCGAATCGCGTCCATCATGCGCGGGTAGGCCTGCTCGCCGTTGTGCAGCGGCTTGATGGCGTTGCCGGGCAGCAGGGGAAGGCGCGTGACGCGGTCGGCGACGGCCAGCAGCGGGGAGAGATGGCCGACGGCCTGGCGCACGTCCTGCGGCGGGTGTGGCGTTCGCGGAAGCTCGCAGGCGTCGAAGGGTCGATCGCGCCGGCCCAGCCGCCGCGCGACGCGGCGCTCCAGCCGGTTGATGCCCAGAACCCAGTAAAGCCACGGCCCCGCGTAAGGGAGCAGGAGGATGAGCAGCACCCAGATGGCGCTGCTGCGCGGGTCGCGCTTGTACATGATGGCGTGCCCCGCGGCCAGCCCCGCCA
>CAYMXT010000483.1:0-1538 GCA_964394415.1 uncultured Planctomycetales bacterium
GATGGGGAGCATCGGCGTCCCGCCGGTGCGCACCGAAATGGCGCTGAACACCACCGCGGCGCTAACGATGGGGAGCATCGGCGTCCCGCCGGTGCGCACCGGCGGGACGCCGATGCTCCCCAGGTCCCCCGAACCCCCGCCCGAGTCGTGCGTACAATCCCGGTATGACACCAGCGGTCGCCCTGCCCGGCGCAGCCGATAACGCGCCGCCGCGACGGGCACTATCACGCCGGGGGTTTCTGAAACTCTGCGGCGGCGGCTTGCTCGCCGCGGGTGCGACCGCCGCCTACGCACGCTTCGTTGAGCCGCACTGGCCCGCCGTCGAACACGTCGCCATGGATTTCCCAGGGCTGCCGGCTGAACTCCGCGGCCTGCGCATCGCGCAGCTTTCCGATCTGCACCTCTCGCCGCGCGTGTCCGGCGCGTACCTGCGGGAGCAATTCGAGCGCACGGTGTCGCTGTCGCCGGACGTGATCGTGCTGACCGGAGATTTCATCACCCGGGCGGACAGTCGGTATCAGAACGAGCTCACGGAGTTGCTGAAGGTTTTGCAGGCCCCGCGCGGCGTGTACGCGGTGCTCGGAAATCACGACTTCGGCGTCTATCAGGGGCTGTTTCCCGCCCGCGTGGGACCGTTCCTCGCCGACCGAACAACAACGACGGTCGCCGCGGCCGGCGTCCAGGTATTGCGCAACGCGGTGCAGGTAATCGAGCGCGCCGGCGCGCGCCTGCAACTCGCCGGCCTCGACGACCTGTGGAGCGGCTCGTGCGACCCGGCGGCGGCGTTTCGCGACGTGGACCCCGCGCTGCCATGCCTCGCGCTGGCCCACAACCCGGACACGCTCATCAACCTGAAGGACTACCCGTGCCGCTGGGTGCTGAGCGGGCATACGCACGGCGGGCAGGTCCGCATCCCGTTGTTGGGTGCCCCGATCCTGCCGGTCGTCAACCGCCGCTTTGACAAAGGGCTGATCGCGGTCGGCGACCAGCGGCTGTACGTCAATCGCGGCATCGGTCACCTGATCCCGGTCCGCATCAACTGCCGACCGGAGATCACGTTGTTCGAGCTCACGCGAACGGAGTCACGTTCGTGAGCTGAGTCACGGAGTCACCTCCAGGATGGGGAGCGCAAACCTCTGGTTTGCGCCTGGTTACCACGCGCAAAGCAGAGCTTTGCGCTCCCCCAGCGCTCCCCGCTTCAGCTTGACTTTCGCCAACCGTCGCTCTACATGCAATCTTCGGGGTAGATGCGGAACGAGTGCGTGGCCGACCCGTGGAAAATCGAACCGGCTTCCTGGCCCACGGAAGCCTGGCACCACAGCGGGGCTGAGGCGGCGTGGTTGGATGGCGTCACCGCGGGCGGGCGCGCGCCAGACGCGGCCCGCTATTCGCTGCTTTGTCAAAACCCCCGCGCCGTCCTCGAAAAACGCGACGGGCAACCCGCGCGGCTCGTCCATGAGTCACAGGTCGTCGCGGAAGACGCCGGCGGCTGGGAGCTCTGGCGGCGCGTGCAGCGAGCGTTGCCGCGGCTCCCGGAG
>CAYMXT010000484.1:0-1537 GCA_964394415.1 uncultured Planctomycetales bacterium
CCAACGATTGGGAATAAAGGCGGCCGGTATCCACAGCACGGCGATTATCAACCCCACGTGCAGCCCGCTGACGGCAATCACGTGGGCTGTTCCGGTGAGGGCGAAATTCTGCCGGACAGCAGCCGGCACACGGGTTTTATCGCCGAGCAGCAGGGCATTCATCAGCGGCGCGGCGGCGGGTGCGAACAGCCCGTCAAGCGCCCGCGAAATGCTCCGCGCAGTGCGGTGCGACCACGCCCGCAAGCCGTCGTCCTGTCCAAGAATTGCCACGTTTGCGGCTGCTGCACGGGCGGTGAACAAGGCGTCGAGCGAGCGGCAATAGGCCGCTTCGTCAAATTCTCCGGGAAGCGTAGGACGTTGTGGCGTTTGAAGATAGACCGTAGCGGCAATCCGCGAGCCGACGGTGAGCGACTGCTCCCGCGCCGTGAGCCGTGAAATTCGGAGCAACACCCGCGTGCCGCTCATGCGGGGCAGCGGCAGCGGGTCGACGCTTCCCGAAACAATGCACCGCACGGCCGCCGAATCCTGCCGTAAAATTCTCTCAATACGTCCGTTAAGAATGCCTTTCATTTCGGGCAGGATTTTGTCGGGAACGCGCAGCGACGCTCCTTCGGCATTAAAGGCAATCCACACGCCCGCCGCCACCGCCCCGAGCCAATAGGCCGCGCCGCGGACAGCGGGATATTTCACCGAAAACAGGGCAAGTGCGCCACTTGACGCAATTAGGACGGCCAGCGCAACGATAAATCCGCCCGCGCTCCACGCCGAAATGAGGCCGAGGGCAATGCCGCAGGCAATGCCAAGCAACAGCCGGACGGCGGGGTGCGTATGAAAAAATGACGCGGCAGGCGGCGCAACAGGCAGAAGGTCGTCTTCCGGGAACATGGGCGAATGCCGGCTTGTGGTACAGTAGATAATGCGTCGCAACAAGAGCGGACGCCGGCGCTTTGCCCCGGCGAGGCCGGGAATAATTACCGCGTAATGATGAACTGCACGGCGGCTGTCGTCGTATTGTCCGAGGTTATGCGGGCCGAATAAACGCCGGACGGCCATTCCGCAACGGTGAAGGTAACGCCATGCCCCGCAACCGCTTCGGCTTTCGCAACAACTGCTCCGAGCGGAGTGATGATTTCTACGCAGCGAATCCGCCCACCGCCGGCGGTAATGTGAACGGCCTCGGTTGCGGGGTTAGGGTAAACGGCCGGCCGGAAATCTCCGCGGGCGGCAACCTCTGCCGATTGAGGCAAATATACGCTGTTCCTGCGTCCGGGAGTTCCCGTCAAAGGGAGCGAAACGCGCCAGTTTTGCGCAACCGAATTATCAAGTTCCGGCGCAACGAGTTCGAGTGAGCCGCCGCCGTCGGCCGCCGCAGGCCAGGGAGTAAAACGTTCGTACCGGACGCTGTCGACGGTGTGTCCGGCCGCGTCGTAGAGCCGCACTGCGTCGCCGCGTCCGAAGCCAAAGTCAAATTGCCCTGCCACCTGAAAATATGCCGGGTGCAACCTCCGGAGCGCGGTGGAATCCGCAACAATGACAA
>CAYMXT010000485.1:0-1535 GCA_964394415.1 uncultured Planctomycetales bacterium
GCGTACGTCTGCTCGTATTCAGGCGCTTGCGTGAAGGACAGCGGCAGCGAAGTGTTTCTCGCGGGGGGCGGACATGCGGATTACGCCGGCAACGAGGTGTATACGCTGCGGCTGCAAGACGATAGCCCCCGCTGGATGCGTCGGCGCAACCCGACAGCCGGCGTGGGTCCGGAGTCCTTACCGGGTACGTCGCATTACGGCGACGGCCGGCCGAGTTCCCGGCACACCGGCTGGAATCTGCAGTTCATCAACGCGCGCAACAGGATGTTCTACATCGGCGGCTGGGCACTGTGGGGCAACGGCAACGGCACGACGCCCACGGTCGACGCTTTCGATCCGCTGACGAACGACTACGAGGCGGCGGGCTCTTATCCCTCCCTGCCCGACGGCGCGATCTACAACGTGGCACAGGCCCTCTGCAAAGACGGCCAAGAGAATGTCTGGCTCCAGAACCCGAGCAGTGGCGTCCTGTATCGCTGGAATCGGGCGAATGCGACCGTCACGACGATCGGCACGCGCAGTGTTTACAACATGGACACGGCGATGTGCTACGACCCGATACGCAATCGTCTGGTGCGTTTCGACACGTCGTTCGGTGCGCGTTTCGACCTGAACAACAACGCGGCGGAGACGCCCGTGACGTTTCGCGGCCCGCAGGCCGGCAAGGCTGCGAACGGCTCGTCGGTCGTGTGGTGCGCGGCACGCGGCACGTTCCTGATCTTCCGCTGGAACGAGAGCAACGTGTACGAGTGCAACCCCGAGACGTTCGAGATCACGACGCTCGCCATGGCGGGCACGAAGCCGCCGGCGCCGATCAACGACGGGCAGGGCACGCTGTACGGACGGTGGTTTTACGCCCCCGAGCTGCGGCTGTGCGGCTATATCCGCAGCGTCGATGACAACGTCTGGGTATTCCGGGTCTAGGTCCAGCTAGGCGGTTTCGGCGGCGCGAGAATCGATCGCCTCCTCTCTCCCCGTTCGTGGTTCACTAAATGGCTGACAAGCAGAGAAGACTATTTCGGGCGTTCATCCCGGCGCGGCGCAGCTTTCTCACTGCGGCGTCAGCCACAGTGGGTGCGCTTCTCGTCGGCTGCGGCGGCGAGGAAAGCGCAGCGACGACATCCCCGTCGCCGGGTCCCTCGCCGTCGCCCACGCCGCCGCCGCCGCCGCCCGGGCCGACACCGGCTCCCACGCCGACCCCGACCCCGACCCCGCCACCGCCCGCCGCCGCAAGCATGGCTTTCGATCTCGTTGACGGATCGAAGGTCGCCAATCTGCCAGTGACGCTTGGATGGGCCCTACGCGAAGGGGCGCTGGCACCGGGGGCGGGGCTTGTCGTGCAGAAGGCCGACGGAACGCCGCTGCCGACACAATGGAACCCGTTGGCCACCTGGAAGACCGACGGGTCGGTGTTGCATGGCGCTCTGACGTTCCTGACGCCGGCCGCGGGTGACAACTCCGACAACTACCGGGTCGCCGTCGGCACGCCCGTCGGCGGCGCTGCCGTCACGAAAGCGGAACTGGCTGCGACCGCC
>CAYMXT010000486.1:0-331 GCA_964394415.1 uncultured Planctomycetales bacterium
GCCGTGCTGGAGGAATACCAGGCCCACCCCGACAAGCCGCAGTACGGAGACTCGGTCTTCGTGCTGTCGGCCATGAAGGGCTGGACGAAGGGGTCGGTGGCCCTGATGCATTCGATGCATCCCCGCTTTCCGGCCCAGGACTACGACGCGCACCACTATGTGGCCGCCGTGCGGCAGGTCGAGGTCGGCATGACACGCCGCGGCGAGGGTTGGGAGCCTCCCAAGGGAGTCCGGTACGACCTGCTGGGGGCCCTGGCCGAAGACGTCGAGCAGGTCGCGGTAGCCTGATCCGTTGCGACCGGTGCGGGTCAGGGCTGGCGGGACCCCGTGA
>CAYMXT010000486.1:341-1534 GCA_964394415.1 uncultured Planctomycetales bacterium
TTCGTGGACGTCCAGTCCCGATGCGCCAACCTCGCCCTGACGAGCCAGGATCCGATCGAGCCCGTGCTCCAGATCCGGCCATCGCACGGGATGCCCCGTCTGAACACCACAGTGCCGGCTTGCCTGCTGCAGCAATCGGCCGTCCGCCCAGCGACGGGCGCTGGCCGCATCCGTCGGCCAGGCTGGTCCGGATGCGAGGTCCGACGAGGACAGCGAACCGTTCGGCGCGATTCGTTCGAACTGCCGTCTTGCGGCGGCCTTGATCTCGTCGACGCCGAGAGTGCGACTGCCGTCCAGGTCGATGGCCGCGAAGGCCCAGTCGAAGGCGGCGCCGTGGGCCCGGTCGGCGAGTTCGCGGCCCTGCAGCTGAAGGTCTTCGGCAGCTGCCTGAGCTTGGACCCGCAAGTCGGCGCCGAGCGCCGACAAGTCTTGCCGCAGGTCTTCGGGGGGCGTGCAGCCGCCGATCGGCACAATGGCTGCGAGCAGGGTCAGCAGTCGGCGGGTCGGCAGGAGAGACATCGGAATGTGTAGTGCACGGAAGACACGATCCGGCAACGCGACGGTTCACGAGTGGCCTCCGGCCGCGCGGGGGGTTGCCGAGCGAAGTCTGCGTGATTGGGGGCGCCTGCTGACGCCGGATTTCGCGACATGGCCGGCAGACGAACCCGGTTGTGCCCGGCAGGGCCGGGCGTTGTGCGACGGCCTGCATGCGTTCGGGTGTGTGCTGCCTGCCAACGCGGATGCCCGGGAGCGGCGGGCGGCGGCGGGCCTGTGGCGGCAGCTGAAATACGAATACGGTCCGCTGGTGCTGGGGCTGGTGCGGGGCCAGCTGTCCGCGGATGACGTTGACGAACTGGCGGGTGCGGAGCTTGCGTTCGTGCGGGCGGTGGCGCGCGGCGACACGGTTCGGGCCAGTCGATGGGTGAGGCAACTGCTCGACCCGTGCCACGCGCGATTTGCTGCACGCGCACGCTGAACGTCCCCCGGACACCGGGTGGGTGGTCGGTCCCTACACCGACATTCAGGACCAACCACCAGAGGTGACTTTGACTCATCAGTATCTCTCCATCGAGACGGGCCACTCGCAGGCCCTGCTGGACCGCGGCGCGCCGTTGTTCGGCATCCGTCTGAACACCGCGACGCGAGGCGGCGTGCGCACCGAGTTCATGCTCGACAGCCGCGATGCGACGGTG
>CAYMXT010000487.1:0-1528 GCA_964394415.1 uncultured Planctomycetales bacterium
GCGACGGCGGACGGCCGTTGACGTTGAACCCTCGACCGTATGGCCCTCGACCCTCGACCGCCCCTCGTCCTACCTCACGCCGCCAGCCGGCCGCGCGATTGGCAGAACTCCGTCACCGCGTCGATGACCACGGTTTGCTCGGTCATCGTCATTTCCGGATACACCGGCAACGAGAGCACTTCGCGGCAGGCCGCGTCCGTCACCCGCAGGCTGCCTTCTTCATTGCGCGGCCCGCTGAAGCACTTCTGCAGATGCAACGGCACGGGGTAGTAAACGGCCGAGCCAATCTTGCGGTCGGCCAGGAACTTTTGCAGCGCGTCGCGCCGGCCATTCTTCACGCGAATGGTGTACTGGTTCCACACGTGCTGGCAATGCTTCGCCGTCACCGGCGTCACCAGGTCGGCGCCCAAGCCGCGCTGGGCGAACTCGATGTTGTACCGCTCGGCGTGCCGCCGACGGATCGTGGCCCACGTGTTGAGGTGCGCGAGCTTCACGCTCAGCACGGCCGCTTGCAACGCGTCTAGCCGGCTATTGATGCCCACGAAGTGATGGTAATACCGCGGCTGCTGGCCGTGATCGCGCAGCACGCGCAGCGTGGCCGCCAACTCGCCGTCGTTGGTCGTAATCAGGCCGCCGTCGCCGAAACCGCCCAGGTTCTTGGTGGGGTAAAAACTGAAACAGGCCGCCCTGCCCAGCGCGCCGGTCCGCACGCCGCCGAACTCGGCCCCAATCGCCTGGCACGAATCCTCGATGATCGGAATGTTGCGAGCCGCACCGGCCACCTGCCCGAGATCATTCATGTTCGCGCATTGGCCGAACAAGTGCACCGGAATGATCGCCTTGGTGTTCGTGCTGATCTTGTACAGCACGTCGGCCGGATTCAGATTGAACGTGTCGGGCAGAATATCGGCAAACACCGGCTTCGCGCCCAACCGCCACACGGCACTGGCCGTGGCAAAAAACGTGAAGCTCGGCACAATCACCTCATCGCCCGGGCCAATGCCCAGCGCCATCAGCACCAAGAGCAAGGCATCGCTGCCCGAGGCACAGCCGACCGCGTGCGCGGCGCCGCAATACCGGGCCATTTCCGCCTCGAACCGCTGGCACGCCGGGCCGTTCACAAACGCACCCGACTTCACGACCTGCACCAGCGCGGCGTTCAGGTCCTCAACCAGGCGCGCATTCTCGCGCGTCACGTCCAACATCGGAACAGCTTGCGGCAACGCCGCGTGAGGGGCGGTAGACATCGAAAGCATCCTTGAGCGAGCAGTAGAAAAGCGTCCGGCAAGGAGCGAACATTAGTGCGCTTCGCCACCCCCGTCAACCGCAAGCCCCACGCAGTGCTGGCACTGATTTCACCCCCGGCTGCGCACTCGCAATCACTCGCCGAGTGCCAGGTTACGCCCGGCGATCGACGACGGCTCGGCGCGGGCCGCATGGACCAGCGCCGCAAGGCCAAGCCCGCAGCCTGGGGCGACTTGAGGGGCGGCTAAATTCCCCTATGCTTGATCGTCGCCGCGCTCAGAGC
>CAYMXT010000488.1:0-264 GCA_964394415.1 uncultured Planctomycetales bacterium
GCACGGTGGAGCGCTTCAACCGCACGCTCAACGGCTTCGACTTCGCCGCCCCGGTGGCCGTCACCGCCGCCGCCAGGACCGCCTACGCGCAAAGCCCCATCGCGCTGTTGCCGGCCAGCCAGTTCAACCCCGCGGGCGGCGTCACCTTCGCCGGGCCCAACAACCGCGCCGTCTACGACACGGAAGACCACGCCCTCAGCCCGCGTTTCGGCTTCGCCTGGACCCCCGCCCGCGGGAACGGCAAGACCGTCATCCGCGGCGGCG
>CAYMXT010000488.1:274-1528 GCA_964394415.1 uncultured Planctomycetales bacterium
GGCGTATACTACTTCACCTACGGCGCCTCCGGGGTGCAGCAGCCCGGGTTCAGCCAGACCACTCCGCTGGTGGCGACGCTCAATAACTTCCTCACGCCGAACGTGACGCTGAGCAATCCCTTCCCCACCGGCATCCTCCAGCCTGTGGGGGCCGCGCAGGGAGTCAACACCTTCGTGGGCCAGAACGTCACCTTCGCCAACATGCGGCCGTCGCAGCCCTACAGCCTCCGTTGGACGCTCGGCATTCAGCAGGAGCTGCGGCGGGACCTGGTTCTCGAGCTCGGCTACACCGGCAGCCACGCGCTGCACATGACGGAGGACCACGACCTCAACTTCTATCCGAACCAGTTCCTCAGCACGTCGCCCGTGCGCGACCAGGCCGCCATCGACCGGCTCACCGCCATCGTGGCCAACCCGTTCCGCAACCTGCTGCCGGGCACTTCGCTCAACGGGGCCACCACGTCGGCGGAGAATCTGCTGCGGGCCTTTCCCCACTTCAACGGGGAGGGCGGCGTGCGCATCGAGGGGGACAACAATGGCAGCTCCTACTTCCACATGTTCCAGGCCCGTCTGGAGAAGCGCTTCTCGAACGGCCTGCAATTCCTGGCGAACTATCAGTACTCGAAGCTGATCGAGCGCGACCGCCGCCTCTACGCCGCCGCCCCGGCGCTCGAGAAGCGGATCTCCGACGACGACCGCCCGCAGCGCCTCGTCTTCAGCGCCAGCTACGATCTGCCGCTGGGCAAAGGGAGGCTGCTCGGCGGCTGGACGCTGAACGGGATCTACACCGCGCAGCCCGGCCCGCCGCTGAACTGGGAGAGCGCGAACGCCATCTACTTCGGCGGGGATTTGCGCTACAGCCCGCGGAGCATCGACGAGGCGTTCGACGTTACCCGCTTCGAGCGGAATGCGCGCAACCAGCTCGAGCGCAACCAGCGCACGTTCCCGACGCGCTTCTCGAACCTGCGGTCGGACATGGTGAACAACTTCGATCTCTCGGCGATCAAGAGCATTCCTCTGACCGAGCGGTTCCACTTGCAGTACCGCTTCGAAGCGTTCAACGCGCTGAACCGGCCGTCGTTCGCCGCCGCGTCGGTGGCGCAGACCAACGCCAACTTCGGACGCATCAACGATCAGGCCAACCTGCCGCGCGCGGTGCAGATGGCATTGCGGCTGCGCTGGTGATGTCCGGGCAGCGAAATCAGATCAGACCGCGCCCGCCGCGCCCGAGCCATCCAGCCCCGGCGACAGGCG
>CAYMXT010000489.1:0-1521 GCA_964394415.1 uncultured Planctomycetales bacterium
CGAACTCGAACAGACGCGTCAGCTCGCGGCGGAGCGGGGTGCCTCGCGCGATCGGTGGCGTGAGGCATGCCAAACGGCGGTGGCACGCGCCGAGTCGGCGGAGGCGCTCGCCGCGCAGCGACTGAAGGAATTGGAGCAAGTCCAGGTTCGCCTGACCGAATTGGAAGCGCCGGCGCAAAAAAAAACGCGCTGAGCTGCGGCGGCGGCGGGGCCGTGGACGGAACGCTTCCCGCGCGCGGTTCGACGCCGGTGGGGATCATTGACGTGTGTCATCGGTTGGTGGTGCAAGCTGGCGTGGCCTTCCGCGCCGTGCCGCGCGTCCTGGGCATTGTCTGGGGCGAGCCGGAGGCCACGACGATCTTGCCCGAAGCCACGTCGGTGCGTTGGTGGTTGCAGCGGTTGGGGCTGTTTGCGCTCCGGGAAACCCTGGAAGTCGCCGACGATTGGGTCTATCTGCTCGATCATTCCGTGCAGCTCGGGACCGTCAAGGTCTGCGTCATCTTGGGTCTGCGTCTGAGGGCCGTCCCGTATCCCGAGCGTGCGTTGCGGCATGACGACCTGCGGGTCTTGGCGGTGATTCCCACGGAGCATTCCACGGGCGAAGTCGTGGCGGCGCAGCTGGACCAAGCGGCCGCTCGCACGGGAAATCCGCGGCAAATCGTGCGCGATCACGGCAGCGACGTGAAGAAAGGGAGCGAACTGTTCGCGCAACGGCACCCCGAAACCGTGCTCACCTACGACGCGGCGCATCACGGCGCGCTGGTCCTGCAGCGGCGTTTCACCGCCGACCCCCGCTGGGCCGAGTTCGTGTCCCAACTGGGCCAACTCAAGGCGCGCCTGCAACAGACCAGCGACGCGTTTCTCCTGGCACCGAGCCTGCGTCCCAAGGCCCGTTTTATGAACGTGGCGTCGTTGCTGCGCTGGGGGCGGAGAATTCTGGCTCTGCTGGACCGCGGCCCAGCGGGCGGACGCGCGAGTGTCCGGGCCGAGGCGCGTTACGCCTGGCTGCGGGAATTCCGGGCGGCGTTGGCAGAGTGGTCGCGGTGGGAAGCGACGGTCCGCCACAGCGTGGAGTTCGTGCGTACGCGGGGCCTGTCTTGTAGTTGCCAGTTGGCTCTCGCGGCCCGCTTGCAGGCGCTACCGCCTGAAGACCGGGACGAGACGCTGGCCACCGAACTGTGCGAGTTCGTGGGCCTGCAATGTCAAGCCGCCCGCCCTGGAGAACGCTTGGTGGGCAGCACGGAGGTCCTCGAGTCCGTGTTCGGCAAATGGAAGACCCTGGAACGACAGGAATCCCGCCAGGGCATTACGACCTTGATCCTCAGCCTGGGCTCGCTGCTGGGGTCCTGGCCGGTCGCGCGCATCAAAGAAGCGTTAGAAGCCACGCCCGTCAAGCATGTCGTGGAATGGTGCCACGAGCACCTTCCCTCCAGCGTCCAATCCCAACGCCGTCTCGCCTTCGCCGCCCAGGCGCCCGTAAACAAATCCTAACCGATCGCTCCCACGCCCAAGCCCGACTTT
>CAYMXT010000490.1:0-1509 GCA_964394415.1 uncultured Planctomycetales bacterium
GGCTGCACCTTCAACTCGCCCGGCGCGGGCTGGTACACCGGTATCGGCGCGGACACCTACCTGGGCGACGGGCGCATCGTGATGCGCGGCGGCCGTGCCATCGGCAACTTCCGCCTGATGCCGCTGGCGGGCGTGACGATCGCGATCAAGGCGAGCGACACCTCGAGCTACTTCAACGCGCAGTGGAATCCGCGGAACGGCGGCTCCACCTGGACGGTGGACGTCGAGGACGGTGCGGCCGAACCGGACTTCATTCAGGACAACGCGATTCAGGGCAACATCTCCGTCCTGAACAAGACCGGCGCGGGCTCGTGGTCGCTCCGCGGCCAGCACGCGATCAATGGCGCTACTGTGAACATCCAGTCCGGCATCCTGCGCCTGGATGACGGCGCCGGCACGCTCAACGGCGGCACCCCGGGCACGGTGAACGTCAACGGGATGCTGAGCTTCAGCCGCGGCGCGACGCTGACCGAAAACGACCTGTATGCCGGCACGGGCACGGTGGTGCAGGCGGGCAGCGGGACGACCATCCTGTCCGGCACGAATACCTTCGCCGGCGCGACCTTCGTCTCCAGCGGCGTGCTGCGGGTGGACGGCGCCTGGGCGTCCGGCACCACGTTCCAGGTCAAGTCGGGCGGCACGCTGGGCGGCATCGGCGTGGTGAGCGGCGCGGTGACGGTGGCCGGAGCGGTGGCGCCGGGCGCCAGCGTGGGCACGCTGACCACGGGGTCGAAGACGTGGGAGCCCGGCGGCACCTACCGCTTCGAGGTCAGCGACCTGGCTGGGACGTTCGGCGCGCATCCGGGCTGGGACCGGCTGGAGGTGTCCGGCGACCTCACTATCAACGCCACCGCGGGCAACGTGTTCACCGTACGCGTGGCCACGGTCAACGGCGGCGGTGGGGCGGCCCTGCCGGCGAGTCTCGGGGCGGACAGCTCCTACACCATGGCGATCGCTCGGGTGAGTGGTGTGATCGGCGGCTTTGACAGCGCGGCTTTCGCGGTGAACCTGGATGCGTTCGCGACGCTGTACGCGGTGACGAACGCGCGCGTCGAGCAGTCCGGCATGGACATCGTGCTGGTGCTGCAGACGGGCGGCGCGGTCAACTGGGTCTGGGACAGCGATACGACGCAGGGCGGGGCGCAGGACGGGTCCGGCGACTGGGACTTCGTCAACACCAACTGGCTGGACACGGTCGGAAACGTCGTCTGGCCGGACTACAAGCAGGCGCAGTTCGGCGCCGCGACCAATGGCAGCGGCAGCTACACGGTCAACGTCGCGGCGGCCAGCGTCAACGTGGTGGGGCTGAACTTCCCGGCCGGCGCGTCCTACACGGTCGGCGGCACGAACCTGGTCTACCTGGCCGGGCCCACGGTGACGGTGGCCGCGGGCAGCGCGACCATTTCGGCGCGGTTGGGCGGCGCGGGCTTGGTCAAGGAGGGCACGGGCACGCTGACCGTGTTCCGCACGGTGACGGCCAACCCGAACTTCACCGATGGCCGGTATGAT
>CAYMXT010000491.1:0-1508 GCA_964394415.1 uncultured Planctomycetales bacterium
GCGGTGTGGAGCGCGTGCTCGCCGTCCTCGCGCGCGGGCTGAAGGGCGGCGTACTTGACGTAGTCGCACGCTTCGAGAAACGCCCGCAGGCGGGTCGCGTCGCAGTGCAGCGCTTCTCCATCCCGCGCGAGCGTGGCCAGGAACTCCTCCGTCGTCATCTCCGGGGCCGCGAGCCCGAACTTCAACTCGATGTACCGGCGGACGGTCTCCGTGAGGCGGTAGTAGTACGCCCGGATGCTGCCGGCGTCGAACCAGTCCCAGTTCTCAAGGTGCGAGAGCTCACGCAGCGCCCATACCTCCGGCAAGATCGGCGGCGGCGGACGCATCCGCCAGCGCCGCCAGGCGCGGTACAGCAGCCAGAGGCCGCCAACGACCGCCAACGCGGCAACCGCGACTGTCACGCGCAACCACCACGGCCACGGCGGCACCGGCGGCAGCACCGTGCCCGTAATGTCGCGCGGCTCGGCCGGCTGGTCCTGCTCCGTCAGGGCCGAGCGGACCTCGATCTTCAGCGTGTTGCTCGCCAGCTCGCCGTCTAACGCGGGCTGCGTGTCGGTCGGAGTGGTCTTGCGTCCGTACTTCACAACCAGCGGCGGGATTTCCAGCGACCCGGAAACCAGCGGCTCCACGGCGAACGTGCGCTGCCAACGCACGTCCTGCGGCCCCGGCAGCGGGTCGGGTGAATCCAGCAGCCGGGCACCGACGTCGCCGAAGTCCGCCGCCGCGGGCAACCCGGCGACGTATTCCGCCGGGGCGTTGAACGTGACACGGACCGTGACGACATCCCCCACCGCGGGCGACTTTGGCGACGCGGCCACGCTGAGCTTGAGCGGGCCACGGTCGATCGCGGTCGACATCTCCTCCGGTGCCGGGGGCTTCGATTGGCAACCTGATGCGGACAGGAGCATCACCACGACAAGCCGGATGAGAACACGCACGGGCCGGAGGCCCATGCGCCCCTTCGTCGCTCGGTTCGTCACGGCGCGCCGGGATCGCTTCGTCGCTTCTCCCCTCATCGCCGGCGCTCCCGCCGGTGGAAGAACGTCCGCAGCGGCTCGACGAAGGGGACGCCGGTCTGCACTTCGATCGTGTCGATCCGCGCCCGCCGAAAGTCCGTAAGCAGGGCTTGCCGGCGCTGCTCCGCAAGTTGCTGAAACCGCCGCCGCACGCCGCGCGAACGAGTGTCGACGATGAGCTGCTCGCCGGTCTCGGGGTCGCGCAGTTCGACGAAGCCGACCGGCGGCAGCTCGCGCTCGCGCACGTCGCCGACCAGGATCGGGATCAGGTCGTGCCGGTGGCGTACGACCTGGAGGGGGCCGACAAACGGCGGGGCTTGGAAATCGCTGATGAGAAAGACGACCGCCCGGCGACGGAGGACACGGCTGAGGTATTCGAGGGCGGCCCCCACGTCGGTCCCGCGGCCGGCGGGCTGGTGGTAGAGCAGCTCGCGAACGACGCGGAGCACGTGTCGCGTGCCCTTGCGGGCGGGCACGAACCGCTCGACGCGG
>CAYMXT010000492.1:0-1508 GCA_964394415.1 uncultured Planctomycetales bacterium
ATACAGTTCAGCGTACCATACGGCGGTTTGCAGCCGGGGTAGCCTTCGTCGTCGCTCAGGCGCGGGTAGCCGTTGTGCGTGAACCGCGGCACGCCGCCGGCCACGGCGGGGCGCAGCGCCGATTCGGGCACGTCGCGCAGGAACAGGAAATCGATCACGGCGTTTACTTCGTCGTCCGTCAATGTTGGAAACGCGGGCATCAGGTTTTTGCCGTTGCGGATCTGCGTACGTACCTCGTCGTCTTTCAATCGGCGCGCGACGCCCTGCAACGGCGGGTTGGTGCCGACGCCGTAGCGGTCCGGCCCGTGGCAGCGTATGCAGTTCGTTTCGTAGACTTCCTGGCCCTTCGTTCTCGGCGCGTTCGGGTCGCGCACGACGTCGTCGGGCCGGAACAGCGTGACGATCCACGGCACGTGATTGCTCGAAACGTATACGCGCCCGGTGTTCGGATCGAAACACCCGCCGGTCCACTCGGCGCCGCCGTGAAATCCGTAGAGCGCAACCGGCTTGTTCTCGATCATGGGTTCGTACCAGCCGAAACTCGCGCTGGCGAGTTTTTGCAGCACGTACGCGTGCGCGTAGTCCGTGCGTTCGGTGACGTCGTCGAGCGTGAACTGCTGGCGCGCGAACGGTTGCGGACGCTCGATGTCCGGTTGATACGGCCACGTGCGTTCGCCGGGCACGGTCGACACCGGCGCGCGCCGCAGGCGAATGGGAAAGAGGCTCTTGCCGGTCACGCGGTCGAGCACGAGCGTGTTGCCGATCTTCGTGAACTGCGCGACGGCGTCGACCTTTTTCCCCTGCCAATCGAGCGACACGAGGATCGGCGGCGCGGGGATATCGAGGTCCCAGATGTCGTGGCGCAGCTCTTGGAAGTGCCATCGATAGGCGCCGGTCAACGCGTCGAGTGCCAGCACGCAGTTCGCGAACAGGTTCTGGCCGGTGTGCGTGTTGCCGGCGAAATTGGGCTTCGGCGATCCGGTCGAGATATAAACAATTCCGCGTTGGTCGTCGAGCGCGATGCCGCCCCAACAGTTCGCGCCCTCCTCGGGACCGGTCCAGGTGTCGCGCGCGTATTCGCCGTCGTGCGGGATTGTATGAAATGTCCACAGGGGTTGTCCGTTTGTAATGTCGTAGGCGGAAACGTCGCGCGCGTACTTCGCAACGATGACGACGTTTTTGAACACCGCGGGCGCAATGCGGACTTCGCCGGTCGCGACCTTGCCGCGATCGCCGAAGTCCACACTGGGCCTTCCGGTCTTTGGGTCGAGCGCCCACAACGCATCGCCCGAACAGAACAACAACCGCGGCCCGAGATCGCCCGCGCCGGGCCAGTAGGTCAACCCGCGAAACGCGGGCTGTCCCTCCGGTTTGAACCGCCACCGCTCCACGCCGGTCGTTGCGTCGACCGCCACGACATGCTGACCCGAAGTCGGCGCGTACATGACGCCATCCACGACAATCGGGTTGCACTGCACGTTCGCCGGGCCGTCGCCGGACCGGTAGAC
>CAYMXT010000493.1:0-1505 GCA_964394415.1 uncultured Planctomycetales bacterium
CTGCGCCCGTCGCGCAGTCGATCTGAGCGGGGATCTCTTCGCAGCGCACCACCTGCGCGATGCGGCCGCGCACGCGAAACGGCGCCAGGCGCACTTCGATGTATTCACCGACCGGGATGGCCCGCTCGCAGCGCAGGCCCAGGCCCGATGGGCTGACATCCGCCAGTTCCGCCGTGCCGCCGAGAAATGACTTGAAAGGATCGAGACAAATCACGCGCGCCCAGCCGGCCGTGCTCGCCCGACTCTCGCGGCGCCGGTCAAAGGGCAACGGGCGATCCAGATCCGCGCCGCGGAGCGCGTCGGCCCGCTGCGGCTTGGGGATCAGAAGATTCGCATGGTGGCTGAGTTTGAGCGCCATTCTATCGATCCCGGCGGAGCAGTCGTTTAGATCATCTGCCCCCTCAGGCGAAATCATCGGACGCTGCCCCCGACGCCTTGAAGCGGACCGCTGTTTTCGGGCGTCGGCAGCCGCGCGTCCCGGACACCGGCTCACGCCATTTCAGGAAGGGAACTCGGCGTCCTTGGGACAAGGGCCCGATAACCAGACGTCAAACCGGATTTCCAACTTTTTTCAGCGACTTGGGTGCTTTTGGGTTGACGACCATTCGCTTTTGAGGTATTACCTTACCAGCACTTCAGAGGAGGGCCGATCGCGGGCAGTCGCCCAACGTCGCTTGATCCGTCTGATTTGCCGCCGCGGGCGTGGCTGTCCCGGGCTTCGTGGCTTCTTGTGTCGTTTGATCCAACTCAGAAGGGGAGACTTCCGTGAAACCTGCATTGACTGCCTTTGCATGCATGGCCAGCCTCGCGCTGGCGCCCGTCGCGATGGGCGACGTGCTGAACGCGAATCCATCGGCGAACAACGGCGGCTCGGCCGGCTGGGGCCTTTTCTTTGACCTGACCTCCAATGGCTCGGCCCTCGACGTCACTCACATGACCACCGCCAGCAGCGCCCCGGCATTCGCCAACTTCAATATCGAAATCTACGTCCGCGATGGCAGCGGCCTGGGCAACCCCGGCCCTGGTCAGTCGCCCACGGGCTGGACGTCGCTGGGCGTCACGCAGGCGACTCAGGGCAGCACTGGCAGCGGCATCTCCCAACTCATCGACATTCCCGACATCGCCGTCGGCGCCGGCCAGACGGTCGGCGTGGGCATCGTCTTCACGGTGTCCGGGCCGCGCTACTTCGGCACCGGCAGCCCGCCGCACCAGATCTTCCAAGACGCCAACCTCAAACTGACCACCGGCGACGCACGCTCGGCTCCGTTCACCAGCGGCGGCTCGTTCTTCTCGTCGCGCGGCCTCGTCGGCTCGCTCACCTACGAAGTTATCCCGGCGCCCGGCACGCTTGCCCTCATGGGCATCGGCGGCTTCCTCGCCGTCGGCCGTCGCCGCCGCGACTGATCGCCCTGCTTCTCTTTCCTTCTTGTGCATCTGCTCAGCCCCCGGTCTTCGGATCGGGGGCTGTCGCTTGCGCTGCGCTCAGCGGTACGGCTTGAGTCCCT
>CAYMXT010000494.1:0-1502 GCA_964394415.1 uncultured Planctomycetales bacterium
GCGCGCCCGGCCCATTCCGCGGCGAAAACGTCGTGTATGGCGTGATCGATTCCGGCATCAACTTCGGCAGCCCGTCGTTCGCGGCAGTCGGCCCGGTCGATGGCTATGTCCACAACAATCCACTGGGTGCCGGCAATTATCTTGGGACCTGCGACGCCGGTGGCGTGGACGCCGGGCGTTGCAACGACAAGCTGATTGGTGGCTACGATTTCGTTTGCGGTGCGCCGGCCAACGTCTGCGGCGGTACCAGCATCCGCGAAGAACCCGGCTTCGGCGACACCAACGGTCACGGCAGCCACACCGCTTCGACCGGCGCGGGCAATACCCGTGACGTGCTCTTCAGCGGCAACACGCTGCGCATTTCCGGCGTGGCGCCGCACGCCAACCTCATCGCCTACGACGTGTGCTACACGAACACGGCCACCGGTCAGGGCCTGTGCCCGAACGTTTCGTCGGTGGCGGCAGTGAACCAGGCGGTCGCCGACGGCATCGTCGATGCCATCAACTTCTCCATCGGTGGCGGTGTCGATCCGTGGAGCGATTCGGTCTCGCTGGCGTTCCTCAATGCCGTCGATGCCGGTATCTACGTCGCGTCCTCCGCCGGCAACAGCGGCCCCGGCGCGAATACGCTCGGCCACAACGAACCGTGGGTGAGCGCGACGGCGGCTTCGCAGACCGGTCGCAGTGGCTTCTCCATCGCACTGCAGGTCACCGGTCCGGCCCCGGTACCGGCCAATCTTGCGCCGTTGCTGGTCAATGAAGGCACGGGCGGGACGCCGCTGTCGGCCACGATTCCCGGCACCACGCCGCTGCTGATCAGCGCCGGTATCAGCACCACCAGCGACGGTTGCGCCGCGTATCCGGCCAACGCTTTCGCCGGCGCGATCGCGGTGATCCGCCGCGGTACCTGCAGTTTCACCATCAAGACCAACAACGCATCCGCTGCGGGTGCGATTGCGGTGGTGATCGCCAACAACGCGGCGGGCGGGATCATTCCGTCGGTGCCGGGCACGACCATTCCGGTGGTCGGTGTGACCCAGGCTGACGGCGATGCCCTGCGCAACTTCGGTCAGGCCAATCCGACCACGACGACAGCTCAGATCACGTTCCCGCCGCTGCCGATTCCGAACACCCCGGATGCATTGGCGTCGTTCAGTTCGCGCGGTCCGGCCGGCACCTACAACCTGCTGAAACCCGACATCACTGCGCCGGGTTCGCAGATTCTGGCTGCGGTTTCCGACACCGTCTCGGTGACCGGTTCGCCGCAGGCCGTCGCATTGTTCAGCGGTACCTCGATGGCGTCGCCGCATCAGGCCGGCGCTGCGATGCTGGTCCGTCAGGCACGCCCGACCTGGACACCGCCGGAAATCAAGTCCGCATTGGCCTTGACGGCGGTGCAGACGGTGCTGCTCGAGGATCAGGTGACCCCCGCGAATCCGTTCGCGCGCGGTAGCGGCCGTGTCCAGGTCGATCGGGCGATCAATGCCGGTCTGGTCATGAAC
>CAYMXT010000495.1:0-1501 GCA_964394415.1 uncultured Planctomycetales bacterium
TCGCGGCTCGGGCGCGCTCGCTAACGCTTCGCGGCTCCGATTCGCTCCCTGCCGGCCGCGGCTCGGACATGCGACCCGGACACGCGACTCGGACATGACGCTCGGAACCTCCGCCTTGCACCCCCCCGCCGGTTCCGGGTACCTTTCCCGTTCGTTTTCGCACGGAACCCGCACGCATAACAAGAGAAAGGTGCCCCCATGACTCGTATCGTCACCGTTGCCGCCGTGGTCGCCGTCGCTGCCTCGCTCTGGGCTCAGGAACCGAAGGGTGAAGAAAAAGCGGAGGAGCCCAAGCCCGCCACCACCCAGCCGGCCGCCACGCCACCCGCCGACCCGCTGGTCTACGTGAAGATGGAAACCTCGCTGGGCGACATCCTGCTCGAGCTGGCCCAGGAGAAAGCCCCCATCACCGTCAAGAACTTCCTCGACTACGCCGACTACGGCTACTACGCCGGCACCATCTTCCACCGCGTGATGGGCAACTTCATGATCCAGGGCGGCGGCTATCTGCCCGACCTGACGGAAAAGAAGGAAGGGCTCCGCCCGGCCATCAAGAACGAGTGGCAGAACGGCCTGAAGAACAAACGCGGCACCATCGCGATGGCCCGCCAGAACACGCCCGACAGCGCCACGGCCCAGTTCTTCATCAACGTCGTGGACAACGGCGCGCTCGATGGCGCGCGCCCGCAGACCGGCGGGGCGGGCTACGCCGTGTTCGGCCGCGTCGTCGGCGGAATGGACGTGGTGGACAAGATCAGGGATACCGAAACAAAGGAAGACCCGAAGCTGCCGATGGGCAAGGTCGTCCCGGTGACGCCGGTGGAAATCAAGGGCCTGAAGCGCGTCCCGGCCGCCGAGGGTCAGGCGCTGTCGGCGAAGGCGGACGAGGCGGCCAAGAAAGCCGCGGCCGAAGCCGACGCCGCCAAGGGCAAACTGCTCACGGATTTCGTCGCCAAGGTCGAGCAGGAAACCGGCAAGAAGGTCGAGAAGAGCGCGTCCGGCCTGATGTGGGTCGTCCTCAAGGACGGCGACGGCCCGCAGCCGACGCCAACCGATATGGTCGAAGTGCATTACACGGGCACGCTGCTCGACGGCAAGAAGTTCGACAGCTCCGTGGACCGCGGCACGCCGTTCTCATTCTCCCTCAAGGGCGGCGTCATCAAGGGCTGGCTCGAGGGCGTCGCGCTGATGAAGGTCGGCGAGAAACGCAAGCTCATCATCCCCGCCGACCTGGCCTACGGCGCCGAGGCGAAGCCCACCATCCCCGCGAACTCGACGCTCGTCTTTGACGTGGAACTGCTCAGCATCAAGAAGTAGCCGCCCGCACCATCAGTGTGCAGCACAGACGATCCGTCTGTGCTCGGCCTTCGTCAGCGTGGTAGCGGCCCGCGCCCCGCGCGGCCTCGCCGGCGCCCGGAGCCGCGGGCCGCTACGCAGGTTGCAGGTCCGCGCGCGTTTGCGCGTCGCCTATCACAGGGCGCGGCCCGCAGCAACACGTGCG
>CAYMXT010000496.1:0-1501 GCA_964394415.1 uncultured Planctomycetales bacterium
AATGTGATCGCGTGGGCGGGAACTGCGGTAGCGGCTGCAGACACGGCCGGCTATCCGAAGGTCACGATCAAGACGGGCTCCGGGACGGGCGAGGTAGCGCTGTCGTCTGGCGGCGTGACGCTGTCAACGTCTGGACTCGGCGCAGCAGCGGATGCGGTGTGGGACGAGGCAACGAGCGGCCACGTTACGGCCGGCAGCTTTGGTGCGAACCTGCAAGCGAACCATTCCGGCACCATGCAGGCCGGTAGTGCAGGAACCACGGCGGTCCTCGCGAGCGGAGCGTCTGCATCCAACGATTTCTACAACAATTCGCTGTTGATGATCGTCGCAGGAACCGGCGCTGGGCAGTCGCAGTACATCAGCGACTATGTTGGCGCAACGCGCACGGCGACGATGAACGGCACGTGGGTCACGACGCCAGACGCCACATCGGTCTATGCGATTCTGCCTGGCGGCACGATCCCAGGCGCATCGGCGCCGAGTGCGAACGACAACGCAGCGGCGGTCTGGAATGCGCTCGCAGCGTCCTACGTCGCGGCCGGCTCATTCGGCGCACGACTCAAGCCTGCGCGGCAGTCCACCCTTGGGGCCACCGGCACGACGCTGGCATTGACTCTTGATGGCTCGGCGCCTACGACGACGGACTACTTCAAGTATCAAGGTATCCGGATGCTGACCGGCGTCTGCGCGGGGCAGTCACGGCAGATCATTTCATACTCGACTGGTCGCGTCGCGACGGTCAGCTTGGCATTCACCGGCACGCCGGCCAGCGGCGACGAGTACATGATCTTCGACATCGGCCTCGACGCAGCGACCGTTGAGACCATTGCGGATGCGGTCTGGGACGAAGCCCGCAGCGGGCACGCAACAGCCGGCACGTTCGGCGAGTACACGCTCGCGGATGCGGTGCGACTGAGCGGCGATGCCACGGCGGCAGACAATGCCGAAGCGTTCTTCGATGGCACTGGCTACGCGGGCACGAACAACGTGATTCCGACGGTGACGACGCTCACGGGGCACACGCCGCAGACGGGCGACTCGTTCGCGCGCTTGGGCGCACCGGCTGGCGCGTCGGTATCGGCGGATGTGGCGGCGATCAAGGTCGATACGGCGGCGATTCTCGTGGACACCGGCACGACACTGGACGGCAAGGTGGACGCGATCCTTGCGGATACCGGCACGGACGGCGTCGTCGTGGCGACCGCGAGCAAGTCAGGCTATGCGCTGTCGAATGCCGGCGTGGATGCGCTCTACACGCGGCAGTTGACGGAGTCGTATGCCGCCGATGGGGCCGCCCCGACGGTCGCCCAAGCGCTCATGCAGATTCAGCAGATGTTGACTGAATTCGGGATCAGCGCGACGACCATGACGGTCAAGAAGCTCGATGGCACGACGACGGCGTTCACGCTCACGCTGAATGACGGTTCCGCGCCGACCGCGATCACGAGGGCGACCTGATGGCCATCGGTCTCGTCGTCACTCGCGGCTACGGCAACGGCAC